>DQFC01000043.1:0-28153 GCA_003531665.1 Candidatus Collierbacteria bacterium
TTTCTTATTCTCTTTTCCAAAAATAATAACCATTTCAAGGAAAATTGGTCTATCGTTCTCATCAGTGTCTCAGTAAGTACTAGGTTATCCATCTTCGATCCTGACAAAAAATCGATGTTTTTAAGTTCCCTGTTTAGCTCAGCGAACCTTCCTCTCTGGATGGTTTTTTCATCTTGACAGTTGACAAACTCGTACGAAGGTCGGCCCAAAACTTCGAGCAACGCCCTTACCCGATCACAATCATAATTGCTCAGAAACCTAATCATGTGCGACAGTGTCTCACCGGATCTCCCCACGTTGCCCTGATCTATCAGGCTGATGTAGTCACTCAAAAACTCAGAAACACACGGTTCATCTCCATTAGAATATAGAGACAATTTATTTTCGGAGAAATAATTTTCCATTCTTGACACTCCCTCTGAGACCAATGCTGACACGGTCTTTTCTACATCCTTCATTCCGATACTTCTTCCGTATTCACTCAAAAATGAACACGCTTGAGAAATCCTCTTCCACGTATAGTCAAGCTCAGAGTCCTCATCAAGCATCCAAGTGGGATCGACTATAGAGATAGCCACTTCACCACTTGGTGAGGTCACCAAAAAAATATTGTACGAATGACTTTCAATTATCGATCGCAATTGTTGATTGCCAACATTCTGCCCGTGATATGCCAAATAAGTTCCATTTAGCATCAATCCTCTTTGTCTTTCTTTCAACAGACCATACATCGTCGACGCCGTAGCTGCTATATGACGACACACTCCAAAACCACCTTCCAATATTTGGTCCGCAGTCATTGAGTCGATCTTAATTTCAAGCTTTTTCGTTTCACTATCAAATTTGTCTGGATTAGCTTTACAAAGATCCACTAACTCCGGCCGTAACGTCTTCTTTATTTCTCCACATTCAACCATTCTTTTACCTTCTTTTCCGATAATCAAGTACTCGTAAGCAACCCTGTCCTGAATTGTTTCGCACACAAGCTTAATCGCCTCATACGGAGTGAGAAAATTGAGATCAACAGATGTTTCGGTTTCTTTCGAAAGCCTTTCAGCGGTCTCATTCAGATACTTCCACAGCTTATCCTTTCCCATTATGCTAATCTCAAATGACCCAATTCCCTCCGTATTATCTTTAGAAATCATCTTTTCAAATCCAGGATGTGGTTCAAATTGCCAGCAAATCCGCCTATTGTGAGAATATTCCTGGATAGCGGAGTCCAAACCGACCAAAGGTATGACTGATACACCACCACAAGAAAGAGCTGATCTGCGACTAACCCAGACCTCTTTTTTGAGTGATCGAGAACCTTTCGTCGCAAAATTATCCTCTGTAGGAAGAAACATTGTATGTTTAAGCTCAATGCTCATCCTATAATTATATCATCACTCCAAGTTCATTTTACTAACCCTTCCGTCTGTACTACAATTACGTTATGATCATCGAATTTACCAATGCTGTTCCTCCCAAGGGACATTCGACCATATCGGTCGCTATTGTTGTCGCTTCATGCGTCTTCTTCTTTGTTCCCACCACTCTCATCATTCTCGGTTATTTGTCCTCCCAGCCCACCGGCTCTCTCATCTCCCCCCTCCCACAAGGCATCCTTTCGAATGTAGGGGCGAATCATGATTCGCCTGCCCAACCTACTCCATCCATCTCTCCTATCCAACAACCAACAACTAATAACCGCGAACTCCCCCTCATCGCCGCCCCCAACGAATCCACCGTTCCGGCACAAACGAGAGTAGTTCCAGAAAGTGCCAGCAATATCACGGACAAAACCGCCACCATCTCAGCCGGATTAGTCGAAGTCTCCATCACCGATTCTGACATCAAGGCCACTAGTCAAATATATTTGACACCTCGCTCTGACGACAAATCCATCTATTCGGTCAAAAGCAAACAGGGTGGCCAAATGGTTATTTCCGTTAATACTCCTTCTGACTCGGTTCGATACATTGACTACCATATCGTTAATCCCTAAAATGTCTGTATGCGAGGAAAGTTAGACCAGCTCTCAACTCAAATTTTACGGTTCATACCTCTAATTTTGGCTTTTTTAACTCCACTTTTCTTTTTACCCACCACTACCGATTTTTTCAATTTCAACAAATTTTATTTAGTCAGCTTTCTAGCTAGCTTATCTCTTATTGCCTGGTGTGTCCGCAGTCTAACGAGAGGCAAGGTTACCATCACCACCTCCCCTTCTTTTTTTCCCCTGATCGCCTTATCTTTTGCCAACATAGTCTCGTCTGTCTGGCTAAGTCCGGTGAAACACGTTTCACTTTTTGGTCAAACCGCTCTTCTTACTTCTTTGGTCATTATCTTTATCACCTCAACTTCCTCACAAAAAAATCGCACACTTATCAATTCGGTCATTTTCGGATTGATCTCTTCGGCCACAGTCCTTAGTCTGGTTACCATTTTGCACCGCTTCGACATACTTTCAAAAGTCATTTCCTCCGATTTACTTAGCAATAAGTCCTTCAACCCCACCGGAGGCATCCTTCCCGCCTTGGCCTTTACAATTCCTATTCTCATTTCCTCCATCGGCTATTTGATAGTTAGTAAAAACCGGCTCACCAAATCTCTTTTTTTCGCTTCGGCAATATTTATGATTGTTGCTAGTCTTATCAACCTTACCCTCATCCTTCCTCAAAACGGTAAACAAGTATTGTTTTTACTTCCCTATCGGGCTAGTTGGTCTATCGCAGTCGACACTTTCAAAAATTGGCAAACGGCTCTACTCGGCTCCGGACCGGAAACATATCTCACCACTTTCACTCGGCTCAGACCAATGTATTTAAATCTGAATAATACTCTCTGGGTTTATCGATTCCCCGAATCAGGTAGCTTTATTCTAACCCTTATTACTACCACCGGTATTATCGGGGCTCTCTCTTTCCTCATCTCTTTTACCAAGCCAATTCTTATTTCTATTAAGCATCGCGCCGCCAATATAGATAACCCCTCCTTTGTTTTCCTGACACTCACTCTCATCTCCACCCTTCTTACCTTCATCTTTATTCCTGCAGGTATAGTCTCTATTGTTCTTGGCTTTGTTTCTCTTATCGCCCTCACGGTCGAATTTAAGCTATTTGGACTTAGGGGAGTCAAGGATATTAATCTCAGCATCTCTGCCAAATCTGAACAGGAAAGTATTTATCATGAGCTATCGAAGTCCGAACACTATTCACCTTCCGCGTTTATCCTTCCCTGGATTCTTACTCTTGCGTCCACCCTTCTAATCTCGATTTATTGGTTCTACGCTCTGCCGGCCTACGCCGCTTCAGTGTCCTCCAGACAGGCCGGAGAACTCGTCAAGACAAATTCAGTCGGAGCATATCTCAAAGCAATCAACGCCCAAAAGCTCGACCCCTTTAACAGCACCTACCCCCTTTCCCTCTCACAGTTCTACAAGACCATAGCCATCGCCATCCTAAACAAAAAGGATGCTACTGCGGAAGAAAAAAAGAACGCTACCGAATATATGCAACGCGCCATTGATGCCGGCAGACAGACCGCCACTCTTGATCCACTAAACGTAAACTCCCACGAAAACCTGGCCAATATTTATCAATCTTTCATCGGCAGTGCAGACGGTGCCGAGAACTTTGCTATCGCTCACCTTAACCAAGCCATTATTCTCGACCCTTCCAATCCTCGTCTTCGACTTCAGTTTGGAATTTTATTCTTTAATCTTGGAGATACGGATCAGGCGATCAAACTATTCAGCCAGGCCATAGAGCTAAAACAAAATTGGGACATTCCATACTACAATTTGTCCGCCATTTACAAATACAAAAAAGATTTTCCCCGTGCGTTACAGTACGCAAAGGCGGGTCTGCAATACACTCAACCCTCGGACGATTACAACAAGGTTCTTGAGGAAATCAAATCACTCGAAAAACTAATTCCTCCAACAAGCGGTTCCGCCACCCCTTCCGCAACCACCAAATAATCTTTTCCTCCCTCCTCAGACTGTCGCGTCAATGTACAATATGTATTTGTAATCTTGACAATTTATATCGAAAGGTGGTCAGCTTGTTAAAACCAAAATCGACACCCACACTTCACAAAAAGTATCTCGTCCCCGCCCAAAGATTGGCTGTTTATGATTTTCCCGAGGAACTTGCCATCTGGGCGCTTCATTTTTCCGGAGTCAAAGCCCATTCTGACACTCACCATCCTTCAAAACAAACAAATATCTATATTCTGGACCAGAACGGCCGACAGTTTGGAAACATATCTTTTGAAGCGGCCAAAACTCAAGGCATGGTTTGGGTAATAATCAACGATGTCTCCAGAACCGCCTTCTTTAAAACGGCCATCGAAACATACTTGACTGAAGTTCTGGGAGTGACTCTCCCTCAAGAAACAGCCTGATCCGCAAACCCCGACCAAGTGTCGGGGTTTTTCTTGTGGACCTGGAGGGAATTGAACCCTCTTCTCATCCATGCCATGGATATATTCTACCGGTGAACTACAGGCCCAACACAATATATTTTACCTTATCATCAGACAAATAAAAACCTTATTCCCGCTCGTCCAATCCGACATATTATCAATTAGCCTCTAATATGTCCAACTTAGTGTTATGATATCACCTACACGACATAAAATATCTCAAATCTGTTTCATTTTCGCGAGGACTTTAAAAAAATACATTCCTGCTATTGTTTCTCCCTAATGAAAGAAAAAGAGAGGGTGGTTTTTGGGCACAAAAAAAGCCCCACCAAAAAGGGGCTTCAGGCTGACATTATTAAAAAAACAACCTTACTGCGGCAACGGCTGCGGCAACGGCTGCACAGGTATACGCAATATTTAAAAAATACTGCTTCCACTCTCTCCACCATCTCTCATCGTACTTATATCGCATGATATAGCACTTGCTCAGCCTCCCCAGAGAATAGACCATACCCAACAGAGCAATAGCCATGATGTAAAACAACAAACGGTCCATACACTCCTCCAAAGATCAGGTTAGTTACACGGCATATTGTATAATGTCTATAGGTTTTTGTCAACCTCATTAACTTAGAACTTTAAATCACTGATCCGCCTTTGGCGGAGGAGGTAAATAATGCGCAGAACAATTTTTGGACTTTGTGCCATAATGCTGTTGGTCTCCGCCTGTCGAAGAACCTATCTAGTCACTGAAACCACTACGTTCCCTGTCACAACCACCCTTCCCACGGCTACCAGCATCCCCGCACCGACAGAGACACCTGCGGAATTGCCAACAGTTGTTTCATACGGCTGCCAGCAAACCGTGGCCGTCTTTCGCACCAGCCTTCCCTACGACTTCTGGTGCGCAAACCAGGAAATCAGATTCGCTCTCAGGCAAGGTACTCTGACTACTGCTCTATTCACCACACCTTCCCCGGTCCTTGCCGGTCAGCCGGTCACTGTCATCACCTATGCCAAAATCGAGAGCCTCTTCTCCAATAGTCTCGTCGGACAGTGTATCCTAACAGACTCCCAAACAGGCACCGAACTGTCTTCTACCTTTTACCCCACAGTAAACCAAGTTATCCACGCAGACTGCGTAGTCGGTGAGATAAAGTTCACTATGGCCTACACCGTGAGCGTGATCCCAGCCAATTGCTCCCCTGAAATTATCTGGGAAAGTCAAACTCCAGGGAACTTTACCTTGGATGCGGGAAAAACGTATCTCATCGAAGTCGCGTTCCCCTACGTCACTGGTGACGACGCTTGGTGGGCTCACGAAGTTAGCTGGGTCGAGGTTACTCCTTCCCAAACACTCACGTTTGTGAACGCCATTGGAAAGGTGTATGCCTTCCCAGCCGCTTGCTCTCAGATGGATCGCCAAGCGTGGGAAATGGGAAATCTATTTACCTCACCCAATCTACTCGAAAACTTCCTCCACGCAGGTGTAGTTCAATAATTTCTCATATCAACCCGCCATTCATGATGGCGGGTTTTTCATGGCTTTTTTGCTAAAATCTAGTCACGGGCTTGTAGCTCACCTGGTAGACCTGCCTGCCGGCAGGCAGGGCGCCTCTGAAGGGCTTGTAGTTAAGCGGTATAACATGGCATTCGCATTGCCAAGACAGGGGTTCGACTCCCCTCAAGTCCACAAACCCCCACTTGACTTATAGGCTATTAGTGTATATAATACACTCAGATCGATTCGCCCATTCACAAAAGGAGTCCCCCATGCCTAATTCCAAACTTCGCCGTGGTGCCAAGATTAGCTCTGCTGAGTTCGCCTATGGCTACCGAAGTCGAGCAGATTTTTTCACCGTCGACACACCGGTTATTGCTATTGACGGTGAACCCGGCACCCACATTATTGAGGAATCGTTCTCTGAAGAGGAGAGGGTAGCACACGCACTCCGTTACAGCAAAAAATTGCCCAAAAAAAGCAAATCTGATAAAGGTGCCTTTGATGCTTCCAGAGGCTCTGCCATATTCGTTATCGAAAGCATCGAAACGGAGTTCGAAAATAACGATGTCCAACACATCTTCGCCCGTCGCCTCACAAAAAGTGTTCGGTATGATTCCAATGGCGAATTAATCGAGTTCTATTATCCAAACATCCATTACTCAAACTCGGTCGAGAATCTCACCGTTCACGGCTACATGACCCCTACCTTCAAATAAATTTCATCCCCGCCCTCAGGCGGGGTCTTTATTAGAACAAGATGAAGGTATCTCATAGCATCGTGGTACAATCAGTTGTTCCTCAAACTTGTACCCTAACACAGGAGAATAATCATGAAATTCCGTTTTGCCTTGATCAGCCTTTTGGCTTTGGTTCTTCTTGCCGCCTGTGCCCCCAGCCAGGCTCAACCATCGACCCCTCCCGTTCGACCCTCTCCACCGCTCATTCTGAAATTGATCTGCTGGGATAGTGGGTCAAAAATCGTTGAGACCGACGAGTCAGCCACCAACATCCATCAAGTAAGAAACACTTGGAAGTGGTCAGACAATAAGGGAACGCATGTGTTCAACTCCCTCCTTACCCCGATGGGAATAATCACCAGACAGGAAGGAGCCCCCTGCCTTGGCCTTGTCACCCACGACGCAAATAACAACACATACACCCCATCAACCACTCCATCCGTCTTGGCGTGTTATCAGGACGGCATAAAACTCTTCGAATCCAAAACAGATAATGGGGTTGAGTCGTTATCTTGGGAATGGCGAGTCAGTTACAATCTCGATTCGAGAAATTTTCTGGAATGGACCAACGAGGAAGGTATCTGGTTCCTCACCTTCCCCGAGCAGGTTGACTGTTACTAGTTTGTTAGTCTCGCGATCAAGCCACCTGCTCACAGGTGGCTTTTTTTATGCGTATAATACATCCATATGCCGGACAAAATTCTCATCTGCCAAAACTGCAAAAATACTTTCGTATACTCTGACTACGAACAAAACCTAGATAAAAGAAACCAAAAATCTGAGCCGGTTTACTGCCCTATCTGCGCCAGTATCAAGGCAAGTGAGCAAAAACACCCTCCCAAACCAAAAAAATAGTTGAGTTTTTCCACAAGGTAGGTTGGTGAGCATATCAAAAAAAATTCCCCCGGTTTTACCCGAGAGAATAGTATTTACAGACCGGCCATTTTCTTGGCATACTCCAAATTTTCCAGAAACTGTTTCCCCATCAGCACGTTGGCCTCAGCCGTCAGAAATTTTCTTCCGGTCATAAACCTCACCTGATTCTTCCATCCACCGAGAAGCTCCTCTCGGGTTAGTGTGGAAATTGGTTTCTTGGCAAGCTCTGCCATCAGCCGGAGAGACATCTCAGCAAAATCTTCATGGCTTGCTCCCAATGAGCACAGATCGGCGTCAGCCAGCAACTTGGCCACATAGTCCATATTTTCGGCCTGCTGATGCATCACCCCATCGGTCCAAGTACAGACTGTTCCTGAGATGAGGCTCTGAACGACACGCATCTCCATCTCGGAGTATCCGTTTTTACCCATGAACTCGCTGGCCTGCCTGCCCGATTCTTCCTCGTTTTTTCCGGACCCCAGCGATTGCTCCACATCATGCCATGCGGCTGCAATGACAACCAAATTTCTTGTCTCAATTGATAATCCTGCTCGCAAAGCCAGGGTCAGGACAGCCTCCACTACCATCGAAGAATGCTTGAAACCATGATAGAAACGCCCAGAAACCTTGCCGTTACGTCGCTCGACCTCACGCAAGCCTTGACCCAGGACAAAATCTAAATTTCTTGTAAACATGAGACCTCCAATTGAAATGTTATTGTGCCCATAGATTTTACCGCAAACACCCTATAAAATCAATCTAGGCTCTATTTCCCTACCTTAATTTTCTGCGTAAATTCTGCAAAGCTCGGTGATTTCTGGTCTCTCTCAGATCTCACTATCTTGTCCGCCGGCACATAGTCGGTCCATGGAACATCCAGCTTGGGATCCATCGGGTTCACAGCATAGAGAGCTGTATCCGGCCGCCATAGATCATCGACCACGTAGCTATAGTCCATGTGGTTTGAAAGAGTCAAAACCGAGTTTCCAATACCTGGCTCAATAAACAGAGCCCCTCCTTTGATCTCTTCCCCCTCCGGCGTCCGGCCATATCCCAAAAAAACCTTAGCCATTTTGCCAAAGGTCCTGGATCCTGGTCGGCAATCGATCAGATATGACAAGGCCAGCCCGGAAACTACCGTCACTAGTTTTGCCCACGGCTCCACATGGAAGCCTCTCAAAATTCCATAAGTCGAAAATGAATGATTAACCTGTTTCCCGACAAAGTCATAACCGGTCAAAAGTTCTACCTCCGGAAATCTGGCAACTTCTCTAAAACTACCTCTTTCATCTCCCCGTGTCGTAGACAAAATATGATACAACCCTCCAATTCCCAACTCTTCAACTTTGGCTGATAAACCGGACCTTGCCACCACTTTTTCCTGTTCAATTTTTGTGACCAGATTGTTCAAAAAGTTCACGCCACCGTTATCCATTTGTTGCTGCTTCATTTCCATTGCCACCTGAGAAACTTCCTCAACGATCCATGTAGGTAAATAAGCCAAATTAAAAGTTTCCCCTTTTATTCCATCTCTCGTTTTAGAATATCTTTCAAAAATCAGTTTGTCTTCACCATTTATTTTCATCAACACTAGCTTCCATGTCTGTTGTATTTTTCTATCTTCTACGGATACATTCCAAGACAGTCCGCTTATCATGTCTGGCCCTTGCCAGCCAGCATTCTCTACCGCAACCAACACTACTCTGGTTCGACCATGTCTCAAATCGCAAAACTCTCTTTTAAACCAATATCTACCCGTTCCGGCCATCTCGGTCACAGCATAAGTCGCATCGTTAATCATTTTATTCATTTGATATTTTCATAAATTGTTTAAGACTTAAGATAGACAAGTTTTCTCCCTCCGGTACATGATGAACCACCTCTTTGGGTAATTTTTTCAAGCCCAGTTCCGGATCAAACATGTCTAAGGTGATATTGTTATCAAATTTATTGTATGGCCGGTTCCCAATTCCTTGCGTCATGGCCGGACCACCCACCGGCACAAAGTAGTCAATCACCCCTTCTGGAACAAGTACTGATTTTCCCATCGATTTTTCTCCCTCACCCAAAAAGAACTCACACACCTTACCCTGTTCCTCACCCGGTCTCATATCCACCAGACAGTAATAGACCATTCCGGAGATTACCGTCACCATTTTCGACCTGCTCTCCATGTGTCCACCCCGACCGATATTCTTGGTCGAAAATATCGTGTACATACTTCTCGGATCGAATTTATAACCCAAGAAATATGACAGCTCAGAAAAGTCCGCCGCCTCCATCACCCACCCATCTGGCTTACTCGGGTACTTGGTCGGGTCAATAATTACCGTATTGTTTATTGCCAGTGTCTTGTACTCCCTCGGTCCTGTTTTTGTATTTGCCATCTTTATCAAATTTACACCGATTAGATCTTAAAATCCAACTTTTTATAGTCACCCACTACCGAAATGCTCAGGTTTTCTCTTTTAAATATTTCTTTCGCAATATCCTGGACTTCTTTCAAGGTGACTTTTTCAACCTTTTCAATCATTTCTTCAGGACTATATATCTTCTCTCGGAAAGTCGTATCTTCCAAGGCCGACCCCAGCACTTCCTCTGGCCGATCAAAGGACAAAGCCAACCGCCCTTTGTAAGTGTCTTTAGCTGTGGCCAGCTCCTCAGCAGTTATCTGCCACTTACTATCGCCGGCGAGACCGAATGAAATTTCCGTAATCAGCTTCACTGCCTCATTTAAGTTAATTTTTGACAAACCAGCTCCAATCAAAACACAGCCCGCATCTGAAAATTGATCAACGTCGGAGCCTATTGCATACGCCCACCCTCTCTCTTCACGGACTTCTTTAAATAGCCGGGATATCCAGCCATCACCCAAAACAATATTGACTAGCTCCAAGGCCCATCTTCGCTTATCATTCATATCGATACCTCGAAACGCCATCACCACCGCCGCCTGTTCATTTTTACGGCTGGTGAGTTTCAATCTGGGTTCTGTTTGTACGTCCCAGACGAATTTATTTTTCTCAGGCATCTTTCGATTGTCATCAATCAATGTTGCGAACTCCTTTTTGATTATTTCGAGAACTTCTTCATCTTTTCCATAAGCACCGACCACCCCTACCACCATGTTCTCGGCCACAAACCATTTCTTAAAATACTTTCTCAACTCACCTACAGTCATTTCGTTTAAGCTTTTTATGGTTCCAATAATGGGCCTACCCATATTTGTTTTACCAAACAATAGCTTCTCGCATTCTTCCGCCGCTTTAGAATTTGGTCGATCTTCATATATTCTCAGCTCTTCCAAAATCGCCCGTCTCTCCTTATCAAAATGTTCCGTCGGTAATATCGGTTCCGTAATTAGCTGTCCCACAATCTTGGCGGCCAACTCCAAATTTCCCTTATCCATCTTCACCCAGAAACCCATCTCACTCTGACCGGTGTAGGCATTAGTAGTTCCACCCACTCTCTCCACTGACTCAGTCACATCATACATTCCAGGAAATTTCTTCGTACCTCGAAATACAAAGTGTTCAAGAAAGTGGGCACTACCCGCCTCCTGGTCACTCTCCTCGCGGCTTCCCGTCCCCACCATCACCCGCACGGTCACGCTTTCCCGTTCCTCCGGCACGAGGACTACTCGCAGTTTACCCAATTTGTGTACTTTCGGTGAAAATCTCATCCCTCAATTGTAACGTATTGGAAGCACACTATCATATCCCATAGCTCATATGATACAATACCCCAGATACGCACATTCATTCGTGAAGGAGAAAAAAATGAAAAAATTCCTTATCAATACGCTGGCCGTTATTGCGATTATCGTCACATTCGGACTTTTCTTTCAATTCTTTGCCTGGACCGGACCAGCTATTCTTAAACCGGGTGATGAAATCGCCGTCATGACAGGAAAAACGGTAATTTTGGACGGACAGCCGTGTGCCGAAAACAATCATGGCTATGTCAGCCCCACCGGCCCCGAGGGAACACTCGGCTGGTACAAACCGGAAAGACTGATCTTCCCCCTGTTCGACAAGATCTCAGTCATCTATGCCGATGGTAAAACCGAGTGGGTAACCTCCAAATATATTGTGAAACTACCCGCCGACCATGACAGATTCCTCTGTCCTGCTCCTGAATAAAGACATCAGTCTCACCAGCCCCGCATACGCGGGGTTTTTTGCCAAAAGAAAAGGGGCTCGGTTTTACCCTCGCCCCTAATCAACAAACACTAACACCTCCAATAAAAACCTGCAAGGTGCAACTAGAACCCTGCTTATTAACGATCTTGATCAGAGATAAATAATGGTTTAAATTGTACGTCTACAACCCTCTCCATCATTCCTAGCGTTTCACAAGCATGAGATACTTCTTAGGTATCTATATTCATACTAAACACATTTTTCCCAAAGATCAATACCCTAATTATTTTTCCGTAAACACTTTCAATTCTTTTCCATCAGTCACCAGCGAAATTGTTCCCGATTTGTCTGTCCTCAACACCTTTGCCCCCACTGCCTCTAATCGCATCAAAGTATCACTTGAGGGGTGGCCATAGTTATTTTTCACCCCCACCGAAAGGATCGCTAATCTAGGCATAATCTTTTCCAGAAACTCTTTGGTCGAACCATACTTGGACCCATGATGCGATACTTTTAAGACATCCGTCTGTGTTAGCAAAGACTTCCCCACTAGTGCCAATTCCGTCGTAGTATCTACATCTCCCGTATATAGAGCCGAAAAGTTTCCGTATATCAATTTCATCACCACCGAAGACTCGTTTGACTCACTTCCTCCCTTCATCACCTTATCCACCACAAGTTCGCTTCCTTTCAATATATCAAAACGTAAATCTCCATATCTAACAATATCTTTAGTGTTCGGTTTCTCTACAATTCGTCCAATGGAATACCGACCCTTTAACTTCATCAGTACCCCCGCATGATCTTTGTCTGAGTGACTCAGAAAAACTACTTCAATTTCTCTATCCCAAAAAGGAATCGCCTCAGACAAACATCCAGTCAATTTACTCTCACTCGCTCCCGTGTCCACCAGCGCCTGAAATGTCCCCAAAACGATCACCGAAGCATCTCCCTGCCCTACATCACAAAACACAACATGAAGCTTCCCATCCGGCCATTGTTGCCACACCCACAGCACCCACAATACGGCAATGATAATCCCCCACCTTTTCCAATTCACAAACCAATCTTAAACTTAAAACGTGCAGGAGGGCAAGCAAAATTTCGCGCGGAGCGGATCCGCACTCGTACTCGAGGGACGGAGGTCGAGCACGATATTTTGCGCACTCCGAACGTTAGACACCAAAGAACCGAATCATCAACACTATCCAATGGGACAAAGCGTAAACAGGTAAGGAAAATATTCCGGGAAACAAGAGCATTCCTGCCCCAAACATCATCATTGGTGGTACAAACGGTAGTATCAAAATATTACTAACTATACTAACAAGACTCATTCTTCCAAAATGCCACCAAATTATTGGCATGGTTAGTAGCATTGTCGACACAGTAGTCGTAAGCCCTATACTGCCGGCAAAATTTATCAATCCATCTCCAACCACGGCTACAAGTTTTTTTGATAACCACGGCTCCACCACCATCAAACCATAGCTGGCTGCCACCGAAAGCTGAAAACTTGCACTGGACAAAAGTACCGGATCGATCATTAGCATTACCCAAGCCGTTAGAGTCAAGACCCAGCCGGATTTGGTTCCCCTACCTAGCGACTGCCCCAGATACATCAGTCCAGCCATATAGACGGCTCGCACTACAGGCGGATCTCCTCCGGCCAACAAGGCATAAAACACCATGGCACCCAAAGCAATCCAAATAGCTACGGCTCGTCGAACCAGCCAAAAGCTCAAAGACAAAACCATCCCGCCTACAAGTAAAATATTGTAACCAGAAGCAACTGAGATGTGAACCGCTCCGCTCTTTATCATTTGTTGATAAAGTTTCTGCCCCATATCTTTTTTATATCCCAACACAATCCCGGAGACCAATCCTGCTTCTGGTTCAGGCATATATTTTTTGTAGACAGAAACCAAACTTTCACGGAAATTAGTAACCAATCCGCTGTCTTGAGTCTTTGGGCTCTTGAGTTCTTGAGTTCTGTCTAACTTCTCTATTTTTGCGCTGTTAAGCCATAAATTTCCCCCAAAACTGTCTATCAATGGCTTTCCAACAGTGCCAATTACTCGAATTTCCGTATCTATATATTTTGCGCAAATTTCTTCAGACGAAAACAAAAATCGATCAATCCTGATGATGCACATTGTAGTATCTTGATATAATGTGTCGGGGTATCCGGTAACTCGGATTCTGTCTTGGGTCGAAAATGATAACGTAGTTACCCACCCTAGAACACAACGAAAACTGAGCAAAAAAATTAAAAGTAAAAAACGATTTTTCATTCCTCAAAAAACCACTACTCTGTCAGCGTTTTTATCATATATTTGCTTGGTCATCCCCCCCTTAGAAACCACTTCCTCCAGACTTCCGTAGGGTCTATTTTTCACGATAGTATTTGCGCGAGCAGGGCCTACCCCCCAAAGGGTATCCAAAACCTGGACTGATGCGGTATTCAAATTGACCACACTACTCTCCGGTTTAGCTTCCACATACCCCGCCGATGGCGGGGTATTTGAGACGAATGGAATATAGATCTTTTGACCATCCTTCAGTTCTTGAGCCAAATTTAAGTTTTTTTCACAATACGACCGATCTGCCTTTTCCGAATATCCTCCGGAGACAATCAAAGCATCCTTTATTCGGGACCCTATCGGCAAATCATAAACTCCCGCTGAAATTACCGCACCCTCTACGTCAACTACTATTTTCTTTATCATTACCCCTTTTTCATCACTTATAGTCGAAGAGGAGGCATCCAGATACTCCACCTGAGCACGGCCACCTCCCCAAATGCCCCTAAAAAGGCTTATACCCGAGACTATTACTCCGATACTCAAGAAAAGGATTAGGAGATAGTCCAAATGGGTCAGTTTCCCAAATTTTTTCCAAATAATTTCGGTCACCAATATAATCATACAACCGGCTTTCGATATTCTCACTATCACTTTCTAGATCAAATATTAAAGCGGGGTTTACCGATTTCCGCATGATAATTCGGTGGCGCTATCTCCAAAAATATCCCGTATTCATTTGCGGTAATACTTCCATTCCAGCTCAAACATGTAATCACTTCATATATGCAAGTGATAGTACGAGAACAAAACATATCAATTTCACAGATTTTTGACTGTTATAATTTCCGCGTAATATTTCATACAAATCACATCCTGCAACAGTAACTGTCTTATTGTTAATTGAAAATTGAAACTTAATTCACCTACCCGTTCGAAATGTATTATTATTAGAATATGCCTCTGTCTCTCCTTCATACTATGTACATCACCCTCTCCGTTATTCTTACCTGGCTTTGGAGTTCGAACCCAATTCTATCCGGCTACAATCTTCAGCTAACAGGAGCTCTCACCTTGCTCTATTTCGGCTTGAAATTTTTCTCACGATCAGTTAATCAAAAATCTATCAGCTTCCCTTCTACGATCATTCTGAACACCATCTGCCTTCTCTTGGTCTTTTCTACCGGAGGCATTACTTCCCCTTTGTTCTTTCTTCTGGATTTACTTTTCTTTGCTCTGGCGCTTCTCTTTGAACCTATTCAAGCCGTGGTTGCGTCTTTATTGATCGTAGCTATTTTTATCTCTCAGCATTATTCCTCCATGAATACCGATAAAATCATCAATTTATTTTCCCTGATCCTCATGACCCCAATCGCGGTAATCTTCTCCCGCAACTATCTTGAGGTGCTGGAAGACAAGGGTAAGATAAAAGTTTTACAAGCGGCTCTTGAAGAAACCGAAACCGAAAGCCTTCTCTGGATTTCCAAACAAGCCAAACCCTCTATGGCCTCCGTACTAAACGCCACCACCGACCTTGTCATGTACTTCAACTCCAAAGGTAGAGAGTTATTTATTCCACCAGCCATTGTAGAAAAACTAAGAGCGATTCAAACCGACATGATTACTCTATATTCATCGGCTAGCATGTTGGAAAAGTCAATTGAAACGGAATCCGATAAGAACAGATTATAGATTTAAATGATCAATAGAATGTTCGGGTTTTCTCGGTCCCCTCAAGAGCAAAGTCTCACTGTATCATCCATTTTCCATTCGGCTGTGCAAACCATATCAAATCCGATACATGCGAACCAAAACAACCCCCACAACCCAAAGCACTTTCTTCAAAAAAAGTCATTCTTTGAAATAAATAAGCCCATATTGTATCTTCTAGTTGCTTTCATTTTCACATTTTGTTTTCACCCTACGGTTCTTGCCGATACTCTTATTTCTCCCTCATTTCAAATCGACATGAGCACTATAAACATGACCGGCGGAAACAAATCATCAGCTTCGTATAGACTTTCTGATACCGTCGGCCAAACAGTACAAGGACAGTTCAACTCGGCGGGGTATATCATAAAAGCGGGATTTCAATATATACAAGGTCTCACACCTTTTACTTTTACCATCTCGAATCTAGATCTAAACTACGGCAGTCTCATCCCCGGCACCCCAAGTCTTCTAACCAACATTCTCACAGTTACTACGGGTAGTGCTTATGGTTACACCGTCAAAACACTCGAAGACCATCCGCTCAGGATTTCAAATGGCGTTGCCACCATTGCCGATACTTCTTGCGACCTGGCTTCCACCTGCACGCAGTCCGACGCCACTCCTTGGACAGTCGGCACCCGTTATGGATTCGGCTACAACATCCAAGGCACCGATGTCGACACAGCCGACTTTGTAGACAGCACTTACTTCCGCCCCTTTCCGATCCAAGATGCAGATCAGCCGGCTACAGTTATGAGCCGAGTAGGAATTGCCACCGCCTCCGCCGCTACAGTTACATATAAGGTAAATATTTCCGGCACGCAAGCCGCAGGCACCTACCAAAATAACATCCAATATATAGCTATTCCTTCCTTCTAATATGAACACAAAATGTAAAATCCCCCTGTTTCTCATCTTTATCTTTATTACACTATTGTCTCCTGGCATGATTCACGCCGCCGGCTATGGTCTTTCCCTCAGCCCTCCGCTATTACGGGTAAATATCAAACCCGGAAAAGCCATCACCCAAGTTTTTACCATTACAAATCTAAATAATGAGGACAAATTATTGGTTGCTAGAGTGGTTCCCTTCTCCGAGTCCGACGAAAGTGGAAATCCAAAAATCGACCTCAAGACAAATCCTACCTGGCTAAACTACATAAATTTAGCAAACGCCACCATCAAACTCGGCTCCCCTTTCACCGTCAAGGCAAACTCTTCCGAACAGCTGATTCTCACCTTTTCGGCACCAATGACGGCTATCCTAAGAGATCTATACGCCACTCTTCTGGTTTCAACTTATTCAAATCAAATAAGTGTTCCTTATCAGGGCAGTCAAATCAGCGCCACCATCGGCGCAAATATGCTTATTACCATTCATTCGGATGTCAGCCCTCCTACTCTCCTAAAAATCAATCAACTTGCTCCCGTCAGCGGTTCATTTATCAAATTCGGCAACTTCTACCTCGCCGACAATATTACTCCAATCTTCTTCTCATCCTCGGTCAAAAACGATGGTAATTTTACCTCCGAAACCAAAGGAATCTTTAAAATCACCGACCAAAAGGAAAATCCCATCTATCTGGAAGGAATTTTGCCTGTATATGTCATCACCAATGCCCAGAGAACACTCCTGAATATCAATGGGGGAAAATTTTCTTTCACTCCAAATTTGACTCAAGTGGGTTATTTCAAAGCCACTGTTCAAATTAAAACGGATAACTCGAACGCCGAAAACTCCAACGACATCTTCTTCTTCCCCTTTAAGATAGTCATCGGTATATTCTTTACCGCCATTTTTCTGAATATTATCTATCGCACCACAAAACCAAAGGTTTCAGATTGACTTGACCGTCAAAACATGAAATATTTAATCTATACATGAAACTAAAATATGTCATTGTTGCCGCCTCTGTTGTCGCGGTTCTTGTATCTTCTTTGTATCGTCCTTCAGCCATAAATTCTGCCAACTTAGGTGTGGTAAAAGATACCCTTCAGACTTCACGTCTCTCTTTCGCGGGCAGGGTCAAGGCTCCCACAGTAGCCGGCAGTTCTCACGTCTGGATATATACTGACAGTGCGGCTGAGTTTTACTCCGTCTCTACCGCCGGTCTCAAGATCGGGGACACACTTACCATCGGTACCGGATCCTACACTATCGCTTCTATCGTTGATGCTGACGAATTCACTCTCACCGGCAATCTGGCCTCCGGAGATGCAGACGATACTGACGTCATTTACCTCAAATCCAAGCCTCAACATGTCATTACGTTCACTACCGCTTCTTCTATCGCCAGTGGTTTTTTCCGGGTTCTCATTCCCGCCGCCACGTCCAATTTCAACGACACCGCACCAGACTCCACCGGTTTCGATTTTGCCAGTGGCGTTGCCGGCACCGCATCGGACGTGTCAGGATATACCTTTGTTACTCCGGTAGCCACCGTCTCCGGAGGTACCAACTGTCCTTCCGGCTGGCACTGTCTGGAGTATCATTACACGGGAGCTGGCGGAGTAGGCACCACCATTACCCTCAATATCGGAGCTACAAATGGAGTCAATACCCCCATTGCCCCCGCCCCCAAATCCGGCCACGCCGAAGGTACTGCAGACACTTATTCTTTCAGGGTCCAAAACTTCGCCAATGCATCAGACCCTACAGGGACTCCTACCGATCAGTCTACCGGTAAGATCGGTGTCATCGAATCCGTCCGTGTCACCGCCACCGTTGATCCAACTATCAGTTTTTCAATTGCCGGCATTGCCTCCGGAGCCAACCCTTGCGGTACAGGAACCACCAACCAAACCGATGTCACTACTGTCACCGGAGTCAATGCGCCCCTTGCGGTTCCTTTTGGTACTCTCAGTCTAAACACTTTTATGGATGCCGCTCATCTTCTTACTGTGTCCACCAATGCTGCCAACGGTTACATTGTTACCGCTCAGGAAAATGACCAACTCGGTAAAGACGGCGGGACCACCCCTTTCATCGTTGACGCCGATGGGGACAATGGCCTGGCAAACGAAACCACCTCTGACACTTGGGATACCGCCTCTGGCAACCCGGGTTTCGGTTACACCCTAAAATCCGTTTCCGGAGCTACCGTTCCCTTCACCAGTACCGGCGCCAACTTCAACGTTAGAACCTTCCCTTCTATTGCGGATCCGGATTCACCCCTCGTCCAAACCATCATGTCTAGCACCGGCACCGCCGACGCTCATACAGCCAACGTCTGTTACCGTATTTCTGTAGCCGCTACTCAAGCGGCAGGTGACTACGAAAACCAAATTACTTATACCGCCACAGCAAGTTTCTAATATGAGAAAAATTCAGCACTTCATCTTATCTTTTATTCTGACTATTATTCTCGCACAAGCGGGCATCCATCCCGTTCTCGCACAGTCCGTCATTACCGCCATTCCACCAAGACTAGTGCTCTTCGGCAAACCGGGCGAGATCATCACCTCTCAGTTGAAGGTTAGAAACGATTCCGAAGAAGCCCAAAACTATACCGTCTCCGTTGAAGACTTCGTCGTCTACGATACACAAGGGACCCCTATTCCGATAAAGACTTCGACCAGCAATCGCTGGTCTCTCGCCTCGTGGATCACAGCTCCCGACATCATCCCTGTCGATGCCAAGACAACTCAAATCGTGAACATTAAAGTCAGGGTCCCCATGACAGCTCTGCCGGGAGGTCACTATGCCATGCTCACATATATGCCCAACGCCGACGTTAAGCCTGGTCAGCTCAAGAAGACCGCCTCCATTATCGGCCAAAGAGTCGGCACTCTTATTTATTTCACTGTCGCCGGACCGGTCACCGAAAAACTCAACATTCTCAAGTTCTCGGTTCCACAATTTTCGGAACAAGGACCGGTTAGTTTTTCCGGTACCATGGAGAGTCTCTCCGATATTCACATCACCCCAAAAGGCAATCTCACCATCTCTGATCCACTTAATTCAATCATCGCCTCGGTCCCTATAGAGACCGGTAGCATCTTTCCCGAGACCCAAAGAGACTTTGATGTCACCTGGTCACAAAAATGGGGCTGGGGCAGATATCGAGCCGATCTCGATCTGGTTTATGGCACCACCGGGGCTGTCACTAGCGCCACCATTTTCTTTTGGCTCTTCCCCATCCGCTTGGTCATCTACTCCCTCATCGCCATTATTTCGGTCCTTGTCACCATCATTCTCCTAAATAAACGGAGCAAGAGACACCAAGAGTTCTTGGAAAAAGAAGTCACCGAACTAAAAGAAGAGTTGGAGAAATTTGAGCAACCAAAAATGTAACGGGTCGTGAAATTTCTATTTTTCTATTTACTATTTTTTCTCAAAACATCGACTCTCTTGGCATACGACCTACCTGTTTCGGCCACCATACCGGACCTGTCTTTTAATCCACCGGTCCTCCTTACACCGAACATAAATGCCACGGTAAACACCACTCGGCCTCTTTTCTCTTGGTCCCGTCCAAGTCCACTTCCTACCCTTAGCTCCCTAAGTTATTATGATTTTTATCTTGACGGAGCAATCTTTGCAACCTCTGTTAGCGACTCTCTTACTTCTCTGGATTATTATTTTTACACTGCTTCCGCCTCGAGCGGTATCTTTAGTCTTTCACTAAAAACAGATTTGGCACAGGGTTATCACACTTGGAACGTTACCGCTTATACCGAAAATGGAGTTTCTTCATCTTCACTATCCAGAAGATTTTATCTAGACTCACTTCCTCCTTTTATCTCAGTGACCAAAGTTGACAAACATTCTTTACGATGGAGCACGGAAGAACCAAATTCCATTCCGCCGGAAAATTCACGCTACCTCACTAGTTCTATTGCAAACCCTACCATCAAAGGTGGAGTCGAAAGATCGTCTAATATTAGAATAACATTGATATGTCCACNNCAAAATATACCAAATTGTCACGGTGGAATTTTTGCCGGCAACATCCCCACCGGTAGCTGGGAAACTAAATTTGAAAATTTACTCCCGGGGATTATTTACCAAGTAGATATCAAAGCTACCGATGCGGCAGGAAACCACACCTCCTTCCCACCGTTTTACCTTACTTACGGTAAGATGCCTGCCTTATTACCTCCTCCTTTCCCCGGCTTTCTCATTCCTTCAACCTCAATCACTCCACCGATTACCGAAATGAACATTATCACTCCCACCACCTATATTCCGCCTGCACCCACACCACCCTCAGAGGTACCCATAGAACCATTTACTACCCGTAGTTCTGTTTATTCGTTCTTGCTCTATACCATGGTCTTCGGCCTTCTCCTTCATCTCTTAATGGCTTCAATCGGGACATCGACTCCAATGAGTTTCTTAATAAAGTTCCTACTTATTCTTGGTTTTCCCTTCATAAGAAAAAAAGAGTTCCGAACAGTTCCATTTACTTTTATTAGTATATATCAACCAAACAAACTTGATCATGCTTGGCAATCCGTGGTTTCGGATATTCGTGGGGACTATGATCTTAGATCCTCGCTACCGGAAAGTATGTTTATAGAAACCTCAGCACTAGGTAGATCGCGAAATCATTTGTTAACTACAGGGTCAGTATTCAAGAATCTCTGTCTAAACCCACTGATTACGAACTCCCACGATGGTCACACACGCCTTCTCAGAGGGATCTACACCGCAAGAATCATCCCTTTAACCATTGCCCTCATCACCGGATCTACGGCTATGATCACAAAGCCTTCTTATTGCCTTTTGGTTTTCCTCTATCTCTCCTTTCAATACCTCTTTTCGGAATATATCTATCCGGAAATTTAACAACTCAGCTATCGGGTTTTCTCTGTCCCCTAACGCACAAAGGATAACTGTATCATGTGATTAACGCATACCGCATCACACAGAATAGATCTCTATCATATGAGGTCAAATAATTTTTCACAGTATTAATAGATATATATTATGTTTCCGCATAGATATGGCAGTATTTAGCCTTATTTTCCGCGTGTAAAATATTTTATACGCAATGATTTGCGGTAAATAATAAAGCCTTATGACACGAAGACATAGTACCGACAAACATCAATCATTTTCCGCAAGCCAAGAATACGTTTTCCGCACTTTCACGCTCCGACTTGACTTAATCACAAATTCTTTTTATATTAGTATATATGCGTCTAATGTTGTCTAATTTGAACCTAATCACCCGTTATCAACAAATCTAAAAACAATGTTAATTACCGACTTTTCCGACCAAGAACTAATTACCAATAATCAAAAACCCTCCTCCCTCGTTCCGGAGCTCCTTACCGCCGGCATAATCTTTATTCTTCCGATTATTTTTTTATTAGTTCTTTCCGCATCTTGATTAATAGCCAAAAACTAATACTCACGAACTTAGCAAATGTCCCTGCCCAAACAACCCGAACTTCAAAGTCTGTTCTCCTCCTTCCTAGTTGAAGCCGGCCTTTCTTCAGTTTCCATCAAAAACTATCTCTCCGACCTTCGTCACTTTCTCAACTTCTGCGAAATCCACTCATCAGTCATTTCACTAAACTCAGTCCCTGCAAGCATCGAAGAAATTTTCCAAAACCCGAATCGATTTCTTACTCCATATCTCGAAGATCAACAAGCCACCTACACACCAAAGTCCACCACCAATCGCAGGATGGCCTCTATTCGTAGATTCGCATCTTTCCTTAGCGTGAAATTTGAAGTTCACCCTGTTTTCACACAACAAACTATAACAAATCAGAACATTAGGACCGGAGTTTTTGATCATGTGCCGGCTTTTTCGGAATCAAATCAATCTGCATCACTATCACCGTTTTTTCCGAGCACCTCTCCCATCATTCCCACAACGACGAACATCCATCAAATAAACACAACCCCTGTTCTCTCCTCCGCAAGAATCCTTGAACAGTTCAAAGGTTCATTGGAAAGAGAAAAAAAGACCCATTCCACCATCAAAAATTATCTATCTGATCTCAATCACTTCTTCCTTTGGACTGCCAACCAAACTCCTTTTACCACTCAAAATCTTCTGAATATTTTGAGTGAATCCCAATTGCAGGCCTACATCACCTATCTCAGACTGAGTCATACCGGTACATCCGTCCTCAATCGGCGCCAATCCTCAATCAAAAAACTTGCTCGCTTCTGTCACTCCGAAGGTTACATTCCGGAAAATCCTTTCGAATTAAAGTCCATTCCCCAAAAGCTTGCTCCCCTGGCTTGGATTGAGAGACTAGCCCACAAACCCAAAAAGCCACCAAATGGTCCCAAAAACCTGCCTGCCGGCTGGCATGGCCGTTTTGTCCTGCTATACGACAGATACAACTCACTTCGCTGGACTCCCTATCTCAATATCGCCATTCTCGTCCTGGCCACTACCGCTATGGCTATTTTTGCCTACAATCAGATCATTGAACAGGCTCGTCCAAGCGCGGCCGCTACCGCCCTCACTCCTCCCAAAAGGCAGTTATCCTTTCAAGGTAGGCTAACCGATTCTGGAGGTACCCCAATTACTACGGCTACCAGTATTACCTTCAAACTCTATAATGCCCTTACCGGTCCTACCGAACTCTACACTACAGGCACTTGTTCGGTGACCCCTGACACTGCCGGAATATTTAATACTCTAATCGGTGACACTGTCTGCGGCGCAGAAATTACCTCTTCAGTTTTCACGGACAATAGAGATATTTATCTGGAGGTAATAGTTGGGACCGGAGGAAGTGCGCAAACCCTCACCCCTCGTCAGCAAATTGCCACCGTCGGTTACGCCATTAACTCCTATACCCTACAAGGGTATCCGGCTTCTGCATCTGCAGTCGAAAACACCATCCCCGTGATGAACAACGATGGCGACATAATTCTTGGCTCTGACTCCCCGGACTTCAAGTCCACTTCCGGCACCTTCACCATCGAAGGTCAATCTATCGCCATCAAAACCACCCCTAGTTCCGGTGGAAGCATCGTCCTTCAGCCGGACGCAATCGGAGGTATCGGAAACGTCCAAGTAATTACAGCCGACGCCACCGGTAATCAATTCCGGGTTGAAGATGTCAATCTCACCTCCGGCAATTTGATTAGTGGTTATGTGGGAAACAGCACCGCTACCGGCAGACTTCTATCTTTAAGTTCAGATTATGGTTCTTCGAACTTAGATAAATTTTATGTTGCCGTTGACGGTCGCACCAAAATAAATGCCACCTCTGCCGCCGGCTGGCCGGCTCTTACCGTCAACCAAACCAGCACCGGCGATCTAATTTCCGCCTCAGTTTCCGGCACCACAAAATTTACCGTTACCAACAGCGGCAATGTCGACATCACCGGACAGTACCTGATAAACGGAATACCCTTTGGTAACAGTAATTGGCAGCGGGTTTCCGGAAATCTATCTCCTGCTGTTCTAAACGATACCGTTTCGGCCACCACTTCTGCCGCAACGGCTTTGACCATTACTCAAACAGGCGCCTTTAACGCTTTATTGGTCCAAGACTCTGCCGGAGACACTACGCCTTTCACCATTGATCAATCCGGAAACGTCAGTGTTGGAGGGAACCTTCTAGCCAGTGCGGACAACACTCAGGATATCGGGGACGCCACCAATCGTTGGTCCAGGCTCTATCTCTATACCGGCATCAATGACAAAGATGGTACCGAAGTTATCTCTACTCTAAGCAAACGCCTCACAGGAGGAGCCGCTTGGAACGTCGTCACGGGACTCCGAATTGGAGACACTGCTGCCATTACCGCCGGATACGAATTTGATCTTGTCGGCGATGCCCAAATCTCCGGCAACATCACCTCCGCTGGCAACAGTACTTTAGGAACAGGAGCTTCATCAGTAAACACCATTGGCTCTACCACTACCCCAGGTACACTTACCTTACATGGAGCAACAACTTTAGATAACACTTTCACAGTTTCGGGAAACAATCTCACCTCCCTCGGAGGAGACCTCACCGTCACCGGAGCCCTAACTGCCAATAGCAACACCCAGCTGGGAAACGATGCTACCGACACTATCGATTTTCAGGCGCGAGTCCTCGCCGATTCCGATCTAATTCCCATCGGCACCACCGGCACAAATGATCTTGGCAGTTCAGCCCTCCCCTGGGACAATCTCTATCTTTCCGGAGACATTGTAACCACAGCCACAACAGGCACACAAGGTTGGTGGAAACGATTAGCTGGCAACCTATCGCCCATCAACTCAAATGATACGGTATCCGCTACCACCTCCGCCGCGACAGCCATGACGATCACCCAAACAGGCGCCTTTAACGCTTTTTTGGTGCAAGACGTGGCTGGCGACACTACCCCGTTTGTTATCGATCAATCGGGTAATGTTCAGGTTGGTGGTACCTTCGATGCCAATGCCGGTACCTTCGCCGGAACATTAACAGCAAACGGTGCAGTAAACTTGGGCGACGGGGGTGATGCCATACAAATTTCCGGTTCCAGTATAGTATTAGACATTGCCGGTACCGATGAGCTTACACTTTCCGCTACTGCCCTCTACCCAACCGCTTCCAACGGAAGTGCTTTAGGCACCAGTACAAATATGTGGTCGGATCTGTTTCTAGCTTCGGGGGGAATAATCAATTTTGACAACGGTGACTACACTATTACCCATTCTGCCGGACTCCTTACATATAGTGGAGAAAAGATGACGTTTAATACCTCTGCTACGGCCGGCATAATCCATCTAATTGATTCCTCTGCCACCACTTTAACAGCAGCTATTTATGGATTAGACATCAATCTTACGAGCATCACCGACGACGGTGGGTTTAACGCCAATGGAATTCTTTTGTATGGCCCCAACGATGATACCCCAACTGGTACCTATACTGCCATCAATATTGTCCAAAACGCCTCCTCAAACTGGCATACAGACATATCTCTTCAAAATGGTGAAACTATCGATAATGATACCAACGGNNAACGGCACTATTGCCATTACTGCCACCGACACCAACCTTTCCGGTGGAATGAATGTTGGCGGCACCCAAATTGGTACATATTTAGTCACAATCCGCGGTACGGTATGTATTGACAGCAACAACGATGGTACCTGTGAAAACTCCTTTTCAGATATTAAACTTAAAGATAATATTTCTGATTTTAATAATGGATTAGAGCTCATCAATCAACTCAATCCCGTTAATTTCACCTATAAATATAACGAGTTTGACATGGGCCTCCCCCACGAGGCACAGGTCGGTCTCATCGCCCAAGAACTAGAAAATATTTTTCCTCAAGCTGTCCAAGACACCGATATGGGATATAAACAAATTAATTACGAAAAATTGGTTCCTCTCGCCATTTCTGCTATCCAAGAGCAACAATCACAAATTCTCACCCTCTCTGATCGGATAGATCAATTCACCCAAAGTATCCTGAATAATTACCTGGCCGGGGTTGCTGTGATTAGCGAACTTGTCACCGACAATCTTATCGTCCGAACAAAATTAATTTCCCCGATTGCCGACATAGATCAGCTCAAAGTCATCGACGCCACTGTCTCCGGCACTCTTTACGCAGACAGCATCAAAGGAAAGACTGTCGACAACCTTAGTACCCAGCTCGACTTGTTAAATGAAAAATATTCCACCGCTTCAGCCATTCTCGCCGATCTCCAAGCAAAATACACCTCCTACGATTCGTTAATCGGAAACATCAACACTGCCACCGGCTCGGCCGATCTGTCCGTCGATCAGTCAGACCCACTCGCCCTGTCACCCCTCGCCACTTCTTCAGCCGATCCCATCATCACGAGTGATATTCTGGCTAGTGGCTCTATCTTTTCCCAATCACTTGGTTCCATCGACTCCGATCTTTTCATCCAACCCACCGGAGACAAACCCGTCCACCTCTTAGGAAATCTGCTATCTCTTTTTCCGAACGGAAAAATAATTGTTAGCGGCGATCTCATTGTCACCGGTACGCTTTATGCCAATAATTTAGATACCAAAACTGCCACCATTTCCGGCACTCTTGCCGTCGGCTCCTCCACCATTGCATCCGACTCAGCCAACTTTGGCGAGCTTACTACTGCCGGTCTGGTGATCGCGTCCGAAAACGATCACCAATCCTCCACCATCTCTGCTCAAATAAGTTCGAACGCCACCATTGGCATTGCCACCATCGCCACCGGCTCATCGGAAATTGTAATAGCAAACAACAAAGTTACAGACAATACCCTGATATACGTCACCCCCGTTTCCGATACCGGCAATCAAGTGCTATATGTCAAATCCAAACAGTCCGGAGTCGGTTTCACTGTAGCCACCCCACTTTCGAATACCTCGGAAATCTCCTTCAACTTCTGGCTAGTCCAAACAAAATGACGTACACGTCATCCTCGCGAAGGCGGGGATCCACAAATATGTATACAATAATAAATAAAATGAAAAACAATAAGAACACGGCCTGCCCGCCCAAACTGCGTAACTGTTGGCGGGGTTTCACCTTAGCCGAACTACTGATCGTCATCTCCATCATCGCCATTCTTGCCGTTCTCATTTTATTGACTCTCAATCCCTTTTCCTATATCAAAAAAGCCTACGACACCGAACGGAAAACTGATATTCACAAGATCAAAAACGCTCTTGAAAATTACTTCGCCGATCACGATAGTTACCCCCCAAATTTACAGACCATTCTGGCTGATTGCGATGGGAACAGTCTTGGTCCTTACCTCGAAAAAATTCCTTGTGATCCAAACACCAAACAAGCCTACCCTTCTTATACTATTCCGGAAGATAGCACTTCACCTCAGTCTTATGCCATTTATGCTCCCACCACCTCAACCAACTTTCCCGATGCGAACATCATCCCCCAATGTCGCGACACTCTAATTTCCAGCTCACCCGGCATGAAAAACATTGACATCATCAAGGGTTGCGGAGGAACTCCTCCACCATGCTACATCTATTACGGCTGCAAAAGTGGTGCCTGTGTTATCGTCACCATGGATGGTGATGTCACCTGTTACCCCAGCTCCTGTGACACGGACTGCGGAGCCGGTGATGTCCCAATTGAAACTTTCTGCTCTTCTCCTAACGCTGA
This sequence comes from Candidatus Collierbacteria bacterium, assembly GCA_003531665.1. Taxonomy (GTDB): domain Bacteria; phylum Patescibacteriota; class Microgenomatia; order UBA1400; family MFAQ01; genus UBA10133. The sequence continues at coordinate 27,741 of DQFC01000043.1, forward strand.
ATGCCGCTAATTCTGGTTATCAGTTCCGCAATTCCTTTTTGAGTTCCTGAGGAAATCGGCAAAATATTTATCTTCTTTTTCTTAAAATATTTCTGGATTTCACTGACTTTATCCTCACTTATCAGATCCGTTTTACTAAGAACCACAATTTCTTTTTTATTTTCCATTTCACCTCCATAGCTTACCAATTCTTTTCTTATCTTTAGATATTTATCATAAGCTTCTTTTGGGTCGTCTCCAGCCGGAACCAAATGGATCAAAACTTTGGTTCTTTCAATATGCTTGAGAAATTGTATTCCTAGCCCCTTTCCCTCACTTGCACCTTCAATCAGTCCGGGAATATCGGCGATCACCAAGCGCTTCTCTCCGTTCTTGAACACACCCAAATTGGGTTCCAAGGTGGTAAATTCGTA
>DQFC01000043.1:28165-87921 GCA_003531665.1 Candidatus Collierbacteria bacterium
TTTGGTGATCAATCGGCCTGGTTGCCCTTGAGGCATTCCTCTGACGGCAATACTTTCCGTTTCAATTTTTTTTACATTCATGGGTCGCAGTGACACTATCGTGCCCAGCGGCACCTTGATAACCAAATCCTCGGCCTTGGCTCCGGACATCTTTTTTCCCATCCCCTTACCGCCATCCTTAGCCTCAAATTTCTGCCGATGTGCAAAATCATCCAAAGTATTTAGATTAGAATCTGTTTCTAAATAAACACTTCCCCCCTTACCACCGTCCCCACCGTCCGGGCCGCCTTTGGGAATAAATTTTTCCCGGCGAAAACTGACCGCACCATTGCCCCCTTTTCCCGCTGATATCAATAATTTTGCCGAATCAACCATGCCTGTATTTTAACACTTGACAGGTCGAAAAAACGATAATAGAATCTCTTGTAAGTTTCATACGCGGATGGACCGGCTTGGTAGCTAGCTACTAATGCCGTACGCGCTAACCCGCTCCATCCGCTCCACCAGTCACACCTCGATAATCTCGAGGTGCTTCTTTATCTTGTTCTCCCTTTTTCTGTCTCGAGTTCTTGATTCCTTGAGTTCTTGAGTTCTTCCGTTATTTCAGCACCGCCAGCGGATTAGCGTTTCCCTTGTCTGTCCGAATCTCAAAATGCAAATGGGTCCCCGTAGATCTACCCGTGCTCCCCATCATCCCCAGCTTGTCACCTCTCTTGACGGTCTGACCGACAACCACTGAAAAGGAAGACATATGGGCATACAGTGTCTTTGTCCCATTTCCATGATCTATTACCACTCTATTTCCATAACCCGTGTTATCGAGCCAGCTCGCCACCAACACCGTCCCCGAATCGGCCGCCAATATCGCCCCACCACCATGGTTTGCAATGTCGAGACCCTTATGCCATGCCCTGTATTCCTGTGAAATTTTACCCGCCGCCGGCCAGATCCAATTTCCCGTTGCCGATACCGCCCCGGCATTTGGGGTCAAGGAAGAGGCCAGATTGGATCTCGGAACAAGTATTGGCTCATCCGGCATTTCTCCATCCGGCACAATTAATCGTTGTCCAATAGCGATAGCAAAGGTTTCATCATTGGTGAATTCATTAAAGGGAAAATCAACCACTGCCTGTGCAGATACGTTATATTTTTTGGCAATGGAATAAATCGTTTCACCCGCTTTCACCGTATGCACCACGCCGGTTACCGGCGGAATTTTCATGATCGAGCCCATTTTTAGCTTTTTCTCGTTCAGCCCTTTATTCAGCCATTTGATGGAGTCCGTATCTACTCCAAACTTCTTAGCAATAGTAGCCAATGTATCTCCATTTTCCACGGTATAGTCCAGAATATCTGCTCTTGGTTTGTCGGAAACTTGGGTCAGCGGGTCCATCTCTATCTGGGCATCAGTCGAAAGACCCAAAACCTTGGCTGTCTCCGCCGAAGCACTGCTTTCTTGAGCAAAAGCAAACTTGCTTCCAAGACCAAGTGACATCACCGCTTGTGCTTGGGAGTCGTTAACAATCACCGATGGACCCAGGGTCACCGAAAGGACCATCACCGTCACCATCGCCAAATTTACAATCAATTGAGCGTGTTTCCCTCTCTGCTGATACATTTTACCTACCACTATCGATTTTAGAGACTCAAAAACTGCAAACTTAGGCTTAAGGTAGTGAATCACAAAATACGAAAAAAGTATTCTCAAATACTTGAAAAAATCCCCCACCCATTCACTGATAAAAGTCTTTAGGCTACTCATTTAGTGCAAAATCTATTCTACCACCCCATTGGGCACTTACTCTATCTACCTCGTTTATGATTTTTGTCGATTTCGATTAACTCTCTGGTTATCTTCTCAACAAATTCCGGAGAGATTTTTACCCCTTTCTCAGATTCAAATGACTTGACCGCCAACACTAATCTCCTAGAAATATTTTCAGCATCAGACATAGAAAGTAAAGGAAAGGTGTCGACAGTATATAACCCCAACTTGTCTTCGACCTTTCCCCACATCATATTCCCAAAACGAACTGTCATGTCTTCCTGAGGAGGAAACAAGTCTGGGAAATATCCATTGCCAAGTGCTTCAGCAGTCAATCTGTATAACTCCACGGCTGCTGATAGTGTATCTTCCAGCTGACCAACCAGCTCTTTACTTACCGTGTTCATTCTAGACAGATCCTCTCCGATGACCTTCCTCATCGCAATAAATCCTATCTTTTCGCCTTTATCGTTAGTTCCAAAAATAAGATGGTGCTCTGGAATAAACGTGTTCAGTCGACGTCCATGAACTCTCAAGATATCATCTTCAGATTTTATCTGCTTTCTAAATAGATACAGATCATCATATCTACGGAATTCCTTAACTATCCAATTATTATTGGTCTTGAACTGCATCACGTCGGAAAAGTGCCCCGGAATCACATCAGTTTTTTTCTCCAATCCTAAAATAAAGGGGTATTCTGTTGGTCGACGATCACTCATTTAGTAAAAAAATTAATGAATAGGGAGTTATTGCTTTAAGCATATACCCCAAAGAGTCCAGACACTCTACCACTTTAGATTTCTTCCATTCTCTTAAGTCAAACTCCAGATCTTCGCAAATAACCAGCCTAGGTCTGTATTTCTTCCAGTCATTTGATTTCAGTACCTCCAAATCCATCCCCTCCACATCCACCGATAACAAATCAATCTTCTGCCCCCGTGGCAAATACTTGTCAAGAATCTTTTTGAGTGGCACCAATGGGACCATTTGCTTTCCCAATAGCTTCCTTCCCACTTTTTGGTTTATTATTGCCTGTTCCGGCGAAAAAGTATTCGCCGCCCCATCCTCAAACATAAAATACTCCANNCTCCCACTCCCATATTCACGAACACATCTCTTGGCCTTGCTTTTCTATACAGTTCCTCCATCTGTGGGTTCGGATCTACACAAATCCCTCTCCATCCCTTCTTGTAGAACAAATACGTGTTCGAAAACAGCTTCGGGTGATACGCTCCTACATCTACATAAAACCCCTTCCCACCTCTCCTTTTCTGAGATCTATCACCCCCCAGCTCCCCACAGGCAATCAGATCCTCCCCGCTCTGGGCGTACGACCGCTTCCCAAACCAGTCATAAAGAGGCGAAATAGTTAGCTTTTCCTTCCAATCCATCCCTCTAGTTTACCCCCTTAGCCTCGTTTACGCACCCCAAACTTGACATTTTACGCACTATAAGATATACTACTGCCTAATTCTACATTAATTTTCTGATTCACACCCATAGGAGCCCTTATGAAACTCTCTTATTTCGCTCTGATCTTGCTCATCCTGTCCCTGTCCCTCTCCGCCTGCGGGGGAAAGGTGTCGGAATACGACTCTAGCCCTCTGATTAATATCTCCACCGTCACGCCAAGATATGGTGTCGGAGGATACAAAATTCAAATCGAACCGATCGAAGAGGTACCGTACAATCTCTCAGATTCGTTTGTCGTCTACTACGCAGTCTATGAGGAGGGGGGGCAGATGATCTTCACGAGAATCACCGTGGGGTCAAATTTCGAGGGGAAACCGAACCTTCATTACTTCAAAATTATACCTATCGAAGTAGTGACAGGTCCAGTCACGGCGTTCGATGAGAACGCCCGCGAGGCGATGCTCGGGTTATGCCTCGCAATATCTGAATAGTTACACCGACCCTCCGCCAAGCTGGCGGAGGGTTTTTATTGCCTTTCCTTCGTCATTCGACCGAAGTGGAAAAATCTCACTTATAATGACTTGTGAAGCGTTTTATATTCTTATCCTTATCCATCTTCTTTTCAGTTCTCATCATCCTTCTCGTACCTTTCACTCTAGTTATTCGTCCCTTTTTTCCCTTCACCGGCTACCTTCTTGGCGTTGACAAACCCACTTCATATCTTGTTTTACTGGGTAACGACACCGAGATGCGTGCCAATGGCGGCTTTGCCGGCTCCTACGCCAAGCTCTTCCTTTCTTCTGCCCGCCTTGATTCCTTGAGTTCTCGCGTTCTTGAGTTCTTTCTTGGAAATCCAATTCCCAAACCATCAGTGGAGTTGAATTTCCAAGACATCTACGTCCCCAATGGCCAGCTCGCCGGCCACGTTACTCCACCGGAACCCATCCAGCAAGCCTTCGGCCACGGCACTTGGGAGTTAGCCAACGCCGATTGGGAGCCGGATTTTCCCACTTCAGCCACCAATATCCGCTGGTTTCTGGAAAAAGGCAAGGAAATCAACCCCGACGTCCTTTCAATCGTCAATCTCACCACCATCAAGCAGATATTAAACCAAATAGGCTCCTTTCAGGTTCCCGAATACTCAGCCCAGATTACTCCTGATAATCTGTACCTCTTTCTCCAAGGCAAGACCGAAATGAATTTCTTCCCTGGTTCCACCCAAAAAAAAGACACTCTCACCGCCGTCGGACAGGCCCTAATCAAGAAAGCAAACAGTCTTTCTATCACCAAAAAACTTAAGATAGCACACATATTGTATACGGATTTAATAAATCAAAATATCATGATTCATTCGTCTAATCTCTCGTTTCAATCCTTCCTGGAACAAAAAAAGCTCGCAGGTGTTTTGTCTCCCGAGGCTTTCGACACCTACTCTCTTGTCGAGACCAATCTGGGTGCCAACAAAGCCAACCAATTCATTACCCGCTCCACTATCCACACAATCACTCTCTCCCCCGAACCAATAACTAATAACTATGAACTAACAACTCCCTCCATCCACCACTCTGTCACCGTCCACTTCTCCAACTCCTCCCCGGCAGTCAATCCGAACCCACCCATCCACTATGGCGGCAACTATATCACTTACCTCCGTTTCTATGTGCCTCTGGAGGCAAAAAACATCTCAGTCGTGCGCTCCCCTCTCTCCTCCCCACCCCTCCCCGACCCCATCCCTCCTTCCCCCGCACCAATAACTAATAACTATGAACTAACAACTCCCAAGTACGACCTCACCGAGATCGGCTTCTGGCAAACTACCCCTGCCGGTGGCGAAAGCACCATTTCCCTAGCCTACGACCTTCTCCTCCCCAAAACCTGTCATTCCCGCGCAGGCGGGAATCCATCAAATAGTTCCGATTGTTATACTCTCGCCATTCTCAAACAACACGGCTTGGTTTCCTCTCCCCAGGCTCTCAGTATCTTCGGGCAATCTTATTCCACCAAACTACTCAGAAGCTTTTCTTACCCCATCACAGGCCTTGACAAGTGATAGTTATAGGTCTATAATCACCATGTAAGTATCCCTATCCTGTTCTTTCAAAAAAAGAGGTAAGCATGCGCAATTTGAACTTGAAACAGTGGCACGCAAACGCCATTATGGTGGCAATTGGGCTAATTGCCCTCATTTTGGTCATGATCTTCATTCCAGCGGTTTCCGTCGCCTTGAGGCATGTCTATGCATTCTTCGCAGTCATTGCGGTCTGGGTCTACAAGTGGATCATCGTCAATATTCTGAAACTGATTCTCTGGGTCATCATGCAGATCGGGGTATGTTTTGCCGCCCCCCTCTTCATTGGCGCCGGACTTCGCTGGTTGACTACCATTCTGGACAAAAAGGCCGAGGAAGGAAAGAAAACTCACTGGCTGGGGCATGTGATATTCGCCGTCTGTATCGGCATCCTACTCGGTACGCTCTGGACTGGCTTGGTCATGTGGATGGCCACCTTACCCACCTGGTTCGGCGGCCTATTCCAATCACTCGGCTGGAGCGGATCCTGGGGAGACAATCCTCCAATCGCCTGGGGCATAATTGCCTTCATACTCATGGAAGTTGGGTACGCACTCAACGTACCCTCTGAACCAAGTCGAAGATACTAGGAGAAATCCAACCGTCTGTTCATCAGACGGTTTTTTAGTGGCCAAAGGCCAATTTTCGCCAATAAAAGACCCCCTATCAAGGGGGTCAAAGTTTAGTCTAGAATCTCGCTTGGTTAAATCGTCTCATTGGCCCTCCACTCCCTGGCTGGACTTGAGGATCACATTATTCTGGCCGGGCATAATGTCATCGAAGTAGTTCTCAGGTAATGGGTCGAAGCCGAGTCCGGCGAGAGCCATCCTGATCCAGTCTTCGTAGACAAAGTTATACATCCCGTCCACGATAAACTGGAATTTATCAATTTTTCCGTTGAGGGCGTATCTGAGACTGCCATTCTCGGTTTCAATCTGACAAACGAGACTACCAAAGCTTGCTCGTTCGCAGTTTTCAATGCCAAACTCTACCTCCACAGATAGCTCAGACGGAATCGTCTCACATGTTGGCACTACCTCGAATTGAGTGATGATCTCGTTGTAGTCCCCTTTGAACAAACAGTCAGGATTACTATATTCAAACTTGGTTACATATAGACCGAATAATGGTCCCAGTTCGGCGGTCTGCGGTTTAAGGTCCTTCGACTGCCAATTACCAGCCACTTTGTGGAAGGTCACGGTTTCCCGCTCCACATCAGTGCCCTGTAAGAAGAAGGACCGAGGAATGACGTTCGTGTAAGAGTAGCGAAAGAAGACCATCACCTCCGTTTGCGGAGTGGTGGTGTTCTCTACTACTACTTCGACAGGAACTTCCGTCGCTGGGATCTCCGTCGGTGTTCCCGGTGCGCTATCCGGTGCGCAAGCCATCAGCAGAAGGGCCAAAAACAAGAGTGGGATTAACTTTTTCATGTACGCCTCCAATGGATCAAAGATATAGGCATATTATAACACATATAGGATAGTCTACGCACCATTTTGCCAATAAAATCCCCCTACATTGCTGTAGGGGGTAGTTCGGAAATCTATTTGAAACTTAGGCGTTCTTGCCGGACTTGCCGTACTTGACACGAGCGGCATTGACGCGCTCAACCATTTTGTAGCCCTTTTGGCGGCTGATGTCGTGGAGTTTCTCAGCTTCGACAGAGGCGGTGGTGATGAGGTCGAGAGCTTCAACCAAAGCAACGGTCATGTACTCCAGCGAGTCATCATCGAAGCTATTGGTGACGATCAGTTTGGCAATGGCGGCGGCCGACATCTTCAGGAGGTCTGCCGTCTGTTTGCGCATCTGATTGGTGACATCATTCTGCTTGGCCACAAACTCGGCCGTCTGCTCGCCCATGGAGGCGATGTAAGCGATGGCGATCATGCGTTGCCAGGCAGGGATGGTGAAGACGATCAGGTTATTGAGCGTCTGAGCAATGATACGCTCATTCTGCTCGAGCATTTCCAGACCCATGAAAGCCTGGGTGGCATCGATCACGGCGCCTTCCATGGTAGCCATGTAGCCTTCGACGATGACCAGGTAGTTCTTCCAGGCAGCCAACTTTTCCGACAGACTTTCGTCTGGAAGCTGACTTTTTTCCTTGGAAGCCGCGAGATCCGCGTCGACAGCCTGGATCAGTTGATCGCGCACAGGATAGCCGGTGTCCTTGAGGAAAAGCTTGCAGGCTTCGACGGAAACGCGGAGGACATTGCGACTGCCCTTCGTCTCCTTGCCGATCTGGTCGGCCTGATTCTTCAGCTCAATGTGATGGTCGCGCATTTCAACGATCTGCTTGACCACTTTGTCGAGCTCGCCCTGGACGGTGCGGTACCGGTTGAAGAAGGCGTCGATGCGACGGACGATGTCCTTCAGTGTTTCCTTGAAGCCCAGCAACTTGGCTCTGGCTTTGGGGCTGAGTTTGGAAACATCTACGCTCTGCACCTTCGCCAGCACCAATCCAGCCACTGCGCGCACCTTCTGCATTTCTTCCACAGAGAGGTTGGTCAGCATGCTACGGGAAGCGCCCGTGAGCTGGTTTAGTTCGGCCGCGCCGATATTGATGTAATCGGGGGGCTCATTCGGATCGGCCGGGATCAACTCCCTCGCCCATTTCTTGACCAAAGCCAGATCGTCACCCGTGAGGGGACGGAACTGCAGGTCTTGGGCAGACTTGACGAGACCCGAGGCCAAAACGACAGGGGCAACCTCGGTGGGCTGGAGCAGGGTGACAGCGGGAAGGTTCTTGTCTTCGGGCAAAGCCATGTTTAGATTAGACATTGGAAAATCTCCTCTTGTTTTTTTCTGACCCTTTTGAGGTGAGGATCAGGTCACCTTTTTGAGAACTACTACTTACCGTAGGACTTGTTGTACGAGCTGATCGTTGAGGTCACACCCGGAAGAGGAAATACCATCGGGGTATAGTGACCGGCGGGATCAATGAAGTCGCCGGCGTAGGTCGGTGCGTTGGTGTACATACCGGACCGGACACCAAACTCTTCGGACATGATTTGCTGGAAGGCGTCCGTCTCATAGACAGACTCCACCATCCGCTTACACTCTTCAGTGAAGCAGATCATAGTGAAGGTGGTCATGATCGGACGCATAAGATACACACCACGGACTTTCAGCTGATCATGGACCACCGCCTGAGAACTGGTCTTCAGCTCCTTGAACCAGCTTGCATAGGCCGATTCCGTAGCGAACAAAGCCACGGTCGGGGTCTGGTTTGAGGGTAGGGGGAACCATGCTTTCGCAATGCCGAGCGAATCGTCTCCGGCCGGGATTTGACCGCCACCGGAGAACAGCGCATCGTATGCGTTGTGATAGAAGTCGGTCCCAATCTGTTCTGGGGTGAGCATATCCCCACAGAACTCTCCATTGGCTGACTTCTGCCAACAAGAGAGGAGCATGGCTGTCGTGGCACGTCCACCGGAGCCGGTAGGCACACCCAGGTTGACAGTTCCGGGAATGTTGATCCCGATTTCCGTCCAGGTCTGGCGATTGATCGCCGCGTCAACCAAGATGGAAACGTGCTGCGGATCAATGTAGCAAACTTGTCCCTGGCAGACCACAAAGCCGGCTTTGACGAATTCGGAAAAATAACCCGCATCGTCTTTGAGCCACATCATCATCGGGGATTGCCCAATGATATATTCCGCCATAATCTTTACTGGCGCACCTGAACTCGGAAATTCACCCGAGCCAAGATTGTAGGGAGCACCGGTGTACTTGGCGTTCATCTCAGACTTGAAGGTGATACTTCCTGCCTGGATAAAGCCAATACCGCTGTAGTCTTCTTTCCCCTTTTGGGGGTAGCTGTCATAGCCGGAGTTGGTCTTCACTTCCGTGCAGTATCCTGCGCCCTTCAACAGCTCGACCATCCGGGTATTCTCGAAGAATTGCTTGCCACCCAAACCCACACTGTTGGTACAATCCGGGTTCAAAACTGGCAAGACAAAAACGAGGAAAACGAGCAGGATGACGGCCGCGAGCGCACCCAGGCCAATCAAATAACGTTTCTTCATTCCGATCTCCTTTTGATTGCATCAGTTGCATTTCTGGAACTCTTGGATAGAAGAAGACCATCTATTTCGTAGAGGTCTTCCAGAGTTTTTTCCCAAACTTTCGCTTTGGACAAGTCGGGATCGGTCATGTTGAACTCCAGATTATCCATGGCCGTGATGGTGAGGGTTAGGGCGGACTCGAAAGTCGCCTTCAGTTCGGCGAATCTGGTTGGGGTCGTTCGCTTCGCTCCCTGCTCATAGGCCAAATAGACCACGAGTAGGTTTACAAAGCGGAACAATTTGCCCTCAACTTTGGTGATCGAGCCGAGATCCTCATCTTTGAGACTTTTATGGATACGCCCAATAGTTTCGCCCAGGCTCACCACTCGGTCAGAATACTCGGGACCGAGTTTAAAACCGGTGCTTTTTATTTCAGCGGCGTCTTCCTCGACTTCTCGCAGACCACCGTCCTTTTGACGTTTGACGTCGAGATCGATGATCTCTTGGTCACTGGGAACGAGAAATTTCAACGTAGCGAACCAGCAGAGAGCGGAGATAAAAGCGGACAGCCCGATACGGATCATGAGCAAGCCCGCCACAGACTCAGTGAGCCACTTTTGGTCCGGTAATAGCCACGCGAACAGAATAAAGGCGATTACAAAGACGATAATGGCCACGACGTCCCGCAGTCCAAACTCATTTTCGGGAACTCTATTCATCTTTTCCTCCTTTCGAAGAAGATGGGAGGAGGTTACAAACCTCCCCCCTTGGGACAACTAGCGACCGTAGATCGCCTTGAAGGCATTGAGCAAACCTTCGTCATTATCACCCATGTAGGTGTTGCCACCAAACTGTTGAGTGTATACGGCGTTGATCGATTTGCCTTTAGTTCCAAACGCAATGCCGATCACGGTCACGCTTGTCTTTCCCGAGAAGGAATTCCAAGCCGCGAAAAACTGATCGGCATTCATCCCACTCATGTTTTCGCCATCGGTGAGGATCACGATATAGTAATCGATTTCGGGGTTGAAACCCTGTTCGATCAACTGAAGCATGAGGTTGGCACATTCAAACATTTCCGTGCCATTCGGCTGGAAACCGTTAAATTCACGGGCCAGATTTTTCCAAACCTGATCGGAATTCCAAATTCGAGGGTCGGCGTCGTTCCAAGGCCCCAAGATCGAGTTGATCCGGTCCCCGGCGACGTTGGTGTTCACACCGATCGTCTCGGTCACCAAGCCGGTTGTACCACTACTGAAGAAGTAATAGTCAAAGACATCGTTCTGGCCGGGGACGATATTGTTGTCGACCAGCCATTGTGAATCGGTGATCTTCAGTAATGCACGGTTCAGGGCTTGAATTCGAAGTACATCCCAGCTTTTCCCATTGACGTTAATCTTCATGGATTCTTGGAACATAGAAGGCGAAACGTCGACGCAAGCCTTGACCACCTTCACGCGTTTGTAGTAGTCGCGGTAGATGTCCAATGCCTGCTTTGCCACCGAATAAACGGGGGGGTTGATGGGTGTGCTTTGAGGATTCACGGTCAGTCCCCAATCAGCCCTGAAAGCGCTGTAATCGGGAGAAACCCCAAAAGCAGACGATCCAGGCAGAAGGGCGTGTGAAGCCACAGCTTGCTGAGAGGTGTCGGTGAGGAGATAAGCCGCAAACTCATCGTAGACCTTTTTCTCCGCTTCAGATAAGTTGCCCGTATTCCCCATGATCATAGTGGCCATGGGAGAGGCATCTTTGAAGTAGAAAAAGAGGAAAGGCACTTTGCCTTTGTTGACGAGCTGTTGGTTGAGACCTTGTTCACCGGCGAAGCTGGATTGGTAGGCTATAACGCCATCGAACAGATTCGAACCGTTGATGCTATCGTCAAAAACCATCTTGACAGCATCGTCGGTAGAACCGGCCGAACGAGCGAAGTAGTCATAAATCCGCTTCCCGCAGTCCTTGGAATCCTGAACGGTTTGAGTGGTTAGCTGGGAACTTGGATTGCCGGAGCAGTATGCCATGGTAGCAAAAAACTCCAGAGCGGCTGCGGTTCCTTTGTTGGCAGGGGCAGTCACAATTTTGAGACCACCGCTTTCAAGCATTCGGGCAAACTGTTCGTGTGTGAGGTATGGGTCTACGACGGTTAGGCCAAGATCGTTTGCCTTATCCTGTCTTATCCAAACACCCACGAACGCGCGTGCAGGGAAGCTGATGTCTTTGAGTCCTGCTCCGAAGAGCTGATCGTCAAAGATGAAGGCATCGAAAGTTTCCGCCGTCTTTTTGTCGAGAGTTACGCCGAGTGAGGCACTTTTGATCGCCTCAGCATCAGTACCGTCGAGGTATTCAACGTAAACCTTGTTACCGGTTTCCTTGTAGAACTGTTGGAGCAAACCCTCAGACTCGTAGTTGTCTCCGAGGAATTGCTTGGCGTTTGGACCAGCCACAACAGAAAGGTCGGACGAGGTTTGTGACGTTTCCGACGAGGGACCTACACAGGCGGCAATGGCCAAGGCCAGAACCAGAACAAGCACGTACAAACGGTTAATCTTCATTCGAATTTCTCCTTATTTCAAATAGATTGTCAAGGATCCGCACGAGGGTGCGGTGGATAGAAATACAGCTGTTAGCATATCACATTATGGGTTCATTGTCAACGATCAATCTTGCATATTAACAAGCCCCATGTTATTATAGGGCAGTAATTTTGCAGGTCTTTTCAATTCAAAAAGGAGAACTCATGTTGGATTTCCGACTCATCCCTATTTTAGGACGTAAAATTGAGGCCAATTTACCGAATAGCTGGACCACCCACGCTCATAGTGAGGTCAGTCTAGAACGCCGCGTCATCAGGATCTTCGGACCTGCACGCAAGCGCAATCTCTTCGGACCTCCGAATTATGCCAAGGTCTATGTGTACTCGGACAAGGTCGAAATCTTCCGAGTGCCATTTCCACCCGCCAAGGGGTTTATCTGCACCGATGCTGAATTTGACCAAATCATCGCGGCCGTCAAAGCCAGCACCCCACTCCCCGTCGAGGAAATCAAAAAGGAAAAATAGCCGATGAACCCATCCATGTCCGCTTTGGCCAACTTCCTCAGAGGTGAGTTGAAGCTCATGCGTGTGGACATGATCCACCACGGCAGTTCTTGCCACATCCTCATCTCAAGAGTCATGAGTTACGGCTCAAAAATTCCCACTTACGTGGCTATTGCCAAAATCATCATGATTGACAACACTCCGATCACCGAGTACCTCATAGGTATCGAACCAAAAGATATCGAGCATCTCGTAACAGCCATGAACAAGTTCGAACTCAAATAACCACTCAGCCTCGCACCGTGCGGGGCTTTTTATTGACATATCTTTCGGTTCGTGATACTATAAGACACGTTCTAAGAGGTCGCCCCTTTCTAACCAAATCACTCATTCTCAACAAACGGAGATGCCCTCTCCACAGGAGATTCCATGGATGAAATGAAGCACAGTCAAGAGAAGATTCGGCAATTATGGTGGGTGTACTTCATCCCACTGATTCTCGGCCTTATACTCAGAAGGTCCGAGGGTTTTGTATTAGTAACCATTCTGTTGATCTGGTCCAGTTTCCTGGTCTCAGTATTTACCTGGATCTATTCGATCTGGGTATTCAAGAAGTACTGGCCGGAGATGGTAACCAAGATCTCCCCGAACCTCAAGGTGGACGACCAAACCACCGAAGGAAAATGGATGGTCTTTGTTCTCAGACTCCTACACGCAGGGTCCTCGTTCTTCATGGCCCCTGGGTTTGTAGGCGTCTTTCTTCTGGGCTGGCAATGGAGCTTTTCGATTTGTTCGATAGGCCTAGGTTTAATTTTCCTGATCCTCGGCATCGTGCAATACACAGCTATTCAAGAATACCTTTATGTAAAGTTCTTGTTCTCAGCCACTCAGGATGAATAAACTTCAACCAAAGATCCCGCCCCCGCGGGGTCTTTTTTTAATACAAAAAACCACCCTTTCGAGTGGTTTGTAAATCTATCCAATTTCAATATCGTCGTCGCCTTCGACTTTAATTCTTTGAAATCCCGAACAACCCTGAACCCTAAAGGTTCCGTCGCCCTCAACGATAGCTTTGATACTGTCGATGATCGTCTTGATTGATACGCTGGCATCCCCATCTACATTCAGGGTCACCGCGCCTATATCCCCGCCGGCCACTATCAGATCCAGATCACCATCGGCGGCAATCGTTATGGCACCTACCAGGCTCCTAACGGATACGCTGACATCATCTCCGGAAGTCAATTTTAGATTCTTCATGGCTGTGCGAGAGACAACGCTTGCTTCACCATCGGCTTTAACGTCCATCGTTCCCCTGCAGTTATCGACGCTGAGTTGTGCATCACCTTCACAAACTGAGGTAACGTTACCGATCACCTCTACCGCCTTTAGAACGGTATCCCCCGAACTGGTGATTTTTACATTTCCGGAGCAATGGTGAAGGTTGACGTCCGCATCCCCATCGGAGGCTACCACCACATTTCCGACAATCTCACCGCACACCACATCCACGTCTCCGGAGGCAGTAATCGTCAATCCGGCACATCCGTGCAGATTGGAAACATCCACGTCTCCGTCCGAAGCCACCCTTACCACCCCGGTTACCTTTGAGGCCACGAGAGAAACATCTCCGGACGCTTTGACGTCAACTCCTTCAACGGCCCCTACCTTCAGGTCCACCTCATCGTCGCTGACGACCATTACATTTCCACCCGTGTCACCCACCACCGCGTCTTCGCAGTTTTTCAAATTAATCTGGGTTCCATAAGGTACCTGTATCTTCAAGTCGGACGTGTCCTCACCGGATGCAAGCACATTGAACCCGCCCAACAAACTTCCGACGATGGAAAGGATGTTGAAGCCAATTCGCATACCTTGGACATTTGAAATCGAGATGTTTGCCCACGGATTGTTCTCGGTCGGGGTGATGGTCACGACGCCTTGTTTGAGATCGGACTTGATTCCCAAAGTGGCCGGAATCACAATTTCCCCGCTATCATGGGGCTCGATTATTACCGTGCGCTCAATATCCACCAGACTGAGAATGCGGCCTTGAAATCTTTTCTCTGCAGGCTTCGGCACTTCAGGCACCTGATACCCGGCCGGAATTTCATCCAGAGACAAGAGTAGTTCCGGTGACAGATTGGTCACCACCCCGGTCTTGAGATTGATGGAAGATCCATCCGAAAAGATAACCAAGTCCCCTCGTGCCGACACAATTCCTCGGCCAACCGAAAAAACCTTTCTGCCATTTAACGTAATACAGCCTATTTTACCCATGGGTTCTCCTTATGTCTTACTCTTGGATTTTCAACGAACGTACCCGACTATTTTACCATCTTGACTCATTTCCATCAACCTATAGTTACGAACACTTGACTTTCGAACTTGACAATTCCACGCCCATATGGTATTATGGGACAGTAAGAAAGAACATTCCAACCAATCCAAGAAAGAGGTCAATATGAAATTCACTCGTTTTCAACGCGTGGTCGCCTGCCTACTTGGCCTGATACTCGTCTTTGTGGCCTTCGCCGCCTGCAACAACATCTCAGGCACGAACAACACGGACACCGTACAGGCGTCCGAAAACGTTCAAGCCGACGATGTGCTTCGCGGCACGCCGATGGTGGATGCAGAAGGCGACGTCATTGCCTTCTTCTTCGTCATCAAAACAGGTCTAAGTACCTGTTACTCGGTGGTCAGCGTCGACAGTTACAGAGCGATGCTATCCACTGGCACTAGCCTCTCCTGCCCCTAATAACTTTTCAGTTCGCCATACCGCCCTCCGGGGCGGTTTTTTTGCCACAAAAAAGGGACAGGCTTATAGCCCATCCCCGATTTACCGAATTAAGCAACAAAGTCTGAACAAACGAAAGCCGTCATCTCTTCTACGTCTTTCATCATTTGGCTTGCAGTGGATTTTGCATTATTTACCGTCATAGCATTATCTTCGATCAGACCGACAGTAGCCAAGTTCGCGATCAGGCGCAAATTCAACAGGATTCGGATATAAAACTGCGACAGATCGTAAACCCGTTTTTGAATCATTGGTCGAATGGTCGCTTCACCTGTATGAGTGATAAGCCAACCCTTGAGGGTGAGAATCACCTGAGCGAGAGCCACTCCTTGTTCTTTGTGTGTTTGAACAAACTTTAGCAAAGAGCTGGCGTCTGGAGTGATTGGTGAATCTGTGTATACTTTGATGACCTCCTGGCCAAAGCTGATGACGTCAGCCGGTCCGGTAAATGTGACCACGTTCTTACCGCGTTCGATGTGCAAACGAAGCTGTTTATATAAGTTTGTTTCCACGATGATTCTCCTCTATGAATGTTAATTTTGCGAACGGAATTATTCTTCTCCACCGTTCTCCGTTACAAACCGCTTCACGTATTCCATTGTCTGCTCCTGATTGCAGAGCTGTTCAAGCAGACGTGTTGGCGGAGATTCAAGAGTATAGCGACCAGCTTGCTCTTTTAAGCGGGACAAGTCTGGTTCACCTGATTGTTTGATCCAATACCGGCAAACTTTGACCGCATTTGCCATACCAATACTATTTTTGAGTCGTTCGAGAACACAAAGATCGGTTAAAATTTTTTCCCACTGAGTACTTTTGAAGAAAGCCTCGATAATGTCCATGAGAGTCTCCTATTGAATTATCAATTTTGCGATACGAAACGTATCTTATAGTATCACACCAAGCCTGTTGTGTCAAGGCCAGGCACCTTCTCCCCTGTCAAGGGGAGAGACGGTGTAGCCGAGAGGGGTTTACTCCACCTTCCTACCTTCAGCCACAGGCTGATCCGCCTCTGGCGGAGTTTTCCTTGTCCTTTTCCCTTTTTCTGTCTTGAGTTCTAGAGTTCTTGCGTTCTTGAGTTCTTTAGTTACCCCCCGTCCTTCAAGCTCGCCAAAAATTCCTTATTNNTTAGTTCTGGCTAGTCTCCCGATCAGCACCTCGGTTCTCTCGTTATCCCCCAGCATGTCGAGCATTCGGCGCATGAGTATGATACTCTGGTATTCCATTGAGTCAAACAACAGGTCATCCCGTCTTGTTCCTGATCTCATCACATCAATGGCCGGGTAGATTCTGCGCTCAGCCAGCCGTCGATCCAGATGTAGCTCCATGTTTCCGGTTCCCTTAAATTCTTCATAAACCAGGTCGTCCATTCTGCTTCCGGTATCGGTCAAAGCCGTACCAATTATGGTCAGACTTCCGCCACCTTCGATCTTCCGAGCGGCTCCAAAGAACTTCTTCGGTGGGTACAAAGCGGCCGGGTCAAATCCACCAGATAAAGTTCTTCCTGATGTAGGAATAGCCAAGTTATAGGCACGGGCCAAACGGGTGACCGAGTCTAGCAGGATCACCACATCCTTCCCCATTTCAACGAGACGCTTAGCTCTTTCCAGCGCCATCTCAGCCACTCGAGTTTGCTCTTCAGCCTTCTCATCAAAGTTACTGGCCGCCGTTTCACCAGGCATGGTGCTATCCTTAGTTACCGCCAAAATATGTCTGGAAATATCCGTTACTTCTTCGGGGCGCTCTCCGACAAGAACCGCCATCAGATGAATCTCGGGATAATTAGAAGCTATGCCACTGGCAATTTCTTTAATTACGGTAGTTTTTCCCGCTTTTGGGGGTGACACGATCAAGCCTCTCTGTCCTCTGCCAATCGGCGCACACAAATCAATCAGCCGTGTTGAAAGAATTTCTTTTCCGGTTTCCAACTTTAGCTTCTCAAATGGGTAAATTGGGGTGCCTTTTTCAAACCTGAAACGGTCAAACATCTTGGCCGGTTCTTCGCCGTTAACTTTTGTTATCTGGATCATGGTCCAGTAAGGTTCGGTCTCCTTGGGTCGGCGTGCCAATCCTGTAATCACATCTCCGGCACGAAGTTTGGACAACCGGCTGACCATTGAAGGGATCAAGATGTCATCTTCACCCGCACGAAAGCCATGTCGAAGTATTCCCCGGCCATCGGTTCCCGTCATTTCCAAAATTCCGGACACTTCTTCGGTGATTACCGGTTCTGGGGCAGTTCTTTGATACACAGGCCGTACCGGAGCGAATCTTGGCTGAAATGGCACGCGCGGAGGTAAGGGAGCCCGTACAAACGATCTTATAGGCTGAGCNNCTCTTCAAGTTTGGGAATAACCTTCTTAGCCTCTTCTTTAGGCTTACTAACAGATGTTTTGGCTTTTGTGGCCATAAAAGAATATAGGGAGTAATTGATTAAATTAAATGAGACTTAAGAAGTGAAAATTCATCCTGTGTATTTGGGGAATCGGTCAACCAACAAACTAATTCTACATCTCATCCATCCTCTGTCAACTCCCTAATAATATTGGCGGTGCAGAAGGGCAAGCAAAATGTCGCACGGAGCGGATCCGCACTCGTATTCGAGGGACGGAGGTCGAGTACGATATTTTGCGCACTTCGAACCGAAGGATATGTATTGTGACTAGGCTGTCTTACCTCATTGGCAAAATGCTTAGTCAAGCCTCCTGTCTCGGATAAATACGTAACGTATGTCCTCAGTATTTCGAGGATCTTTTAGAATCGACGGAAAGGGGGCCTGCCTGCCGGCAGGTTTAGTTTGACTGATAAGTCAGCAAAGGGTGAAACGCGTAAGGCTTTAGCCGCAGCGCCGGTTTTAAAGTGGCACTGCAAACCAAACCCATTTCACCTTTAACTGACTCAACAATATATCAAACTAGTGGGTATTGTAACACTTGTGGCTATATTTTGTCAAGTACATGTTATAGGAGTTCCACACTACATCAAACTACCAATTAGTGCATCTTCCTCAAAACCACAAAAATCCCCCACCGAATGGCAGGGGACCAAAAAAACCTTAGAAGGCCAGCAACACCGGTAACATGAGTAGCTTTCCGAAAAGTATCATCAGATAGCCAGCGGTCAGCACCACTCCCAAACCTAATACCATTCTCACCGGCAACACCTGGTCACGCAGACTCCATCCGTTGTAGTCAAGCCTGGAGTGGGAAGAAAGATATCCTTCAATGGCCAGCGCCAATATTCCCCAAAACAGATGTACTTGGACCAAGCGAACCGGATATGTGATTCCCATCCCAACCTCGTAAAGTACAAACCCGAGGACGATCATAATAATCGGACCGAAGACGATCTTAAACCAGATGCTTCGGTTGAACATACCGAGAGCTCTCACGTCCAAAAAGACGGACGCCCCCATCATGATCAAGTAGATCAAAATCGCGATAACAATGTTCATTTCAGCTTCCTTTCAATGTTCAGATTTGGCGTACCTGACCCATAATATACCACAGGTTCATCCACAAATCAAATTAAACGAGCTGTGTGAGGTAAAATAATCCTATGTCCCCCCAAAAAAGACTCTTTATCACCATCGGCGTCATTTTTTGGACACTAACCCTCGTTTTCGCCCTGCTACCCTCCTGGCCCCACCTCTATTACCGCCTTTCACCCCAAGCTTCGAACCTACTAGCCTCTACAATAGCCGATACCGCCATTCAAGCTCAAGAAACGATAATAGAACCGGTAGTCCCTCCAAAAATTACCCTTCCCCCACCTCCACCGCCAACTGTTCGTCCCGAACTCCCCCCTGTCTACCCTTCTCTACCTACAGAAAACGGCTTAATTATCGACAAGATTGGCGTCCGCGGTGAAATCCACGAAGGCGAAGATGTCGAAAATATCCTCAAAACCGGTATTTGGCGCGTTCCGGACTTCAGCTCCCCATCTGACACCTGCGATCTAAAATTCGAGAACTGTAAGCCCNNACCGAAACAGGCACCCAAATTACCGACTATAATGCGAAACTGATCCTGTATACCTGTCAGTTATGGAACTCCCCAATGCGCTTCTTCGTTTATGCCGACCGGATCAATTAATACCAGACAGCCACGCGATACACTCCACGATTCTCTAACTTTCGGCTAAGCCATAAAAAACGCTCCCCAACCTAATTGGTTGAGGAGCAAAAAAACTACGGGGAGCAGGATTCGATGAGCTTGCATGCCCCCTGAATCCCCTCGGGTGAAACTAATTCTGCCAGGATTGGTCCAATGAAATAGACCGCGATCCCGATAAAAAGCGCCGCCAGACCAAGCGCCAACACCAACTTTGCGAAGAAAATCAGCATTATGCCTCCAAATTTGAAAAGGATGTGTGAGCTGTTAGACTCACGATAACCCATAGCATATCACACCAAGGCAAAATAGTCAAGTGAACGTACTGTAGATTTTCGCCCTTGCTGTATCATATGAGACACCTACGTTCTTTGAATTTATCTCCAGGAGGTACTTATGTCCCACCGTCTGAAAATTGTCCTGTCTATTATCTTATTGTTGGTCTTACTCCTGCTCACCCCCTTGTCAAAGGGGAATGGGGGGATTTCCCCGACCCCCACCACTCCACTCCCCTCCACCCCCGTACCCACGGTTACCACCACACCATCGCCGACAACCATCACCCCAACTCTTCCCGAACCAACAACTAATACCCCAGAACCAATAACTCCCCCAGCCCCCTCCGTTCCTCAGTTCTACACCGTTCTTCCCGGAGAAACTTTGTGGGAAATAGCTGGAAAATTGGGAATTAATATGGAAGATCTTGTGGTAGCCAATCACCTCACAGATGCAAATCTAATTTACGCTGGACAAGAGCTATATATTGGCACCGTACCGATAATTGTACCCGAACCAACTATCTTAGAAGGCAAACAAATTATCGTCATCCTGTCCACTCAACGTGTTTATACCTTTGAAGACGGTATTCTTCTCAAAGAATTCATCGTCTCTACCGGTACATCGAACCACCCTACGGTCACAGGTGAATACGAAATTTACGAAAAACACGAGTTCGACGACATGAGCGGTGGCGTCAAAGGCATTGACTATTACTACCTGGCCGACGTTCCCTGGACGATGTATTTTCACAAAGGCTATGGCTTTCACGGTACCTATTGGCACAGCAACTTCGGCCACCCCATGAGCCATGGCTGTATAAACA
Source organism: Candidatus Collierbacteria bacterium (assembly GCA_003531665.1). Lineage (GTDB taxonomy): Bacteria > Patescibacteriota > Microgenomatia > UBA1400 > MFAQ01 > UBA10133. The sequence continues at coordinate 48,467 of DQFC01000043.1, forward strand.
TGTACACCCCAGACGCAGAGTGGCTTTTCAAGTGGGCACCTATAGATACTCCCATCACAATTATTCCCTAAATCTATTCCCGCCACCAGGCGGGTTTTTTAGACTAAGGGATAAATGGCTTATACAATTTCGTGTACACTCTTACCGGATCAGGAGCATTGGTAAATAAATCCTGTCTGTAAGAAAATTTCTCAGCAGGGGTATCGTTATTTGCCGCCCCCAAATTTCTAGAAAAATTCAGGCCTCCCCACCCGACAAACGACCCGTTCCCGAGAAACTGCACATCTGTCCCATCACACCCGGCAACACCATCGACATCTTTACACGGCACCCTTATTGTATCCGCCACATACCACCCATCCGCTCGAGTAACCCCTTGACCAAAGGTGATAGCCCCTTTGGCAATTATCATCAAAAATGCCCCATCAGGAACTACTATGTTACCAGTCACCCGGAAATCCCCATTTACATGGATAATTATTTTCTGAGACCCAGAGGGATTATAGTTAAATGCACTCACAGAAGAATCAGCCTTAAATATTTGATAACCCCTCCCTCCATCAACATATGAGATAGGATCAGTTCCGTTCCAGCTGGTCACCGGAAATAGATTAAACCTGGTGTTATAGAATCCCCAGTCATAGATCAATCCATCATACGAACTCTGTTTTTCCCACCGCTTACCACTCACTTGAGCTCCAGGATTCGAACCAAGCATGTCTGCTGTCTTGGTGACTCCATAGCTGAGAAAACCCACCCTATTCCCGGCAGCAGTGTCAGGTAATATCAGAGACTGTTCTGTCGGAAGACTCGAAGGAATGTTGCTTCTTATTCCTTTTTCTCCATGAGCGTTACCACCCACCAACTGCCACCAGCCACCAAATACTCTGGTAAAGCCAAAGCTCATATTGTTCACCACCGAACACGGCTGAGTTAGACAGCTACTCGGATTATTTGGTACCACCGCCTGCGTTCCGGAACCAGAGCAGGTCAGCTTAGGAGTTGTCACATAAATGTCGCTCAAAAGATCAAAATTTAAATTATATGTCGCGTTCGGATAGACATTAATTGAGAAGTTGCCATTCGCGTTTGTCCTTACTACCGACAACGGACTCCAAGGATGTGGCGCGGTATTGCTAGCATCCGTCATTCCAAAATCCCTAGAGGCTATTTTGGTCCCGGCCGGAAGACCAATCAAATATCCTGTATTGGGATCAAATGATGGACAAATATCAATACTTGAAGCGTCAAACAATGTCCCTCGCACCAAACCCTGGCAGGTCTCAACCTTCGCGACCCCAGCGCAATCATCTGTTCCACAGGTCTCGGTGCATGTTCTGGTACGCTGATGGGTTACATTGCTACAAGCACTCCATGCCGAAATATTTGCTCCTCCTTCTACACACAGACTTCTAATGTTGGATTCATTCGTCAACGCTCCATTATTCGCCCTCACAGACCAAGTCACATAATTATCAGCCACCGTTGGTGTCCAGTTATAAAAGATATTTTGATTTCTGTCCAAATAGTTTACCAAGTTACATCCCGCCTGATTTCCACTCACACAGACTTCATATTGATTATTTTGCACCGCACACGACGTCCCCCAGTTCGTAATCGCGTTCCACTCCAATCTAATAGCACTTCCTACTGTTACCTCAGTACCATTAACGGGTGAGGTTAGTACCGGTTTCGAAGGCGCAGAGCTAAAGCAGGGAGTTTTACAGCCGCATGTTTTACATACGCTTGTATGTTTGCACTGAACTATTTCTTCCCATCTGTCTACCACACAGTCAGTAGTTCTATTAAATGGCAAGCTAGAAACATGGACGTCATTAATCGTCCTACAAGAAAACGTATTCGGAGCCGGCACCATCTCTCCTCTATTATTCAGAACCCACCCCGCAATCCAGTAAGTATGCTGATAAGTTGTGTTACTACACGAAAAATTATCACCGTCAGCACAGCAACCACAGTTCTTTTGGCAAGAAAGCTTTGTAAAATCTCCTCCACAGCTGACAGTCTTTTTAGAAGGAAAATATCTATCGCACTCTGTCGGATAGGTGACACAGACATTCGTGGCGGGCGATTCGCAGGTGAGTACGCCATTCGGATATCCTACATCAGAGCACTTTGGAGCCACGTACGTACTTCCGCCGCCGCCACCAGTGCAACAGTCCAGATATACATTACTAGTTTTAATTTCACACGGACTCGCATTAAATGGGCACTCCCACTGGGTAAAGGGGTACTTGCAATCTCCATCACAAGTGTATTCCATATTATACCTACCCGGCACTACACATCCTCCGGCTCCACCGTCATAGACGCAGCCATTAATAAGAGAAATTGTCGATACCCCCTCACATACACTTCCAGTACCGCAAACACTGGCTGCCAACACAGGATTTCCGGCCCAAATTCCCAAAAAAGCCATCCATAACAGAAATACAAATGAGATCATCACAACTAATCATAATACAAAAACCATCTCTGCATACACGAAAACCTTAAGTGTATCTATAATATTTTTTATCCCACAAATCTTCCTGCCGCTTCTTCATGTATTGCATCTCTCTCATAAATTCGTAATACTCCAAATGAGGTTCCATCGACCTTCTTCTAAAGTGTTCCGCCGCAATATCTTCTCCTACATACATAAAGTGCCAGCTTTCCTCCGGAGTAAACAGCTTCTGGTTTACTCCTCCCAAAAAGCTTCTAACAAAACCGAATCGGTGGGCGTTCGTGTCTAGCCACTTTCCCTCAGGAGTGCTTTCAAATCCATTACCCTCATATGGCCTCGTACCATATGATTGGAAGTCTACCGCGAGACCGGTATGGTGTTGTGACTGACCTGGTGGGGCCACGTATCCGCTAGGGACCCCATTTGTTTTCGATTTATCATATGCTTGAGCCTGCCAATCCAAATCCCGGAATCCACAATTTATTCTAAATCTCACACCGGCATTCAAAGACGCCATGGACAGAGCCATCAAGGGGTCCAAAACTGCCTCCTGTGCCAAAGCATAATCAGAGATTACCACTCCCGGCATATAGTCAATCAGTTTGATCAAGTTGGGCTCTATCTCTTCATCAATCTCTTTTTGTGTAATTTTCTGATCCGGACCCACCATACCCCATCTTTTCACCTCAGGTGGCACCTCAATCTCCGGTCCAAAAAGTTCAATTCTTCCCAAAGGCATCATCAAACCCAAAAGTCCCAAACCGCTCAATTTAAGAAATTCTCTTCTACTAAGTTCTTTTTTCGGCATTAGGGTATTGTATCGAAACTAGCCTCATATGTCAACCTATAGGACCACATGTGTAATGATTACATATCAATTATTACCCAATATACACACCCATTACTCACTCGGCAAAATAACTACAGGTCCAAAACATATCCGTCCAAGCAAAAATTATGTTTTTCTCGAACACTTGATATAATCACCCAAATGCAGAGCTCCACATCATTGTCAGGTCAGAATCTATTTTCTTTTGTCGAAGAAAAAGCCACCTCTCTTTCCAATCTCCTGTACAAAAAAATTAAAAAGAGCCCCATAGAACACGGTCATTTTTCAATTATTGTCGGAAGTAGTTGTTCCGGAAAATCACTCGCTCTTATCAAGCTTTATTGGTCCCTGAACAAAAAACCACCTGAGAACAAACAGGTCATCTTTTGCCAGCCGATGGTGGACCGTAGAGATGTTGTCAAAGATTACATCAGATCTCGAACCAAAGAAGGGATACCCGCAATCAGCTTCAGTTCCAAGTCCCAAATCGAGAAAATTTTTCATGATTACGACGTTGTTATTGTGGACGAAATCCAGCTCACACCACACGATCTTCAAAGCTACTTTCTGAAAGAACTGCACCTTTTCTTGGACAGAGGGGGTTTCTTTGTTTGCGCCGGTTTAGACTATAACAGTTTGGGCGGTGAGTTCATTTTTCCGGCCCTTCTCAAGACCCGTGCCCACAAGATTCATCACCTATATTCTCTTTGCAGTATGTGCGGTAAGCCGGCAGACCGATTCGATCAGCGCCTGATAAATGGCATACCGGCGAACGTCAACATGCCGGACTTCGTCGGCCCCACCGATTCTATTACCTATGAGCCCAGATGCAGTGATTGTTTAATAGTCAAAAAATAAATGAAAATCTATTTTTCCGCCCCCATTAGCAATGTCGAAAAATCAGCTATGGATCGGTATACCCTTATAGTCCGCACTCTAAAAGATCTCGGGCACAACATACTTTATGATCATCTTCTAAACAAAAATAAAGAGTTTCTCAATAGACAAACCCCCAAGGAGAGCCTCGAAAACCAACGATTAATGACTAAGCGCAAGAATCAGGCCGACTTGATCATCATAGAGGCTTCAACCCCCAGCTTTGGCATCGGCCAAGAAATTGCCTACAGTCTTCAAAACAACAAGCAGGTTATCATCCTTTATTTGAAAGGTCACAAACCACACATCCTCCAGGATGAAGGCCAGGATCTTCTCTTTATCCATGAATATAGTCTTCAAGACCTCTCCGGCACTCTTTCCGAAGCCATCGAAGAAGCCCGGGAAAAAGTCGACGTCCGCTTCAACTTTTATATCTCCCCGGAAATCGGTCGATACCTGGATTGGGTTAGTCAAACAAAAAAACTCCCCCGCTCGGTATTCCTACGGGGTCTCGTCGAAAAGCACATGCGCTCCGACAAAGAGTACAAGGATTGAGTATCACTGATATATTTATTTATATGATCAAAAACAGATTTACTAGCATATTTTTCCCGCTACTATTTGCGGTCTTAGGTATAGTGATTATCTACTTTGGATATCTGTTTCTTCAGACACAAATCTCCGAAAGGCAAATCTTTTCCATTAGCCGGCCCGGTCAACCCACTAATCCGGAAAGTAGCGTAACTACCTCCATTTTTGGAACCTGGGAGTGTTTACCGGCTGGCTTCTCGGACGAAAAAGGGTCAGATTGTGCCATTGGTATCAAGACACTAAGTGATCGATACTTTCTACTGGTAGATTACGATAAATACCATCCCAAGACCATCAGGAGAGGTTTTGCCTATATTACAGGTAAACCAGGCATGACTGTTACCTCAAAAGACAACAAAAAAGTCAATCTTTTTCTGGTTACCAAAAGATAATTCCCCATCAAATATTATCCCATATACTTGACAGAATGGCAGGATAGTGCTATACTCCCCCCTATGAAATCACTTTTGCCCATAATCCTTATTATCCTGGTTCTTACCGGGGCTGTCACCTATTCCCTATCCAAGCGCATTATCCCCAAACGTGAGGAAAATCGCTTTGGAATAGCCGCCAATCAGCTTGGGAGTTCGATCATTACCCCAACAGCGTCTCCCACCAAGCAACCAACAACCAAGAACCCAGAACTTCCCACAGTCACCCCAACTCCCACCAAGAGCGAAGGTGTCATCTCAACTCTTCCCACCGTTACCGAAGATAACTCGGAAACCAAAGGTGGCCAAAAGACTGCTGACAAAACAGTCACCAAGATAACCAAAACTATTGTTTGTACTCCTGTCTACGGCCAAGCTAATACTTGTACCGAACACATCGTGGTCGACACCGGTGCNNTTCTTTAACTTTGCCGGACTTTCTTACCTAGCTGGCCTAGCCGCCTTCGTCAAGGCCAAAACCCTGAAGAAGTAAGTTAAAATAATTGAACTTTACCTTTTCCCTTCTGTTTTAGCCCAGGAGAGAAAAGAGTAGAACTCAATCTACGCACGCTAACTTATTCAATTCCACTACCCCGCCAATCGGGGAACCCATCTCAATAGGAGTAACCCCATGTCCAACCAAATTTTGTTTTGGATCGTCCTTGTGGTCTGGGCCCTCATCTTTTTGGGCCTCGGCTTCTGGATCTACAAGGCCACTCGCCGAACTCTGCCCATCATCGTGATGGCCCTGTTCCTGCTGGTCTCGGCCTTCCTGGCCTACGGCAACTTCTTCCCAAGCGGCATCGCCGCCCCCACCTCCGACTGCACCCCCGCCACCGTGGTCACCGAGATCACCAATCAAGTGGTCTATGTGGACCTGCGCGACGGCGACCGGATCATGCCCTCAGTCGTCACAGTCAAGCCCGTGCTCGGCGGTAAAAACCTCATCGTGGTCACCGACCCCGGCTTCGCCATGGACATCATCTACCAGTCCATGATCTTCTCCAGCTACAAGCTCGAAGGATCACAAGCGGAAGTCCTCTGCTTCGTCGCACAGTTACCCGAAGCCAAAGACGCTGTGAAGGTGTACATCGGGAATGAAATCCCGAACGGCTACACCTCAGTTGAAAAGGCCAAGGGCTGGTGGGACTCCCTCACCACCCGCACCTATTCGACTGACGAGGAAGACCTCGATGCAGGAAAGGCAATTCCTTCCTTCATCCCTGCCGGCGCTACGAAAGAAATGCGCACCATTTCCCCCACCGGCAATGAAGCTGACTACGGCCAATTCTGGATCACTACCCAGCCGGGTCAGGTTGTCCATTATGTGGTCCTGAGTGGCTACAAGTTCACTATCATGGCCGGTTACGAAGGCACCAACTTCCACTACGCCACTGTCGCCGCCAACTTCTTCGACAACGTTATCCAAAAGACCGGATACGTGGTCGAACAAGACCACGTTTGGGGTGTCAAGCTGGTTCTCTGTGGTCCTGCCACAGCCACCGATACCATTCTCAACAGCGCCTACACCACTGATGCCGGCCTTACTGTTCCCGTCCATGCCGAGTGGCAAACCAGCCTATCTGGCTGGGCCTGCGAAAAGGTCGGCGAGTAGCCGTCACCTCCATCTTCTTCTCCGTTCCGCCCCTCCCGAATTTCTGGAGGGGCTTTTTTTTGCCCAAACCCTCCCCACCCTTGACTTTTACGCACATTTGTGCTATTATAGGACACATGAGAAACGCTAGAAACAAGCCACTCATCTCGGTAGTTATCCCTGTTTTTAACGGAAACGGTTATCTTCCTGCGGCCATTCAAAGTATCCTTGCCCAAACCTATCGCCATATTGAAGTTATTGCTATCGACGATGGCTCCACCGACAACTCTTTCGAAATCCTGAAAAGATTCGCCAAACTCGACTCTCGTGTCCGTGTATTCAGAAATCCCAAAAATTTAAACATCGCCAACACTCTCAATCGTGGAATCAAATTGGCCAAAGGCCAATATATCGCCCGTATGGATGCCGACGACGTCGCTCTTCCTCACCGCTTAGCCAAACAGCTTCACTATCTACTCTTACACCCAGACACCGTTATTGTTGGTGGTCAGGTCAAAACCATCGACATTGATGGCAAAATCCTTGGCCGCAAACTGTTTCCCAAGTCAAACAAACAAATCAGAGAAGCTCTCTATACCAGCAACCCTATCCAACACCCCACAGCTATGATAAACAGAGCTCTATTGCCCAAAAATTTCATATGGTACAACTCAGCGTTTCCTCCCGCGGAAGATTACGATCTCTTTTTCCGTTTGGGAAAATACGGTAGTTACCACAATTTATCCTGTTTTGTCCTTCAATATCGTCAATATATTGGATCGGCTACCTTCAAAAACCCGATCAAAACCTTTGCGGCCACCAAGAAAATTAGACACTTAGCCATCACCAAGTATGGTTACCTTCCTAGTTTAAAATCGAAATTCATTCATTCCCTTCAAGTTTCTCTTATTGCCCTCCTTCCCGACTTCCTCATTTATCCTACCTATGTTTTGGTTAGAGGAATACGTTCTCCTCTCCAGCTTCTTGCCGACTATCTTGGAGAGATGAAATTCTTTCCAAACGTAATTCCCAAATCAGACAATTTTACCGTCCAGCCTTAATCGTCTCAAATCAAACTGATACCATTTGATATTCTCGTCAAGTTGTGATAATATAGGACATACTCACATTGACTAAGGAGACAAAATGACCCCTCGAAAATCTACAAAACCCGTAGTGTCGGCAGCACCCGTCGTAATCCCAGAGCCTGCCAAGACAACTTCCCCCATGAATTTGGTTCGAGGCATGGCGCTCGTCGGCGGCCTCACTGCCTACGCGCTTAGTTACGTTACCCATGGGTGGTTTCACGCCGTCATGATCTTGATGACCATTCTGTTTTCGGGAGTCTTCCTGTATACCGTAGCACTCTACGTGTATGCAATGCTTCCTGAAGATACCCAGGAAGCCATCCGCGACATGCTTCCTTGGTAAGAGCCCCAAAACCGATCAAGGGTTGCCAATCACCAACCCTGTCAAGAAAGGACGATAGATGAAACTAAAACATATCAATGGGGTCCTTGCGATCACAATCCTTCTCCTCGTCTTGATAGCCATCTTTGGATCAAGACAAATCGTCACCACTGAGACGGGATTGTATTATCCCGGTAACGAGGACAGCACCGTCGGTTATGTCGCCTTACCGACTGAACCATTTTCTGTGTTGTATCTGGAAGATGCATTCTCGGTCTACTTCCCGGAGGGTCAGCCAGCATCAGGAACCTCGGTGGAGTGTACGATAATCTACCGATACTTTTTTATCTTCCCTTTGGACGGCAAGTTTACCATCACTGTCGTCCCATCGGATTGATTCTCAGGCCCCGCCATGCGGGGCTTTTTTGTGACTACTTCAATTCCAGTTCAAACTTACTCTTCTCCACCTTTCCCACTTTATCATCCTCAATCCACTCTTTTTCATATTCCACAAACCCTTTATTTATCACAAATTTATACATCTCCGGAAAACTCTTCTCTATAGTATGTAGGGTAATTTTTTTAATTCCATCCTGCCGACACTTGACGGCTAACTCTTCGAACATATTAGAAAATATTCCTAGCCTCCTGAACTCTGACAATACCCCGGCATTCCAAACATGCATTACTTCGTCTGTTGTTTTGTATGCTAGCAGGAACCCCACTATTTCTCCATCTACTTTTCCCACAACCAAGATTCCATCCTTCTCAATTTTGCTTCTCCAATTTTCTTTATTGTGATACTTCTTAATTTCTTCCTCATTTGGGTTATACACCAGCCTCGCCACCCGCAAGGCATCATCCAGATTCTCCACTCCCCCAATTTCTATTTCTACTTTTACATTTTTTGAGTTGTTTACTTTATTTTCCATTCCTCCACTATACCAAAAAACCTTCTCGCCCTTTGCCATCTTCCCATCACAACCATACCGAACGCAACCAAGACCTTCAAGGACAGTCCTTGAAGGTCAATAATATTCAACGAAGTATCATTAATTAATGCCTTCAAAAAATGCTATCAAAGAATACGAAGCGGGAGCCTACTACCATGTATACAATCGCGGTGTCGAAAAACGAACCATCTTTCAGGACGACAAGGATTACAAAACCTTCCTTTCATATCTCAAGCTTTATCTCATTTCTCATGACTCTCAGGAACTCTCAGACCTTCAAGACCTTCAAGGACTGTCCTTGAAGGTCTTTCCCAGCCGAAAACCAAAAAACTATGCTGATCAAATCGAACTGCTTGCTTATTGTTTGATGCCTAACCATATTCATTTATTCATAAAACAACACGGCGATTTATCGATGGGTAACTTTATGAGTTCCTTGGCAACAAAATACGTCAGGTATTTTAACACTCGGCACAAACGAATCGGCCACCTCTTTCAAGACAGATATAAGGCGGTAAAGATCGAAGGTGAGTCTCAATGGATCCATCTTTCAAAATACATTCATCGCAATCCACTTGATCTCCCCACCTTCAAGGACAGTCCTTGTAGGTTAGACGAGTACCAATATTCTTCGTACTCAAACTATTTGGGTAAATTCAGTCAAACTTGGGTACAGCCAGACGATATTCTCTCCAACTTCGGCAACCAGCCTCACAATTCATATCGCGCTTTCGTTGAAGAACCGTTGGACATCATCCCCATTTATTTCTCCGCCATCGACTACGATTGAGACCTTCAAGGACTGTCGTTGAAGGTCAGGGAACAGGGCTTTCGAGATCTCCACGCTTCCATTACCAAAAGCCATAATCTTATTCGAAGATCCCACCATAAGCACGACCGGGCTCGTCAAGTACCCACTTACTTCTGGTGCAGCCTCACCACCCGGTTCATCACTATTTTCTTCATGCCTCAATATACCAAAGGAATTTGTAAGTGATATAATATAGGACAAAGGCCACATTCCCAATTTATCCAAGGAGTTATATGAAAAAGCCTCTGAAGCTTCTAATTGTTCTTATTTTGTTTGTTCTATTATTTGCCCCCATCTACACAAATATCACTGTCACCACAGACTACCGTGAGGGACAGTTGGTGCCATTAACAAACTTTAATTCAATGGTATTTGACTCTCCTGTCCTTTCAATTGCCAAACTATATTTCGGTGAAATCAGTCCGAGTAATTACATTTTCTATCTCGGAGGATATCCAGCAGAAAACAGTTTAGTTCATCAGCACGAAATCCAAACGGTCTGGAATCCGACCGATCACATTTTCATTGTCTGGTTCATCTATTAGCCTCCACCGGCACCTCATCACAGGTGCCGGTTTTTTGTCAAATAACCTCCCTCAAATGCTAAACTGATTTGTGGCTAAGAATATTACCAAAGCTAAACATCGTTTTCCACTTCGACAGATTCGTCACCTGCCGCTTTTTTTCCGTCGGTCTTGGCCCATGCTCGCGCTTCTTTCGATCTCCTCATTACTTGCCTTTCTAAATTACGAACCGGGAACTTTTCTCATTGGTTGGGATAATCTCAATCCGGAGTTCGACATTCTTATGAATCTCAAACGGGCAATGTATTCCGTCTGGCAAGAATATCGAGGGCTGGGGTTATTGGGCGGACAAGCCCACTCCGCCGATATTCCCCGAATGCTACTTATTCTTCTTTTGCAAACTCTAAAATTTCCTCTTTCCTTCATCAGATACTTCACTACATTTCTTCCTTTAGTTGCCGGACCAATTGGCGTTTATCTCCTTTTCTATCACCACTTATTTCGTGATAAACTCGACGCCAAAACTACCCAATTTGCTTCTTTTCTCGGAGCACTATTTTATTTACTGAACCTTAATACCCTGCAAACTTTTTTTGTTCCGTTTGAAACATTTACTTGGTTCTACGGAGCCTTTCCTTATTTGCTCTTTTTCACAATTTCCTACATCAGTAAACCCTCCCTCAAGAGTTTATCCACATTATTTCTAATCTCTCTGATTTCTTCTCCTTCCTTTTATGTAGAAACAATTTTTCTGGTTTTCTTTGTTTGTATTCTCCCGTTTATCATTGAATATTTTTTGGAAAAGAGACGTCTACTCATTTCAATAAAAACCGTCTCGACCGGAATTATTACCATCATCATCCCTCATTTATATTGGCTTTTACCGGTTGCCTTTTTTGTCTTTTCCGGCGGAGGTCAAGCCACGGTAGCCGCAAAAATCAACCAAATTTCCTCCCCTCAGACTTATTACCGGAATCTTGAATTTGCCAACTTTAAGGATCTGGCTTTTATCAAAGGCTATCTCTTCAATTACTTGGATATGGGTCCAAATTTTAAATATGACCACCTTCTCTCTACTTGGAGGTACCACCTCTCCACACCCATGATTACCATCATTGGTTACCTCACTTTTTCAATTATTCTCATAGGCCTCTACTACTCATTCAAGAAAAAATTCTCCTGGACCGCCTCTTTTATGAGTGTTCTCTGTCTTTGTTTTTTCTTTTTACTCGGCGGAGGTTTACTTATCAATCAAGTTATCCCCCTTCTTGGGGAACTCTTCAGATCTCCATTTACCAAATTTTCCATCCCACTTTCCTTATCCTTTTCATTTTTCTTTGCCATCGGTAGTATTTTTATACTTGATCTTTTTACCTTTCTTCACAGTCGTCTCACCTATCCAATAACCCTTTTTACTGTAGCCACCTCCCTTGTTCTTTTTACATCCCCCGCCTTCTCGGGAAATCTAGTCTCCGGCAGTATGCGACAAACTATTCCTCAAGAATACTTTGATCTTTTCGCTTATTTAAAGACTCAAGACCCAGCCACAAGACTAGCCAACTTTCCTCAGTATACTTTCTGGGGTTGGAACTACTACGACTGGCCTGCCCGCCGTGGCGGGGGATATCGTGGCTCCGGTTTTCTGTGGCATGGCATCAAACAACCGCTTCTGGACCGAGCTTTTGATGTTTGGGACAAGTCCTCCGAGAAATATTACGAAGAAATTTCCACAGCTATTTACTCAAACAGTCAAAGCGAATTTGAAAAAATAATCGAAAAGTATTCGATCAATTGGGTTCTCCTGGACAAATACGTCATTTCTCCCGATGGTAAAACCGATCTCGGAATAGCCACCTTGGATAAATTCCTTACCTCATCTTCAAAGTTCTCTCTAAACAAAAACTTCAACGATAAAATATTTCTTTACAAAACAGCTCTTGATCAACCCACTAAAAACTTTCTCTCCCTCTCCGAACTAAGCACTAACAACCTCGCGCCAACAACTCCCTTCTCCTCCCTCTCTCTCCGTCCCAGTCAAGAATGGACCGAAAAGGCCAACTTCCTCTCCATCACTCAATCAATAACTAATAACCAACAGCCAATCACTCTCTCTATCCCCTCCCTCACCGAAACCGAAAAACTTCTTCCCGTCAAATTCGAATATCAAAAATTCGGCAATCAAATCAACCTTCGCCTCACCCCCATCACCCCGGTAATATTTACTGACGACAAGCAGATAGATTTAAACGTCACCTCCAAGACGATTTCCATTCCCGTTCCGGCGGAGGAAAGTTTTATCGTTCAATTAAATGATCAGTATTTTTCCCTCCAACTTCCGGCTGAAATCCCAAACGTTTACGATTTCTTCGAGATAGCTACTACCTACCTTCCCACCGGACAAAACTTTCCGGTATCCATCTTTAGCATCAATCAATCCGCCTACTACCCACTTACAAACGAACTTTCCCTGGCTACACCGGTTCAGTGTTACACCGACAAACCAAATCGAAAACTCGAAAAAATCATTTCACCAAGTGGTATTTCTCTTCTGGGAACCGATGTCAATGGTTGTCTTTCGGTAGCTATTCCCATCACTGCTCCGGAAAACTTAATCTCCTACTCTTTTCAATATTCTTCTCCCAACCTCATCACCGGCAATGTAAATGTCTCTGGCCAAGACTTCATTTCTCAGGAGGTGTCTAGTGCTTTAGAGCCAAGCGCCACACCCAAAAAAGCTATTCTTTTTACTCATGCCACCGGGAAATATCAGCAGATAAACTTGGTTCTCGAAGCCGAAGACACCAAATCGATCCACGAGATCCGCTACCAGGACATTGAGCTAAGAATTCACCCCTTACTTTTCTCCACTCGCACTTCTATCACCGATATTCCTTCACAAGAAATTGTCCTCTCCCCCTCCACCACCGGAATTCAAGTTTCCCTTCCTTTAACCGCTACCCAATTTGATGTTTCCGAAACTCCCCAATCCAACTCCCTTCTTCCGGAAAGCAGAAATTGTGATCAATTCAACTTAGGTAAAACGGTCAAAATAGTATCGGAGGCAGGCTTCTTCTATCAAAGTCAAAATGCGATTGAATGTGATTCCCTAAATCTTAGGCATTTCAGCCATGCTTTAAATTACCTCTTCTCCTTCAACGCCAGATACGAAAAGGGGCTCTCTCTGACGACCTGTCTGGAAAACCACGCCACCCGCCGTTGTGACATCTTCGAAAGGCTGGTAGACAGTAACGTATCACAATCCATCATTCAACCAATTGCCAATCCGGAAGAAACTTCCGGATACACTCTTCATCTTTTCAACGAATCTATTGGCAATCGCATCACCTCCAATCTACTAAAATCCATCACCATCCGCCCCATCCCTCTCAACTTCCTCAAATCCATCACTCTCTCCTCCCCCACACCAAGCACTAATGACCAAGAACCAACAACCAAGAACCAAGTACTCTCCATCACCCACCCCTCCGAGTTCCTCTACACCCTCTCCGTCTCCCCACCAATAACTATCCTCAGTCTCTACCAAACCCGCTCTCCCTATTGGAAGGCCATACAAGTATCGGAAGACGACCTCAAACTTCCACCATGGCTACTTACTGCCAAAATATTTTTTACCTATCCAAAACTTACCAAGTTAACTCACGCGGACACCAATCTCTGGTACAACTCCTGGTCACTTCCCGCACCAATTACCAATAACTCCGAACCAACAACTCTCGCGCTGGTCTACCTTCCCCAATATCTGGAATTCATCGGATTATTTTTCGTTCCGCTTACACTTCTGGGTATCCTACTCGGAATCACAATCCTCAAACCGTCTAAAAAACAAGGATAATCGCTATACTTTACTATCCAAACTTGCCTTCGTATAGTAAGTCGCTCGGCTGCTGTAGTACTCTCTCACACCACCCAAAACCCCATCAACCGTTTTCCCTGTTCTTTCAAGAATCTGTTTTTCAACCCAGGCGTTTATACCCTCCCCGGAAGCCTTAATTAGTGCGGCCAGCACCAGACCATCATCACGCATTTTGTCCATTTCCGCACTCGCCGGAAAAGTTTCCTTCTGAAGAGAAGCCATTTTTTCAATTGTGTTAGTGACAAGCTCGCCTGTCACCTTTTTCCTACCATCAATCGATCGCAGAAGTTTCAACTCGGCCGAAAAGTTCATCCCTTTTCCTTTGGCTTCTTCAATCATATGCCGAATCTGGTCATCATCCAAACCACCGGTGACCAATAGGCTTTCAATTTTAGTTTTTGTCTCCGCATATATCACGGCAGATTTAATACCCACGTCATACGACCGCACCGGCTCCTTCTCCCATCCATCTTTCACCATCCGATCTTTCCATCGCTCCACCGCTCCACCCGCCCCCATTGTTTTTTTTAATAGTTCTTCTTTAATTGTTTTTTTCTTATCCTCATCCAGATCCTTCATCCTCCACCAAATGAACTCCATATCTTCATTTACCTTATCGTTTGAATATTCTTCCATCGCCTTCGGCCTCATATACTCAATCCTCAAACACAAATCATCATTGATGTATTTAATAATCTCCTGAAACCTCGATTCGCTTCCTAAAGTTTCCATCGCATTTTCATTCGCCATATCCCTCCACTATAACAAACCACTCGCGGTTCGTTCACCCCAAATCATTAAAAAGACCTCCCATTAAGAGAGGTCAACGATCGCTAATCCCGAAGGGGACCGGCACTTGCCATAAACACATACTGAATTGCCGGTGTTCCACCAAAGGTGGTGTCATTGGTCGCTATCAGTTTGTATCCGGCATCACCATACATTTCCAACATACGATCGATGTCCGTGCCATGCCTATCTGTCTGTGCTACACCATCGATCTGAACCACCAGACCATCACTTTTCAAAGCCACGATTCGTTTGTATTTCCATTTTTCTGCCATCGACATCTCTCCTTATTCTGCTACTATCGAACCGATCTTTTAAAATACAACCTCAGATACGGTGCTGAGTTGCGAACAATGTTAACTACAGACACCAGCTCCCACCGTTCCCCGCCCATTTCGTTAATGATGTCATCTTCGTGATCAGGTTTCAGAACCAACGATTTATATTCCCAATGCATAGACAGCTCCTATTGTTTTTAAAGTGAGCGTTACAGAAAAGCCCCACAATTGGGGTGACGACCTGCCTGCCCGACTGGTCATCACTCCCAACTCTGAGGCCTTTTGTTACAGTTGACAGTTATTTTTTGCAGTGTTAATCTGTAAGTGGTTAAAGACTTCTGTCCAGTCAATAGCCGGAAAAAGAAAAGCAATGTCATTCGAGTTAGGCTACGGTGATATTGCTTTTTTTCTGTCACAAAATCTTCCCTTTTCAAAGTCCCTACCCCGTCATTGCCCCGCCGAGCGGCGGGGCCGCAATCTATATAAATAAGTTCCAAATTTTAGCGGCTCATCACCACCAAGCTCTGACCGAGTCGGCCCATCTTGGATATCTGAGTGGAGTTAATATTTCTGGAAATAATTCGCGGCAAGCGGACAGATTTTTTGCGTCTGTTCACCAGTCGACTGAGCAGATTTTTCATAAATTTTGAAGGAATTACCCTATCTATGGGAAAATATATCACACCTTGTCAAGTTTCTCAACCTATAAACAAAATCATCACCGGCCCATAAAATATCTAGCTTCATTTTTTCTCAAATATACCCCCACCCCCTTCCTCATCACACGCTAGTATTTTTTTCCTATCCCCCTGACCGTAGAAGAAACTTAGTAAAAGTTGTTCTTTTTTCCACAAAAAAATGAGCCCCGGATTTCTCCAAGGGCTCAAACGCTACTTCAGGACTTTATCTTTCGTGACCGCTGCCATGAGGATCAGCAGGAAGACCACTGCTGCGACCCAAGCAAACCCAATCAAGCAAACACCGATCAACCCACAAAAGAACAGGCCAACCATGAACGGAGCGGCTTCCTTCTGGAATTTGTTCTGCCACCAGGAGAAAGTGGATCCCCAAAAAGTGATCAACACTGCCCAGCCCCAGAAAGTCGTCCCTCCCAGGGCAACAAAGTCTTGTGCCACAACAATGGCGGTAGGGATCCCCATCAGGGCGGTGACGATAGTCAGCATTTTCTTTACAGCCTCGTCAGTCATTTTGCTCTCCTCTGTTGTGTGAACGTTCAGACTCATTCTAACAGGCGCCATTATACTACCATCAGCCTCAAAAGTCAAGTCTATAGGCTTAGAGTATAATATCAGCACTTAGGTCTTTAACAAAGGAGGTCAAATGTCCGACAACTTTCCGATTGTCTTCAAAGGCTCACCCTTCTTGCCCGTCTTTGACCACGATGGGTTGATCGAACGTGTAATTCAGGATCTTTTGGTCGGCCATACACACGCCGCCGCCATCGCCATGGCCACTTCTCCTCTGATGGATATACACTCCCTCCTGCTACAAGAAGACTCCACCACCCTAGACACATACCGTGTCTCCGAAACCGACCTGCACATGCTCGTGCTGGGCTACCTCTATCCAATAGAGACCATCCTGGCATCCGCCGTTTGTTTACCTTTGGATCCATCAGAATGGCCATCAACCTATGAAGAGCTACTCTCAACCACTCATGGCTTCGACCTGCTCCGTCTTCAGGATCAAGTGTTCAAAGATTTACGGGCAACCATTAATCTCCTCAAGATGGATCCGTCGGGAGCTTTAATCTTTCAATATCTCAAGGATTATCCATTCTCCACAGACGAGTTCTTCTTGACCGGCATGGAGATCGCCGCCATGATTTTCTTCGGTATCTCTCTGGAAGTCGCAAGAAAAACCGGCGACGATAGCTGGCTAAACACCCCAATCCCCGACCCAAATATCACCGAATAAGGAGGAATACATGTTCGACGCCATTTGGAACTTTATGCGACCGGAAACCCTTTCCATTTCTGCCGGCTGGCTCATGGAACACATCTTCTTGGACTGGACCAGCGGTCTTGTAGCTTGGTTTCACTCCGCCAACTACACCTACAGCGCCATCATCATTTTTATTGTAGTAGCTATCTGTTTACTGGAACTGTGGACTCTTGGCCTCGCCGCTGTCTACTGCGGTCCTTGGGCCTGGGTGCTTTGCGCTTGGCTAACTTGCTGGCTCTTCTACCTCTTCGCCATTCCAGCTCTAAGTGCCATGTATTTCGCCAAACAAATGACCATGCCGGGCCGTCTCCACAAGTTCCTCGTATTTCTCTTGTTACTCGTCTTCCTGGTTGCCCTTGGATTGTTTCCCATCGGACTTACCATTTGGTACGGCGTAATTTTCTTCATCTATCTATTTGTGTTTCTTGATTTGCAGATACCCAACCGCAAACCAATTCTTGTTTAATTTGTTTTTCCCTCAGCTAGAACCCGCCAAACATGGCGGGTTTTTTGCATGAAAATACCCGCCGAAGCGGGTATTTGTTGTTTACATCCAGGACAAAAGGAACGAGACGATGGGCATCGCGATTATTAGCAATGCCGCCCAAATCGAGCCATTCACCGCGATGACGATCGCTATGACGGCACCCATAACAAGAATGAGGAAAGCATTCCACACACTTTTAGAATTATTGAGAATATTCAAAGCCCCTAGCACCACGCCTCCGATGAGCACGGCCAACTGATGGGTCGTCACCATCAAGAAAGCTGCCGTGGTCGGCATGGCGTATGCCACAACCAGCATGGCGATGGACCAGAATTTTATTTTCATTAACTTCTCCATTCATGTTAAAGAATTTGACTTACAAATGATATTCTACCTTATAGGATTAGAATATTCAAACTTAAGCCAAACATGCACTACAATAGGTTTTATGGCCAAGTCAAACAGCATCTTTTTCTGCAACAGTTGCGGTAACGAGTTCGCCAAATGGGCCGGCCAGTGCCCTGCCTGCCACGAATGGAACACTCTCGTCGAAACCGCTCCATATCTAAAGACGACCAAGACCAAAACCGGTCAAAAGGTCACTCTCAAGCCCGCCGAAAGCTTTTCGGTCAAAGCCGCCCTCTCCTCCCAAACGGGCTACACCTTTTCTACCGGTATCAGCGAGTTCGATCGGGTTCTGGGTCCGGGACTTACCAAGGGTGGGGTCTACCTCCTGGCCGGCCAGCCGGGCATCGGCAAATCTACCCTCCTCACCCAGCTCGCCTTAAACTCCAAAATCAACATTGTTTACGTTTGCTCCGAGGAAAACCCCGCTCAAGTAGCCTCCCGCATCAAACGCCTTTCCTCAAAGGAGAACTCACATATCAGGCTCCTGAACACTTCCACAGTTGAAAACATATTGGAAACCATCAAGTCGGACCCAAACTGTCTTGTCATCATTGACTCCATTCAATCGGTCAGTACAGCCGTCAACCCCACCACTCCAGGCTCCCCATCCCAGATCCGAGATAGCGCCTCGTATCTGATCCAGAGTGCCAAAGAAAACTCGGTCCCCATGATCATTGTGGGGCATGTCACAAAGGACGGAGACATCGCCGGCCCCAAGATGCTTGAACACATGGTGGACACCGTCCTCGAGCTTTCAGGTGATCGTCAGCACTTACTTCGCCTCCTTCGGAGCGTCAAGAATCGCTTTGGCCCGACGGACGAAACCGGCATCTTCCGTATGAACAGCAACGGGCTCGAAGAGGTAAAGGACCCTGGCTCCATTTTGCTTGAAGGTAGGGTAAAAAACGCCCCCGGCTCCTGCCTCACCATGATTATGGAGGGCACTCGCCCGCTCACCGTCGAGATCCAAGCCCTAGTCGTAGCCTCCCCCCTCCCTATTCCCCGCCGTATCGCCAAAGGTATCTCCGGCAACCGCCTTCAGCTCATTTGCGCCATTCTGACAAAACATCTCAATCTACCCATCGCCACCAAAGATGTCTTTGTGAATGTCACCGGTGGCATGGACGTCAAAGATCCGGGAGCCGATCTGGGCATCGCTCTGGCTATCGTCAGCTCGGTCAAGGATAAGCCTCTGCCGGAAAACTCCATTTGCTTCGGCGAGCTCGGACTTTTGGGCGAGATCCGCAAAGTCGGCTTCACGGACAAGATGCTTAAGGAAGCCAAGGCCCTCGGTTACTCAGAAATATTCTCCCCTCTTTCCCACACCTCCATCCGCTCCATCAAACTTGGGTAATACCCCATAACTTGCATTGTTAGGCACCTTGAGGTATAATCAACCATCTTTGCTCGCTATTTCACATCAAATCAATGGAGGCACCATGAAAATCAGCTTTCCGGGAGAAGGTTCCATTACCGTGTTCCGCCCCGAAGAACTCAAGAGGATCAAAGCGGGTGGACCACATGATAAGTACGAAGAGACAATGTACCAGCACATGCTGGCAATTATGTCGAGCTACCCTGGTCGATGGACAACCGATCTCGTTGGATTCATCGAATCCGTTTCCTTTGATCTTCAGAGAGATTACGACTTCCGAAAAGGACTTGTCTCGGAAATAAATCCGGCACGCCTCCCCAGCTATCTTGAGGTAAAAAATTTCCATCACTTCCTCGAGTGTGCGGTCGAAGTTCTTACTACCTTGGGCTGGCCGGTCAAGATTGAGAAGGCTGGCGGAAAAATCTATCTCTGCTTTGCCTCATTTGATCTGCTTACTCCAGACGAAGTGATGATGGCAATAGAGCAACGCATCCAAGGAAGAACCTCATACGCCGTTGCCTACATGATGGAACACGCGGTGGTAAATGAATGGGATTTCACTGGAATGGAGCTCAGGCTAACTGCCAGTGAAGTTCCTCACGGACTTTACGTGCTCGTAATGGATCGCATCAAACAGACACTTGGCCCAAAGTGGTCTTTCACCTTCGTCGCCGAGGAAAAAAAGCCCTATCAACTTCGCTCCTCTACCGCCTCCTAACCGAGGTGGTTTTTTATGGTGTAAAATGTCCCCATTCTGCAAATTAAAATTGGAGGTTCTCATGAAGTTTGTCTCTGATTACGGTACCAGAATACCGATACACTCTCCTCAAGAAATAATTGCTTTCCGTCAAAATCGTGGCTCGGGAAGAGACTTTAACGAATATGGACCCATACCCCCAGACATCACTGCCAAGATCGCTCTGGTCCACAAAATACACGGCTATCAGTACGAAGAAATCAGTCTCCCTTTGTTACTCAGAGCCAGCAATGAACTTCTGTTCAATTACGATTTTAAGTACGGATACCGGTTAAGGTTTGGCCCATCCGTTTTCCCTGATTCTTTTACGGAAGACCGCAATGGTTTAAACAGAGCCATTGAATATATTCAAGGGCTGTTGGAAACTTTTGGATGGGTAGTAAGCTTTGAGGAAGATAATCTTTGGTATTATTTGGTCTTTGCCCCTCTTTTAGCCCTTACTCCGGAAGAAGTGATCCGAGAACGTGAACAAAAAGCCAAAACCATCGCCGCCGGTGCTCTCAAAACAATCAATACCGGCATGCTCGCCAATAAATACGATTTTAGTCTTGCCGAACTTGGCATGACTGATGATGATACCGACCTCCCATTTTTATTTCTCTGCATCAGAGAGCTCAAAGCCCTCACACCCAGATACAAAATCGAGTTTTTTTCACCTACGATTTTTATCACGCCCACCACCTCTCCCTAGAGGTGGTTTTTTCATTCTACGTTCTGCTACAATTCCCCATCTCATCTCATTGAAAAAAGGAGGTCGACATGTCTAAGCCAAACTTCGATCAAGTATTATTTCCAGACTCACCCTTTGTTCCACCAGCCACGATACAGTCGGCCCTCAATATCCATACTTTGGTCCAAAACGACAAGTACCATCCGGCCATAGCCATTGCCAGAGAACTGCGGGACCTATTTGGAGAACATATACAATTCCTAGATGCCCAAAATGAATGGCTGATGGAAAAGTTTTCCATTGGTCAGGTAGAGATTGACGACTATTACTTTGGGCTGTTGGTTCCGGTTACCCTTATCATCGCCGCCGAATTATCTCGTTACAATCACTTGTCGAATGTTCTGGACTTCTATTTTCCCACTTCGAATGATCAATTTTTTATCGATCTCCGGAACTACGGTACCAGGCACATACCCTTGGTAAGAAACCTTTTGCACCTCGGCTCTCCGGACCCCATGTTTTCGGCTAAACCGGTTTACAAACACTGCGGGCTCGAGGTTTTCTCCTTCAGCCAATGGTACCAAGTCGGTCTCGAAGCAGGCTTGCGCACTTTCCGGCAGTTCGCCCAACTCTTCTAGCTTCACCCAGGCAGGCTCCCCAGCCTGCCTTTTTCGTAGTCGATCAGTCTTTGGAGAACGTACTCAATCAGCCCTTGGCATGGTCATTCACTTGACAAATACCTATACTTATGGTATTATAGGACATCTTAATCTCCGCTCACCCTCGCGAGCGGCACTTTTTCAAGCTAAGGAGATCAAATGCACACAACCCTTCTCGTTGGTGGAATTTCCATGACCCCCATGGGCAACATTTACCCTCTTGGCAAGTTGGCCATCGGTACCAAAATCCAGATCCAAATGCCGGTCACTGAAACCATGCTCTGCTTCACCCAGGAACCCAGAACCAACGCTGTCCAGCCCAAGGCCGACAATAAAGGCTTGTGGCTGAAAAACCTGACCGTCGTTAAACTTGATGACGGCACGGTAGCCGTTCAAGGCTGGCCGGGAAACGGCATGTACACCGCCAAGCACCTCGGCGAAGGCAAGGTGGAACTCACCTTCCACGCCATCGTTCGCTTCCACGCTGAGTTTTACTACGTGGAAGATTCCCAAATTGTTGTTTTCCACGATCTACTCGGGAGCCCGTACACTACACAGATGCGTGGCCTCCGCCCTATTGTGGACTACATCATATCCCTGATCGCCGGCGACACACTGCCCAAGGCAACGCCCATCACGGATCCTGAAGTCGGCACAGTGCTCTGGTATAGCGCTGCTCGCAATATCGGCGCCGTTGTCACTGGGACAGATCAACATGACGAGCTCGTTCTCGCCCGCGTCCATGTCACCCAAATCCTGGGCCAGGAAGGTCTTCCTGTTCTCCACGCCGGTGACACTGTCTCTTGGCAAGACACCAAAGATCTCGGAGAAGGAACCGCCTTCAAGACCGAGCTTCTCGGTGTCACCAAGGTCTCCTGATCTCCCGTTCGAAAAAAATCCTCTGCAATCGCGGAGGATTTTTCTTGGTCGTCTCTTTCTACAGACTTGACATTATTTGTAATTATTGTTACAAATAATACAGCTTTACAATGCAGGTTGTAAGCCTGTCCGCCGAGAGGTGGACAAAAAGGAGATTCCGCAAGGAGTCTCCTTTTTATTTCCTGGGTAACGATCTATTATTAATATGTGTCCAAACCAACCAAAAAGATCCTCGGAAACATTTTGCTCTTGCTCGGAGCTTCTGTAGCTCTGCGTTTTGGTCTTCTGAGGCTCATCAGCGAAGACTTACCCGTTTACGTCAGGGTTCTCAGCTCCATCGCTATTCTCATCTTTGGCGCCGTTTTTGTACTTACTAGGAGCGCCGAACTCATCGAAGAAACTACCGAAGTCCTCAGCGAGAAAACCAAGTTGGCTGGCGGCTTACTCCAATCCTTTGGCACCGCCTTCCCGGACATGGTCCTCGGTGTTAGTGCCGCTTTTATCAGTCTTAGTCTCAGAAACACCGATTACGAGAGAGCCATCAATTTCGCCATCATCGCCGCCGCCACCACCTTTGGCTCCAATATCTACAACATTGGCCATGCCGCCTGGTGTGTTTACCGCCAGAATCTAGCCAACTCCACAGGAGAGGTCACTTTCATGTTTCCCCATATCAAGTCAGGAGGCCACTTGACTCCCATGAAAGATCACCGGAAGAAACCCTTATTGGCCGAATTCAATACCGCCAATCTTGTTTTGGTCTCCCTCACAATCTTAACTACTTTCGTGGCCATCTCCATGGTCCTCTTCGGCAAAATCTCTTCTCCCCCTCTCAACATTTCTGAAGATCTCTACCAGCTTTCCACTCCTGTCGGTTGGGTACTTTTGGCGCTTTGTCTCCTTACCCTTTTTCGCTTCCGTAAAACCGAACGTCCCGGAACAGACACCGAAATTGTGAATTCCGAAGAAAATCAATTCCGCCACAATGCCGGCTCGTTGATCTGGCTCGCTCTCATCGGGTCTGGTATTTCCATCTTTTTCGCCGCCGAGTCCATGGTCCGAGGCATCGAAGTTGTCTCTGACGTCTCCGGCACTCCCTTTGTCATTGCCGGAATTTTAGCCGGAGTCATTGGTTGTCTGGGAGAAATCATTGTCGTTCACAATTTCTCCGTCAATCCAAGAGGCAGGATCGGTGATGCCATTGTCGGTGTCGCTATGGATAATATCGTTACCATCACCGGAGCCAGCATCGTCGCTATCATGGGTGGTATCTTCCTCGGAGGCAGTTCGCTTATCATGATCTTCGTCCTCATCCTCTGCTTAAACACTGTCCTCATTTGGCAGATCAGCGACCTCAAGAACTTCTTTCTAAATGCTCATTAGCAAAAGAGAGCAGTTTTGCCACTCTCTTTTATAAATTGTTTACCAGAAGTTCATTTTCTTCTCTTTTTTTTAGTGTTTACTTTCATCTCTACATTCCCTGTTTCCATACAACATTCTTTGCAGTAAGTCATATGGGCCACCGCCTCATACACCGCAGAAAGCCCAACCAAGATATAAATTAGTTTTTCTAACATTGGCCAAGAGCCAAAGATCATTGATACTAGATTGTAGTTAAACACTCCAACCAAGCCCCAATTCAAAGCTCCGACGATTACCAAAGCATACGCTGTTTTGTGCATCCTCATCAATAGTCACCCCCTCTCACTTCAAAAGAACTATTTTCCATGTAATCATTATTACACATTTATTCTGAGCTTGCCGAAGAGCTTGACAGGTTTTGTAATCATTGTTACACTGTTTATAGTCTAATACTCAACATATTAGATTAGAGGCGTTCTTCAAAAAACGTGTACTCGAAAAAGAGCTCCGCAAGGAGTTCTTTTCTTTATTGTTGACAGAACATCTCGGAAGGTATATATTCGAAATATCGAATATGATATTTATTGCCAATCAAACAACCCAGAACTAATAACTTCGAACCAACATGTACCAACAAATCTTTGAACTTCATACCGACATCCTCAAGGCTCTCTCCCACCCCAAGCGGCTGGAGATCGTTCACCTGCTTCGAGATCACTCTCTCTCGGTAGGTGAGATCCAAGACATGCTCGATCTCCCCCAAGCCAATCTCAGCCAACATCTCCAAGTTCTGCGGGAAAACCAGATCGTCACCAGTCTCAAAAAAGGCAAACAGATCTTCTATCGTGTTTCCAACCCCAAACTGCTTCAGGCTTGTGATCTTATCCGTGAAGTCCTCTTCGAACAGTATCAGGATAATTCCCATTTCAACCAAGAACTAAGAACTAATATCTCAGACCTCCTCCCCATAGGTATCGACCCTATCTGTGGTATGAAACTAACCCCCACCACCGCAGCCTTCACTCTCGCCAACAACGGCATTACTCATTATTTCTGCGCCTCCGNNAGAAGACTAGCCAACAAACCGCAGAGACCATGTCCATGCGAGGTTTACCCGAGACAGGTACGCGGGAGTACGGTTTTTGGCGGGCTTCGAACCAAAATGACTTTCCAAAAAATATTAATTAATAAATAATAATGTCCAAGACACTACTCCTCTCCACTGTCGTCGTTACTTTCATACTCGGCATCGGTACCGGTTTCATTCTCTCTCCGGAATACGCCAACAAAATGACGGCCAAAAAAACCGTCATGGTTGAGCTCGGTCGAGCCGACAAGCTCATCGACCTGCGCTACCTGGACGGAGTAATCGCCCATCACTTGAATGCGATCTTTATGGCCCGCCAGGCCGAAGCAAATTCGCAAAGAAAAGAAATTAGAGATCTTGCCAAAGAAATCATTATTGCAGACGAAAAAGGCATCCAAGAGCTTTACGAATGGAAAAAATCCTGGTTTAACAATACCAAACAGATCACCATCTACGAAAAAATCAATCTGGGTGCTTACGATGACAAATTTGACCTCCGCTTTTTGAATGCCCTCATCGCCCATCACGAAGAAGCCATCATGACTGCCAAAGAAATCAGAACAAAATCTCAACGGAATGAGATACTTAATTTAGCGGACTCTATCATCCAAAATCTTTCATCCGGTATAGATACTCTCACCGAATGGAGAAACAATTGGTACCAATCAAAATAGCCACATGACCAAAACTACTCTTCCCGTCATCGGTATGGACTGTGCCTCTTGCTCCAATATCGTCAACCGTGCTATCAAAAAAACTCCCGGAGTTACCGGTTCCGAGGTCAATCTGGCTACCGAAAAAGCCAACATCGAATTTGACGAGACGGCCGTTTCCTTGGACCAGATAAACGACAACGTCAAAAAATTTGGCTACAGTCTGGATACTTCAAATGGGGCCGGAAAGGTGGAGGACCATATGCACCACACCCCGATCGAACATCTGGATATACTCAAGAAACAAGTGGAGTTCCTCTTCCCCATTTCCCTTCTGGTCTTTTTCCTCATGGTCTACGATGCTCTCAGCCAGTATATTTTGGTCTTGCCACCCTTCCCCTTCCCCATGTTAGTCTTCAACTTTCTGTCGCTCACCCTCGCTTCCATAACTCTCTTTGCCTTCGGTGGTGAGTTTCTCTCTGCCATTCCTAGGTTCGCCAAAACCCGCGTAGCCAACATGGACACCCTCATTGGCATTGGCACTGTCATAGCTTATCTCTATTCTTTATTCATCATTCTTTTCCCAACACTCGCCACTACTCTCGATCTCCCGGAAACTACTTACTTCGACGTGGTTATTGTCGTTATCGGTTTCATCAAATTTGGAAAATATCTAGAGGCCAACTCCAAGCAAAAAACCGGCGAGGCGATCAAGAAACTTCTGGGTCTCACCGCCAAAGTGGCCTTAGTCGAAAGAAAGGGAAAAGAGCTGGAAGTCCCCATTACTGAGGTCGTTGTCGGAGACGTTGTTATCGTCAAACCCGGCGCCAAAATTCCGGTCGATGGCAAAATCATCGAGGGAACCACTTCCATCGATGAGTCCATGATCACTGGTGAACCCATCCCGGTCGACAAGGCTTTAGGTGAGTTAGTCACGAGTGGCACCATCAACATGCAAGGTTATATCAAGTTCCGTGCCGAAAAAGTGGGTTCCGATACTCTACTATCACAGATCATCAAAATGGTGGAGACCGCTCAAGGCTCCAAAGCCCCGATAGAAAAACTAGCCGACACTGTCTCTGCCTACTTTGTCCCAGCAGTCCTTGCTCTATCAGTCCTCTCCTTTATCATCTGGTTTGCCCTAGGCGATTTGTCTCTTGCCATCTCGGCTTTTGTCGGCATCTTAGTTATTGCTTGTCCTTGCGCTCTCGGTCTTGCTACTCCCACTGCCATTATTGTCGGAGTTGGCAAAGGTGCCGAAAATGGGATTCTTGTAAAGGATGCTTCAGTGCTTGAAAAACTTCACGCTTGTAACACTGTCGTCTTTGATAAAACCGGCACCATTACCTTAGGAAAACCTCTGGTGACGAAAGTTATTCCCGGATCGGCCGCCTCCGAAGCCGAATTTCTATCCATTCTGGCCTCCATGGAGAAAAAATCAGGCCACCCCCTGGCCACCGCCATTGTCGACTACGCCAAAAAACAAGAGCTCGGCCTTCATACTATTCAGCACTTCAAAGAGATCCCCGGCAAGGGCGTCGCCGGCCAATTCAAATCCAAGCGGTATCTTGCTGGGAATCTCACTCTTCTCAAAGAACACAAAGTGGACTTTGATTCCAAAGAAATCCTGGAGTACACCAGGAAAGGTATGACCCCCGTCTTTTTGTTTTCCGAGAAAAAACTGCTCGGAACCGTCTTAATATCGGATTCTCTAAAATCCGAATCTGTTCAGGCCATTTCCGATTTGCACAAAATGGGTATCAAAACGGTTATGCTGACGGGAGACGATCATGATGCGGCCGCCTATATTGCCGGACTGTCCGGCATCGACCGTATCTACGCCCAGGTCCTTCCCACAGACAAGGCTCACGTTATCGACAAACTCAAGAGCGAAGGTAATCAAGTCGTCATGGTCGGAGACGGTATCAACGACTCTCCTGCACTCGCCTCCGCCGATGTGGGCATCGCCATGAGTACAGGGACGGATGTTGCCATCGAGTCTGCGGGCATTACGCTGCTCCACGGTGACCTATCCAAAGTCGAAAAGGCCATCAAACTTTCCAAGAAAACCATGCGCACCATCAAACAAAACCTCTTCTGGGCCTTCTTCTACAACATTATCGGTATTCCCATTGCCGCCGGTCTTCTTTATCCTCTCTTCGGCATCATCCTCAACCCCGCCATCGCCGGTGCCGCCATGGCCTTCTCCTCCGTCTCCGTCGTTACCAACTCGCTTAGGCTAAAAGCTCTAAAGCTATAATGAATAACGAGAATAATTTTAAAACCCATACGAGTGCTTTGTCCTATTTTGAAAAGATTGCGCAAAGCGAAAAAGCACGGTTTCTCTGTACTCAGAGAATTTTTCGCTGTAAGACAGGACGAATTTTGCGCTGGCAAAATTGCGATCCGTTTTTCAAAAAGGATGAAGCACAAAGTAGGGTAAAATTATTCTCAAATTAAATTATGCAAAACACCAACCTCTTAGTCATCTTCCTCACCGGCCTTACTACCGGTGGCCTCACCTGCCTCGCCCTTCAAGGCGGTTTGCTCACCTCAGTCCTCGCCAAACGAGAAGAAAAGTTGATATCGTCACGAGGAACGAAGCGACGTGGCAATCCAGAAGACAACCAAGAACCGACAACTAGCAACCTTGAACAATCTTCACTTCCCATAGTCTCCTTTCTCACCGCCAAACTTTTCATCCACACTCTCTTGGGTGCTCTCCTCGGCCTTCTCGGATCAGCTTTCGTTCTTTCCCCGATTACCCGTGGCTGGCTCCAGATCGCCATCGGCGTTTACCTCTTTGGCATCGCCGGAAATCTTCTAAATCTCCACCCCTTCTTCCGCTACTTTGTCATCACCCCTCCCAAGTTCCTGGCCAGGTTAGCCAAAAACGAATCAAAAAGCAACTCTATTTTTGCCCCCGCCCTTCTTGGTCTGATGACCGTTCTCCTCCCCTGCGCTACCACTCAAGCCATGGAAATAGTCGCTATTGGTACCGGTAACCCTCTCTATGGCGCTGCCATCATGTTTGCTTTCATTCTTGGCACGTCTCCCACCTTCCTCATTTTTGGCTTCCTTTTAAACAAGGGTTCGTCTACGTTCCAAAAATACTTCCCGGCTGTCGCCGCCACTGCTATGTTTGGCATGTCCATCTACAGTATCAACGCCGGAGTCGGTCTCATGGGATCCGTATACACCATTCAAAATTTTGTTACTGCCGCAGTAGGGGCTGAACGCACCGGGCCCGGCACCAATTCGGTTCTCGGAGACAAAGTCCAGACCACAACGATCAATGTCACCAACTCAGGCTACACTCCCAAAAACATCACTCTGAAGAAAGGTGTTCCCACTATTCTCAANNGAAACCACAATCGAATTCACCCCCAAAACCACCGGCCCTCTCGCCTTCTCCTGCTCCATGGGCATGTACACCGGCCGCTTCAACATAGTTAATTAATCATTTGAAGTATTCGATGAATTTATCCAATTTTGAAAAGATTGCGCAAAGCGAAAAAGCAGGGTTTCTCTGTACTCAGAGAATTTTTCGCTGCAAGACAGGATGGCTTTGCCGCAGGGCAAAGAGCAGTCCGTTTTTCAAAATGGATATGTTCATAAGAATACGAAAAACGTATGTTTAACTTTTTCAAACCAAAATCCAATCCAACTACTAGTAACCAAGAACTAACAACTCTGGTCCTCCACCTTACCGGTCTCCATTGCTCCTCTTGTGCCGTCAACATCGACCTGGCTCTCGAAGATCTCCCCGGTGTCAAAGCCAAGACCAACTACGCCAAGTCCGAAACCAAAATCGAATTCGACCCATCCAAAACCACGCTGGACCAAATTCACTTCGCCATCCGCGACCTAGGCTATAACGTCGAATAGTTGCCCTCCAAAATGTAATTTCTATTACCTCATGTTAGGATAATAATATGACCAAAAACACGACAACTTCATTTGGTTGGCCCACGCTAGTTGTTATCCTCACCCTCATTCTTACCGTGATGTCATACGCTTTCCGTCAATCTTGGTCACGCCAATCCTCCCTTGAATCGGAGTCATTTATTCAATCCGAAAAAATTGCTTCGGCAGAGGCAGAAATAAAAGATTTAGCTCAGCAAATCCTGGTTCTGGAAAATGAGGATCAAAGACTCAAAAACAATACGCTTCAAAAAGAGATCGCCAGCCTAAAAGCCATCTACAACATCACACTCAGCCAGTATGAAGATATTCTTAATCTCAGGGAACAGTCGGCATCCAAAACAACCGTACTGGAAAATCTTTTGGCAGATACTTTAACAGCAATCTCTAAAGATGATCTCAAAACTGCCCAGGATGTTTCCAAAAAACTAGCCGCCGAAATCTCCAAGGAAAAATCTAGACTTGCGTCTCTTGCTCAGACAGCCTTAGTTGCCATCCCTGCAAGTGTCCCAGCCAAAACCGCTCCACCATCGTCTGGATACAGTCGCCAAAAGGTTACAGTCGAAGGTTTGGGCGACTACCTTGTCGACATCATTGCGGGAGATCTTGGCTCCACCAAAGTCATCGTTGATACGGCATCCGCCGGCACCTGCGGTAACGACTGCCCTGTTATGTCTCTGGCCGGTTACGCAGGTCGCACCGGCGCTTATGCCGGTGTTAACGGTTCGTACTTCTGTCCGGCTAGTTACCCCAGCTGTGCCGGCAAAACCAACTCCTTTGATCTACTTCTCATGAACAAGGATAAAGTCTATTTCAACTCGGATAATAATGTCTACAGTAGTAATCCCGGAGTTGTTTTTGGCAGTGGTTATATCCGTTTTCTTTCGGCAGTTTCGGGTTGGGGGCGTGATACGGGGATCGATAGCATGATTAGTAACTACCCACTATTACTTTCGGGTGGTAGCATCACCTTTGGCGGCAACTCCGATCCCAAGCAAGGTTCGCGGGGCAATCGCAGTTTTGTAGCCAGCAAGGGGAACACGGTTTACATCGGGGTTGTCCACGGTGTTACTGTCGCCGAATCGGCCAGGGTCCTGAAAGCTATGAGTATGGACAACGCCCTCAATCTCGACAGCGGTGGCTCTACCGCCCTCTGGTCAGGTGGTTACAAAGTCGGCCCCGGCCGCGACCTCCCGAACGCCATCCTCTTCGTCAGGAAATAGGGGCCGTCTTATACCTCGGAACCACATGCATGTGAATATGTCCTACATGCATGGGGTCGTTCTCTAGTTTGTATACATTATTATTTAACTTCAGCACGTAAGCCGGGGCTTGCCATTTTTTAGTAAACTTCTCCGCCAGGAAAACCACTAGCTCAAAAAAGTCGCCGGGATCCGGCATGTCGGTCATCTCGCTGACATGTAGCTTCGGAAAAACAATAAAGTGCCCTTCCGTTTCCGGATGTATCACTTTCATAGCCACATACTTCTCACCTTCCCAGACAATCTCATGATCTAAGTGTTTTGGATCGCTGAGTATTCGGCAAAAGACACATGTGTTATTCATAATCCTAGTCTAATTAAACAGCACTCAATCATCAAGCCCACCTGCACAAAATCGTCCGCTGATATTGTTTCCAAGTCAGCCATGAACTTTCGCATGCCTTTCAGTGTATTGAAATAATAGTTTTGTCTTACCCCATCAACCACTCTTTTTGATTCTGCTAGTACTCTCGCCGGCTCCCCCATCAACATTGCCGCTGCTTTGTGCGCGAGATGATTAGCAAACTTTTGCGTTTTTTTGTTTTTTACCACCGTATTCTCACCCACTTTGGTAGCTAGGTTTTCCATTTCCCCGGCCATTTGTTCTACAAATAAGTCACAGGCATCGGCACTCTCCACCAACGCCGCAATAACCTCCTCGTTATTTACAAAATCAAAGATATGTCCACGCTTGGACAACATATTTTCCTCTCTTAACATCGGCTTTGTCAGGGTTAGGTAGACGGTTGCTTGCTTCAGCTTCTCTGCCGGTCTATGTTTTCCAAACTCCTCCAATACCTTCTTTATTGTCATTGCTTCACCTCCGGTGCCACTAGCTATCTTTCCCGCAAAACTTACTCCCGCTCCAAATATCTGCACCCCTTTTTCTTGTCCTTCCTTTTCCGTCAATACAAAGGCCGTGTCCCCTACCCCCGCCTCATCATCTACCAGAACTGCCAAGTCTGCCATTGTAGCGTCTATCAGTGTTTGTGTTGCCACAAAAAGAGCCCCCGTTGCTGTCAGATCTCCTGACTTTTGTATTGTCACCACTCTACCTCCTTGAACAAAAGGCAAGAAACCAGACCCTGACCATGTAGTATTTAGTTTGTGCACCTGATCTCCGGATATTAGCTGCAGCTCTGCTTCCGAAGCTATCTCGACTCCAAAACCGGCTTGTTTCAATACCTGTTCTGTTTCCTGAGCCACGACCGAAAATACATCCACCCCGTTGGACCTAATCAATTCATTGACCGTTCGTNNCTCGGACCCGTATTGTTATTTATGAGTACCACGGGCAAATCACCACCCAAAGCGCTCTTGGTCTGCTCAGCTATTGACAGTAAGAATAGATGCCCCAAATGAGGTTCTTTACCCAAAGTAATACAGCACACCACCAACGGGTTCTCCGTTTGAAGCGTTTCATTTTCTTTATTTACCGTCAGCTCTGATAGTTCTGCTGGTTTCGCCGACAGTTTCAATTTTTCGATGTATTTTTCCATGTTATTTATATTTGATAACCGCACCCATTATCTTGGGAACATATTTGTTAACCATACTTCCATAAATTCTGAGCGATGTTTGCGGGTTACGGAGTTTGGTCTCCAGAATTTCTTCCTCAGTCATCAACATGGTTACGAAACCTCTCTCTGCAACAGACTCCACCGCTTGTTTATAATGGCTAGCCGACGGTCTTCCTTCACCAGACTCAGCTATCGTTATGTCCCATATCAGTTCATTGACCAAATGCAAATGGCAGATCAGGAATGCGTCAATTGTTACAGCCTCAGCGTTGATTCCCAGCACTGCCAAATCTCCCTCAGGAAGTAACCTCACCATTTGTTCCACCGCTACCGGCGCCGTTGTCATCACGGGTACATAGAGCTTACCCCGGACATCAGTCCCATCCAGCAGGTGGCACCCTGGAGTCTCTTTGGGATTTAACCCAACAATAGATTTGTCCCACGCCTTCGTCCACAAGAAGGCTTCCCGTGGTCTCGAACGCAACTCGTCTAGCAATGTAGCCGTAATTTGGGACAAGTCAGGTTCGGGGGAATCAATATTTACATAGCAAGTAAAGGGGTTCTCTCCAAACGATTCCCTACCCTTTTTCTCGGCATATACTGCCTGAATCAATTTTTCTTTTTCTGATAATGGTGTGTTGGTTATTTTTTCCATAGGCTTTTTGATCACAAAAAAGACTCCCCATGGAGCCAAAGCTGGCTTCTTGGGGAGTCTTTCTGATTGTTACTTTGTTATTCCGTTATTACTCCATCGCAAGAAAAGCCAACTAAGGCCATAAAACGGCGGTACCAAAAAGCCTGACTTGCATTAATAACTTTCATAACTTCCCGTAGTATATCACAACCCGCCTCTAGCCAAAACTCACATCACTAGCCCGAACCATTTTTTTAGCTTTTTTCGCAACCTCTGCTCCTTTGTACTCACTTATTTTTACGGCCCTGGCAAAATCCTTAAATCCTTCGGCATCTGACAAATCGTATCTATAAATATAATGTTTCGAATCTCTTGAACCAGTTTCATCTTTAACTGATAGTTTGATCGACCCATTTTCGCCCAATGGGGGTAGCCCGTTTTCTTCCGGGTTCTCTAACCTATCCCCCAATTCATCCAAATTCATCTTCTCCAACACCTCATCCTCTGTCGCAGAATGATCAATTCGCCACACATCTTGGCTTATAGTTATACTGACAGGACCGTCTTTGGTCATCACCACAAACGCTCCGCGTACATAATTATGAGCCTCATCAAACGTGCTTGCAGAGCGTGGCGTCATGTGGAGCACCATGTATTTCCTGCCTTTACTATCCAATACTTCTCTAAATGCGTGGGTATTAATTGGCTTCCCTTCTCGATTGTACCTAAGCTTGTTGTCCATTATTTCAACATACTCTCTCTGCTGCTCTGTTAGTCCGGTTTTTGCTTCTGCCTCCAATTGTTTCTCTCTTGCTAAACCTGCGGGGATTGATTGTTCATTCATTACATTCGCGATATCTTGAGCTGCGGCAACATCTACAATCATGCCAGGATTAATTACCTGACCTTCCTGAGCTGACCCTGGTGCGCCCTTCACAGCCAAATCAGGATGATAAATCGTACTATTCTTTCCCTCAGCATCCTTGTGGGCATCAGTCCAACCTAGAGCTTGATTCTTTATTTCATCCTGTTGTTCAATATCCATAATAAACATCTTCACACACACACACACCAAAATCAAGATCACGGTCACGCTCTCAAAACAATCCCACCTGCAAGGACTCTCCTTGAAGGCCTATAATTATTGACTTTTGGGTGCTCAGGTGTTAATATACTTTGTCTATCGGATCGTCATACCTTGAAAAATAACTCAGGAGGCTCTCGTGTTCATCATCCCGCTCATAGTTATCTTCTCAGCTTACAGCGCCGCCATCCTCTCTGTTGGGATTGCAGTGACAATAGAGTTGAACTTGGCGTTAGGAATTCTCGCCTTCATCCTGGTAGTTCTCTTCCCCTTCTTCGCCGAGAAGGATAGCTGCTCCAAACTCGGCTGGATGATCTGGAACGGCGCAGTCATCGTTTGCTCAGTATCAGTATACGGCCGGTACTCGCTTATTATCTTCGTCGTCTGGGCGTTCTTCGCCTGGCAATGGCGAAATGTAAACGGCTCCAACCCCTTCACCTGGAAGGAATTCACCAAATTATTTTCGAGGCGACGAGCCGCCTAATCCCAACATCACCATAACCCTGAGCAATCGGGGTTATTTTATTATCATTTAGACATCACTTCTTCTTCAGAGTAATCACCCAAGAATCGCACATCCCGGCCGGAGAAGTAATTACACTCGACCCTACGATTTCCAACGCCGTTTCCAACTTCAGCTTGCCGTCCTGAAAATGTTCTCCGGAGATTATCAATAGCGACTCACCTCCACCGATCAACACTCTTTCAATTTCTCCAAGTGCCCTTGCCAAATCAAACTCCTCTTCAAATATATTCACCGAAACCACCACGTCCACCGAGTTTCCGGATATCGGTAAGCACTGCAATTCACCTTGAACTAGTCCTGCATTAACCTTTCTATTTCTCTGGTTCCAATCCCCCAAATCCATTCTGGACACTTTTTCACCGAATTTATTAAACAAAAAAGGCATCAAGGTCTCTTCCCCAAAGCCAAGCTCCATTACCCTTTTTCCATACGGGTTAGTGTGTCGGCTATCCAATATTTTCTGAAGCTCCAAGGCAACGTTCACAGTTTCCACCAACCCAGACTCCTGGCCGGTAAGAAAAACCGTTGTGGTTTCCATTTACTTGTCCTCGCCTTTCACGTCTTTGAGGTAAGCCTTGAATTCTTCCCACACTTTTTTCCAGTCCCCTCCGGCGGCTTCAATCTCTTTGAATATCATCTCTACGTCTACTAATATCTGATCCTCTTTTACGATCATTTTTGTTTTCGCCATATTCGAACATTATAACGAAGTTATAAGCGAATATAAGAGGAAGCGCAGTCTGGATATTTCAATAATGAATATTATTGAAAAGAAGACGAGCAAGCTCTTATACTTTCTCCAACTTCAATTGTTAATATATTAATTTTACTACCCTCTACCTGGAGCGGGCATCCTGCCCGCCCCCACCACCTTTGTTTTTAACTTTTATTGTCTCGAGTTCTTGACCTGCCTGCCGGCAGGCAGGTTCTCGGTTCCTTGAGTTCTTTCCTTACTTGTACGCCACCGGCACTTCCGTGAGTACTACACCTAGCGACATTCTTCTGGCTTTGACGTCCAAGTTCTCCACAAACACTTCCACTTTGTCACCAACCTTAAATTCTTTATCCGCAGGCTTCTTAGAAATGTGGATCAGGCCATCAACACCCTTGTCAAAGTTTACAAAAATTCCATAGGGCGCAATGCGCACCACTTTACCGGAATGTTTGGTTCCAATCGCAAAGTTGGTTTCAATCGAGGACCATGGGTCGCCGGACATTTGTTTGATAGACAGATTTAGTTTACCCACAGCTTTGTCGATACCAATTACCTGTACGTGAACTTCCTGACCAACTTTGAACATGACATTCGGGTCTTCCACTTTTTCCCAAGAAATCTCGGAAATGTGAATTAATCCTTCAACTTTGGCGACCTCTTCAGTTCCCTTCATCGGAACGTTGACTGTAACGAAGACTCCAAAAGGCATAATTCCTGAGACTGTTCCCTCAAATTTGTCAGCAATATTTACGAGCTCCAATGCCTCACCCTTCTTGGCCAAAGCTTCAAAGTCGGACACCAACTTTTCTGAGAAAATTAATCTATTCTGATCTTTATCTACTTCAATTACCCGAACCTTAAAGTTCTTATTGAGAAGCGAATCCATGTTGCCAAGGAGTTTCTCACCAAATTGAGAGGTAGGAACAAATCCACGGATATCTCCAACTTTGACTACCATACCACCCTTATTTACTTCCAGGCCCGTCACCTCCACCTCTTTTTCTTCATCCATGATCTTCTTAAACTTGTACCAACGGTTTTCGTCGGCCGCTTGTTTAAGAGTCAGGATAATTTGACCTTGGTCGTTTTCGGGGAACTTCACGTAGGCACTTACCTTCTCACCGACTTTCAGCTCCTTGAGTACATCGTAAGCTTCTGCCAAGTCTTCACCGGACACTACCCCTTCGGTCTTGGCACCAATGTCGATCAATACCATCTTCTTACTGATGGCGGTTACGGTTCCCTCTACTTTCTGGTTCCTTTTCAAAGCCCCTGAGAAGCTGGAGGCTCCCTCCATGAGTTTGTCCATTACGGACATTTTGCCCGCCGTAGCGGTGCTTCCTCCTGTTTTTACTTTAATAACGTCTGATTTTTGAGAATTGCTCATTTATCATAAATTCCTTTCTTGTCTTTTAGACTTGGATATTTTATCACACTTCTAGCCTAATTAGGTTCATTTGACCGGAAATTCCCAACGTAATATAATAACCCTGAAGTTCGCGCTCCCAATCCTGATTCACAAGGAGTTGACAAGTGAAACCAACCATTAAGATACTTATAGGAACTGCGCTGGTAATACTCTCATTCTATTTTCCCATCTCACTAACTATCCGTGCCAACTCGCCTACTACCCCCTCCACTGGTATTCACGAACCGGTCTCTCTCAACACAGGCTCAACTATTACCCTCGAAGGCACTTTTTCCTTCAAAAGCAGTTCTTACTTCGAGCTCCACCAAGACGGCCGCGACCCGGTTCAGGCCGTTCTGGAACCGGCGCAGGTAGGTGAAAAATACGGTCTTTACTGGATCCGGGACCTGTCCATGACGGGAACTTGGACCAATACCGCAGGGACCGAGATTTTTAGCTCCCAAAGCGCTTCTATCACCGTCGTCCTGTCTGGATTTGATAAAGGTTTTAACTGGTTCCTCTGTGTCGTCTCTATAATCATCTTCCTGATCGTATCCATATTCATTTTGTTGTGGATAGACAATCTTTTTTAGAAATACATCCACTTCTCTACTCCGGCCTCAGGCCGGATTTTTTTACTTGATTTCAATCCCATAACACGCTATAATCCTGCAAGCACCTGAAAATTCTTTTTTGGAGGAAATCATGAAATTCGCCCTTTCGGCTATTTTCTGGCTGTGTTTTTCCTTGATCATCACCAGTTCACTGATATTCTTTTTTCATATTGAAATATCCGAGATTCAAATTCTGGCTCTGGTGATCGGGATGTTTGTTTCCATTCCTGCGTCCATTTCAATTACCAAGTTTTATTTAAATGCTGGGACAAGGCAACGACCGGTTGTCCGGACCGATGAAAGCCGGGTACATAGCACCGGCCTTCCCCTCTCGGGAACTTTCACCTCCCCAGATTTCGGCCTTCCGGAAGGCTTTGTCATCCAATATCGCCACGCAGAGAAGTCACCCAGAATCGTACTGCATTTCAATCTCCGCCAACAAGTCGATGGCTTTACAATTGATTTTGGAAATGGCAAGATTGGCATACAAGGTCATTCCTCCTCAATTCGCGATTGCGACGGCACACTCTGTGTTAAGGTCACCGGTCCCGGAGGAAACTCCCAATCTGTCGGCTGGTAGGAACAAGAAACACACGAAACATCAACAGGAGAACCTCATGTCACCCTATCTGTATCTTCTCTACATTCTCTCGGCCATCCTGCTGGGATATGCCTCCTTTCTCTCCGGAAGCAAACGGTCTTTGGTTGTCTTCGCGATCCTCTCTATAATATCGTTCGTCCCTTTCAGTTTTGCGGTCATCACTTTGAGTATTTTTGGTATCAGCCTGATAATCAAAATCACTCTTCTGTTAGTTGCCTCTCTCTTGCTTCTCATTTGGGGACAAAAAAGTGAAAGAATCGGCGTTGGGTTTGCGTGGTTGCAGGTATTAATAGCAAATATCCCCTTACTATTTGCAACTCTCATTTTTTAACTCTTACAGCCCTACCCCGCCACCGCGGGGTTTTTTTATATATTACCAGCATTGTAATTAAGCTTCTGCATATTACAAGGGAATATAAGAGGCTCTGTGCTCAGAGTGCCGGAGTCAAACCCGTAACGGTTTTGACGAGGCGGGCACCGAAAACGAAGTAGATCATCGCCACCAAAAAACCAACCTTACGGTTGGTTGTTTGGTTTGCCCGGCGATGATCTACTTTCGCAACCAATTGCTCAGCCACTATCATCGACGCTGGCCCGTTTCACTTCTCTGTTCGAAATGGGAAGAGGTGGTTCCAAGCCGCACAAATCACCGGACAGAAAAATATTCGAAAAACAAATACTTGTCTGTCTTGTGATTCATACCGTCATTGCGAATCACGAAGTGCTGAAGCAATCTCCGAGTCGGGGATCGCCACGCTTCGCTCGCGATGACGAAATTACTACTATTTTAAAGGCCTGCCCGCCATAGCTGGAGCAAAGCTCCTGCGGGTGGGTTACTCCCTGAATAGTGAATAGATTCTTGCAAAAAGATGGCACGAGAATTTTTGATTTACTCTTTGAACATTAGTACAGATAAGCTAAACAACTTACGTTGCTTACACTCTCTGCCTATCAACCTAGTAGTCTACTAGGGTTCTTTCGCCCCTCACGGGGCATGGATTTCTCATCTTGGGAATGGCTTCTCGCTTAGATGCATTCAGCGATTATCCAATACCATTGTGGCTACCCAGCAATGCGTCTGACGACAACAACTGGCACACCAGGGAATGGCTCATCTCGGTCCTCTCGTACTGGAGACAAACTCCCTCAAAAATCCCACGCTGACAGCGGATAGAGACCAACCTGTCTTACGCATTCGGTTGACACATATTCCTATGTGAATTGGACTATAACTTCATCCGTTCTGGATGGTTAACATTTAGTCTCTACGGGTGATATTTCTATCTTCCCTCGGTATTATCCGTTCTGGATTCCACCGATATAAGTTAACTTTCACATAATATATTCCTATACTATGTCGCCGTAATTTTATGTCTTTAAGGGTTCAAACGGTTCAAAAACCAATTTCTTAGTCTCTGAACGGTTTGAACCCAGCTCACGT
>DQFC01000025.1 GCA_003531665.1 Candidatus Collierbacteria bacterium
AAAAATACCGCCCCAAAAGGACGGTAATTGACTTAAACAAACAAATCAGGCTGATTGATGAAGATCTGACCGATTGAGCCACCTAGCATCAAGATAGCTTTTGACGACGCAGTCAGATTCATATTTTCCACAATCTTCGCGTAATCATCTTCATCGAGAGTGTTTTCGAGATACTTTCCAATCCCGGCAAAGATGCCCAAAAATCCGCCTTTAATTCCCTGACCAAGTACATTATCAGGAGACACAGCCATTCCTCTATCCAGCAAGGCTTGTCCAGCCACAAACCGTGTCTTGGCCAGCGACTTGTTCGTCGCCTTTTCTTCGAAGCTACCCTCGATTGCCTTCAGCACCGTCTGGATTCTCAAAGATCTCATTTCGCGATCAGCGGCGAAATCTCTCTTTACCTTTGATACGGCCTTTTCTACCAAGGCATTTTCCAAAACATGCAAAATTGCAGTCAAAGTATATTCCATGCGTTACTCCTTTTCTCAACGAGCTAGATGATATTTTATCCTAAAAAATCCCCACCCAAGTGGGGATTTTTTATGCTAAAATATCTCTACCACTGATTCGTCGGTGGGAGCTACTCGAAAAGAGTTTGCGAACTAAGTCAAACCACTGATTTCTATATCATCGCCACACGGCCGACTAGTCCAAACCCCCTTTTTCGTCGGCTAATATTAATCCGTCATCCCTGGCTTGACCAGGGATCCATCAAATTAATACCAATATTTGGAATTATTGAATGGATTCCTGCCTTCGCAGGAATGACAAATAAAAATACAAACATATGGCCAAAAAAGTCAAAGCTATCCTGAAGCTTAACCTTCCCGGTGGTACCGCCAATCCCGCTCCTCCCGTCGGTCCTGCGCTAGGTCAGCACGGTGTTAATATCATGGAGTTCATCCAGCAGTACAATGCCAAAACGGCTGACATGAAAGGCCAAATCATTCCCGCCCTTGTCACCATCTTCGAAGACCGTACTTTCAAGTTCGAGCTCAAGACACCCCCCGTTTCCGCTCTCATCAAACAAGCCCTTAACCTCAAACTTGGTTCCAGTGAACCAAACAAAAAGAAAGTTGGCACCATTACCAGAGACCAAATTAGAGCCATAGCCGAGAAAAAAATGGCCGATATGAACACGAGCAATGTGGAATCCGCCATAAAGATGATCGAAGGCACCTGCAAGTCCATGGGTATAACAATTGCCGAATAACTACTATGACTACCAAAACTACCGAAAAGACTATCAAAAAAGAAACTGTCTCATCCGCCAAGACGACCAAACAGTCGACAAAAAAGACCTCTCGCATCAATTGGGACAATCTCTACTTAGACCTTCCTACTCACGTCACCGAAGCTCTCCGCACAGCTCGCGTCAAACCGGAACAAATCATCACCAAAACTGATGGTGAACTCATGGCCATCAACGGCATCACCGAAAAAGATGTCGAGTCTATTCGCCTTCTGTACAATACCGACACCGTCAAAGATGCCGTCGTCACTCCTGTCGTTGCCGACGAATCCGTAGGGGCGATTCAAGAATCGCCCATCGTCACCAAAAAACCATTACCTCCCAAAAAGCGTGGTAAGAAGTACAAACTCATGGCCAAAGACATCAAAAAAGATGAAATGTATTCCATCGAAGATGCCGTTGCCAAACTTCAGAAACTTTCTCAAAGCACTAAACTCAAAACCGTCGAACTGACTATTAACACTCGCGAAACAGGTCTCCGTGGAGAGCTAAAACTCCCCCACAGCACCGGCAAAGAGCTAAAGATCGCCATTTTTTCAGACCAAGTCGCCAAAGATGTTGAAGCAGGCAAAATCAATTTCAGTATTCTTCTGGCCACTCCGGCAGACATGCCAAAAATGGCTCGACTAGCCAAGATTCTCGGTCCCAAAGGTCTTATGCCCAATCCCAAATCCGGCACCGTCACCGACAATCCGGAAAAAAGAGCCTCCGACCTCGCCGCTGGTGGAACCCTACCTTACAAAACAGAGGCCAAGTTCCCCATCATTCATCTGGCACTGGGAAAATCCACTCAAGACGCCAAAGACCTAGCCGAAAATATTACTGAAGCTCTCAAAGCGATCGGAGTCACCAGAATCAAGAACGCATACCTTTCTTGCACCCACACCCCTAGCATGAAGCTTCATTTAGGAACTCTGTAAAACAAGGAAGTCAACACAAAAAATCCCCCTCACGGGGGATTTTTTGTGTTTCAACCTCTTATGAGATAAAATAACTTAGATCTTTTACATCCCAATGGAGGTGAACCTTGTTCCGCCACATGCGTCTACGACGGACTCGTCCGCCATTCCAGAAAAGCATTCGCTTCGTTCTTCTTTTAGCATTCTTATCGGTTCAGTTTCTTTTCTCAACTCCCGCTTTTGCACAAAACTACTGCCAACCGGGTTCGATCTGCAATTTCCCGCTCGGAAGACTTGGTGAAAGCTGTCGATTCAACGAAGTTCACTTCTTCGAATCAAAGGGTGATTCGTGGGTATTCCCCCCCGGGAAATACGACTTCCTCACTTTTAACTACGGACCCTTCACGATCGACGGAGGTGGGTATCAAACCTCCGGAGGTATCGAAGGCGGTTGCGTCTGCGACATAGCCACTTGGATCAACTACGTCGCCTTGATCAACGGCTTTATCACTCTGCCAAATGCCAAATACCACTCAACCGATATTGTCGGTGTTCCAAAAGAAATCGGTGCAGACGGCAAGAGCATGTATTATGTCTCGATCCAGCACACAAACCCAAAGCCGGATCCCGGTCCAAACGGTGAACCGGTCGCATGGGACGCCGACCTGAGAATAGAAAACCCATCACAGTCAGAAACTTGGACAATTCGCTGGCAGTTACAATATGATCAAGAAACCCAAAAATATGTCTCTGTCAACATCTGGATAGAAAAAGGGTCGGCACCTCTATCAAACGCCCCTTTCATCCCGTTCGATACAGACAGTCTGGGTCTCTCCTCCGCAAGCACGACCTTGCCGTCAGCCAACCTTCAAAAAGAAGGCCTTCTCCGCTATTTGCTTTATTTTTTTGCCGGCACCTTTCTCTTGTGTTTTATTTTCTCAAACAAATTCCGTAGAGGATCGCTGACAGTTTTATTGATACTGATCCCCATCATCCTGGCTCTCCTCCTGATATGGCCCCTCTGAGAGGGGTCATTTTGTTGACATTATCAGACACTTTGTGTTTTCATACAATATGGGGTAGAATCTACACCAAAGAACTCTGACAATTTAATGTTCTTAAATTGATCTTATTCCAAGAGGAGGTCCCCATGACCAGAGAAGAATTCATAAGTAGGTCTGAAGCCATTTTGTTATCAAGAGCAATGGCCCAAACCGAGATCAACAGGATACTTGAGGGCCGACTCTATGAGAGTTTTGCTCCAGGTTTCAAATTTCAAGTGCGGGATTGTATCAAGCTACTGGTCGATACCACTCATGCGGACCTTTTCCAGCCCGCTCCACAACCGGCACCTCAAGTAATCGTTATCCAGCAGCCATCACCTACCCCAAAAACAACCAAAAAAAATGATGACAGCCTCACCATTACGGCTGTATTGGTCGTTCTTGTGTTAATCCTGGCGGCGATCTTTTTTATCCCAAGTGTCAAGGCCACGGTTTTTGGATTCTTTGGTAACATGAATCCAACATCCTCAGGCTCATCTGACTGTGGCCAAAGCAACTCAACTTATCTCAACTTCGTCGAGATGAAAACAAAAGCAGGTCAGACCATCATTTCTCCAGAAAAAACCCC
The DNA here is from genome assembly GCA_003531665.1 of Candidatus Collierbacteria bacterium. Classification (GTDB taxonomy): domain Bacteria; phylum Patescibacteriota; class Microgenomatia; order UBA1400; family MFAQ01; genus UBA10133. The sequence goes on from DQFC01000025.1 coordinate 3,787, forward strand.
CCGCCTAGTTGACAGCGAAAGCTACATTTGCTTCGCTGATGACGAGATGGGTAAGTTTTATGCTCAGTCGATTCAAACCGATCAGGGTTCTGTTGATGGTCGAATGGCCTTAGCTAGCTTGATTACATCCGAAACTTCCAAGTCAAAAAACAAAGAAGGTGACAACGTCTGGAAAAAAGAGCTATATAACAAGGTTTACTCTGCCATTGATCCGGCGCTTTTCTTACCGATGGACAAGGCGGGTTTCAGTTATGCCATTTTGCCAGCCCTAATTACTTCAACGCAAGCGGCTACTCCTTTACCTGGCCAAAAGTCACCTCAGTCCACACAGCCAAACTCTCAACCGGTCATCCCCACCTCAACCCAGCTTATCGTTTCGGCAAACAATCAGACTGCCTTCGAAAAGTATTCGGCTATCGTAGGCGAAGATGCGGCAAAAACGGCCTTCACTCAGGATCCCGGTCAGCAGTGCTACGCTGCTTTCGTAGCCAAGTGGGAAGACTTCACGGGCAACACGCCACTTACTGAAGTCTTGAAGCTTCTTGGACCGGCCGGATATTCAATACAACCCAACAACACCGCACATCTTGCCCGCACCTGGGACAAGGACGCGTCCGGCTACAGTGGTTGTGTGACAATCTCCAACGTAACCACCACCTACCCACAAGGCTCCTGGCGAATTTCCACTTTCGGAGAGATTGCCACGATTCATTGGTTTCCAGGCTACGGAACGAGTGAGGTCCAAGCCGGAAACATCTGGATCTCCTCAGTGTACAGTGATCAGCCGACTCCTCAACCTACTCCTCCACCGACTCCCATAGTCGAGATCACTTATCTTCGTGGTTGGATGGCGGCAAATCTTTTCACTGAGCTGTATACCCCAAACTGCCCTATAGAACCTCTGCGTGGACAAGTACCGTTAACCACCTTAGGTGGAAACACATATGTAGTCATCGTTGACTTCGTTATCGATACTGCTGCAGCTTTGAGGTACAGCCAGTACGATTGTACCCAAGCCGGTGGTCTTCACTTCTA
>DQFC01000035.1 GCA_003531665.1 Candidatus Collierbacteria bacterium
GCCGGCCAAAACGGCAAAATCGGTTCTTTGACAGAGCTTTCATATTTAATCACCCATATCGACGACCCCAGACTCAAAATCTGTTTGGACACCGCTCATCTATTTGCTTCCGGAATAGATATTCGGACAGACCTATCGATCAAAAAACTTACGCAATCCCTCAAGGACTCCGGTTTGTTGGAAAAAATAGTCTGTCTTCACCTCAACGACTGCGCGTCCGACTTGGATTCCCATCGTGATCTCCATGCCAATATTGGCGAAGGGAAAATTGGTCTCGAGGGTCTCAGGACACTAGTAAACCAAAAAGAACTATCCCATCTTCCGCTCATCCTCGAAGTCCCGGGTGAAAACAAACAAGGCCCCAACCTCGCCAATATTATGATCGCCAAAGGTCTTACTTCCTAGCAATCACCATTACCGGATTTGCTTTTATCACAGTTATTTCGGCAAACAAAGGCTCAAGTAACTCAACGGCTTCACTTGAAGAGAAACCCTTTTGGAACGTGCCCTTACTGGTTACATATCCGTCATTGACAATGGACCATGTCTGTTTGATCTCTCGTTTTAACTCCTGACGTGATCTTAAGGTTAATACCACATGTCCATTTTCTGGTAGCATTTCATGTATTTGAGCCAGTATTTTGATTCTTTGTTTTGCTTCCGGTAAAGTGTTGAGTACAAAAGCGCAATGTATCCAATTAAGAAAACCCTGAGGATATATTTCTGGTGGGTTTTCTGGACAATGGACAGGGTCCCAGCCGACCGCTTCAATTCCATTTTTTATAAAATATTCGACATCATATCCATGTCCACATCCCCAATCAAAAACTCTTCCTTCAATCAATCCATTTTCGACCAAAAATCTGGCCGGAAACGATGGTTGATAACGAAACGGTGCTGTTTCTCCTGATGCTCTCAGGACCTCATCTGGCGTCCATTTCACAACTTCAGACATGGCAAGTATTGTACTACAGACTATTCATACCTGATCGCTTCCATGGGGGAGAGGTCGGCTGCCTTCTTGGCCGGGAAAACGCCAAAGAAAATTCCAATGGCGCTGGAGACACCAATGGCCAAAACAACTGCGAGTAGATTCAAGGCAACGGGAAACCAAATTCTGACAATCACCACGATTAAGGCAGCCAAAAGAAGGCCAATGAGACCTCCAAAAACCGAGAGGACTACCGACTCGGTTAGGAATTGAAGCAAAATGTCCCTTTTCGTGGCCCCCAGCGCCCGTCTGATACCCACCTCTCTGGTTCGTTCGGTTACGGTTGCATACATGATATTCATTATTCCCACACCCCCAACCAAGAGAGAGATGGATCCAATGGCGATCAAAATCAGATTTATTATTCCAAATATCTGGTTAACGGTTTTTAGGATCTCGGACTGTTCGGTCACGGAGAATTCATCCTTATCATAGCGCTTGAGAAGAATTCTCTCGGCTTCTCCTTTTACTCCCGACACCATCTCTTCATCGGGCACTCCGAGATAAACCGCCCAAAAAGTCTTCTTGGGATTAAGCGATCCAAAGGTGGCGGTGTATGGAATCATGGCTGAGCGATCTGTTTCTCTATCTCCTGTTTTTTCCACTATTCCAACCACTTTTAGCCTGAGACTTTCTACTCGGATAGTCTTACCAAGGGCATCCTCCGGTCTTTCGAACAGATCGTCCGCAATGGTGTAACCCAGTACTGCCACTTTGGCCTTTTTGCCCACATCTGTTTTTCCCCAAAGCTCTCCTGTCACTGTTTTTACATCCATTAACGGGAAGAGTTCCTCATTTACCCCCATGAGATAACCGATCTTTTCCGCATCGGCGCTTGAGATAGCAATAGAACGGAAATAAACGGGGACTACATACTTCAAATTAGGGATGTTCCGCACATCTCTGACATCTTTTTCGTCAAATTCGGCTCCTCCACCCACCATACCGGCCGGACCATTACTGCTTATGCCCGATCCGGGCATCACCATTACCAAGTTGGCACCCAGGCTCTCAAACGTCTGCTCAATATAATTTTTTAATCCCAATCCCAATGCAATGAGCAGCACTACAGAAAGTACACCAATCGTTATTCCGAGAGACGTAAGGGCGGTCCTGACTTTATCCCGCCGAAAATCCCCCCACGCCGACTTAAGTAATAATGATATTTCGGTGGTTATTTTCATTTATTGTCATTTACAATTTCACCGTCCAAAATCCGAATCTGTCTTCTGGTTCTTTCGGCAATTTCCATTTCATGAGTCACCATGACGATAGTGATATTTTCGGACTTATTCAATTCTTCAAAGAGATCTATTATCTCGTTACCGGTTTTGTGGTCCAAATTTCCCGTAGGTTCGTCGGCCAATATCAGTTGGGGTTTCATGAGAAGAGCTCTCGCGACCGCCACTCTCTGTTGTTGTCCGCCGGATATTTTATTTGGAAAGGAATCTTTCTTGGAGATTATTCCAAATTTCTCCATCAGCATTTCCGCTCTTTGATCGGCATCGAAATCAAGCTTTTCTTTGCAATAGGTTGCAGGTAGCAGAATATTTTCTTTGATTGTCAGCTTGTTTAATAAATTAAACTGCTGAAAAACAAAACCGACATAGGAATTCCTTAGAACGGATGTCTGATTATCATTCATTTTGGCCACATCTTTTCCGTTTATGATAATCTCACCACGGCTGGGTTTATCCAGCAGTCCCACCACGTGCATCAATGTCGATTTGCCGGAGCCTGAAGGCCCGATAATGGCAGAGAACTCTCCTTGGTGAATTTCGAAATTAATATTCTTCAGAGCCACAAATACCGAGCCATCCCCCAGCAGATACTCTTTAAAAACATTTTTAAGGCTGATTATAGATGACGTCGTTTTCATTTAGTCCTTCCTTTATTTCCACCATTCCTTCAACCGTGTCACCTTCAACGATACTGACATTTTCCTGTCTGCCCTGAATTATTTTCGTCACAAACAAACGGCCGTCTTGCTTTTGGACATAGGCTTCGGGAATAGCCAAGACACCTTTATTTTCTTTCAAAACAAAGTTAAGGTCACCCGTCATACCCATTTTGATAGCTTCTTGAGATTCTTCCGGGTCAAAATTGATAATCAGTTCGTAAACAGTCCCGGACTCTCCTTCCTTTGGTACAAAGCCAACTCTTTCGACTGTGGCGATGAATTCCTGCTCCGGAAAGGAATCCAGCACAATAGTTCCTGTCATTCCTACTTGGAGAGCGGGGACTTCAGTCTGATCTGCAGTAGCCGAGAAGTAGAGACTGGCCGGATTTACAACACTAAAGACGGCGCCGGCGGGGGTAATATTGGTTCCCGGTTGTGGGACATCGACTTTTGTCACGATACCGGCGAACGGGGCGAAGATGGTGGCGAATTTGATTGCCAGGTTTTTCGCTTCAAAGGCCAGCACGGCATTGTTCAGGTCAAACTGGTTTTTATCGAGCGTTCTTTTGACCGCGTCCCTGGCCGCATCCGTCATTCCCTTTGTCTGCCAGTCTTTGTTGTCATCCACTCCCTGCTCAAAGTCCCATCTTTCTTTCAGGAAAAGATTCATATACTGATTAAGGCTATTGGTCAGTTCTCTTTTGTCCAGCGAAGCCAGAGCCTGATATTTTTTGACCGTGTCTCCTTCTTTCACACTCACCCAAGTTAACAGTCCGGAAGTTTGAAATTTGACATCTGCCTTTTCTTTGGCATCTACTTCACCGGACAGCGAAAGTGTTTCGGTTAGATCATGTTTTTTTACAGTGTAAGTTCTAGATTTCAGCTCACTCGCTTGGACGTTTCTCCATAGCATAAATCCGCCACCTGCCAACAGGCCAATCAAAAAAATCCACCAAAAACGTTTCACGAACTTCATTAGTTTATTTTATCCAATTCTAATCGGAAAAGCCAACAGCGGATTTTATAAAATATATATAAACGGAACATGAGATAGAATATCTTAATGATCTCAGATTCTCAGATCGATCTAACCAGCCTCAAAAATAGAGCCAAGGACATCGTCGATAAGCTAAACTTACCGGCTCTCCGTCTGGATCTGGAAAAACTGACTGTTGAGTCGGGGCAGCCGGGCCTTTGGACGGATGAAGCTTACGCCAAGGACGTTATGTCTCGTATGGCTGGTGTTCGCGACTCCATCGAATCAACCGAACGGCTCATGGCCGACCTGCAAAGTCTGGAGGAACTTCTGGAAATGTCGAAAATCTCGGAGGACGAAAGTTTGAATAGAGACATCAAGATTCTCTACGAAACTTTACAGAGAAGCGTCGAAAAGACCGAACTCCTTACCTTTCTTTCCGGTACCTACGATTCTTCGGAGGCCGTTTTTTCCGTCAAAGCCGGCCAGGGAGGTACCGAAGCCATGGACTGGGCGAGCATGCTTAGCCGGATGTATACCCGATTTTTTGAGAAGAGAGGTTGGAGTTATGAAACGGTTGAGTACTCGCCCGGCGAAGAAGTCGGGATTAAATCTGTTACCTATATTGTGCACGGCCGTTTTTCCTACGGTTATTTGAAAAATGAAAAAGGAACTCATCGGTTGGTCCGACAATCTCCCTTCAATGCCGACAAACTGCGACAGACCTCGTTTGCCGGCGTCGATGTCACACCCCTTCTCCCCGAAGAAGCCGAGGTGGAAATCCGTGACGAAGATATTGAGTTTGAGGCCAGCCGTTCCAGTGGTGCAGGAGGTCAAAATGTTAATAAAGTCAGTACGGCTGTTCGCATTAAGCATCTTCCTTCAGGCATCGTCGTCGAGTGCCAGACTCAGCGTTATCAGGACGCGAATAGAAAAATTGCCATGCAAATCCTCAAGTCGAAACTCTGGGAGATTCAGGAAGCCAAGAGACAGGAAGAGTTAAATAAAATTAAGGGTAGTGCCACGATCGCCAGTTGGGGGCACCAGATTCGTTCATACGTCCTTCATCCTTACAAGCTGGTCAAAGATTTACGCACTGAGTATGAAGAAACCAATCCGGACTCCGTTCTCGACGGTAATTTGGATGGCTTTATCGAGTCAGAACTAAAGTACTTTGCCTCATAGAGTCCGTCATTGCGACCGTAGCGCGGCAATCTATATTAATAGTTCCAATTAATTTGATAAGATAAGTCATGGAAATAAAGACAATCGATCTTGATAGAACGGACCCTGTTACTCCTAAGGCTAATGAAGTTCCTGTCTATCAACCAAAAATTATTAACACGAGCATGATCTCCAAAACAAACATTCTTACTGTAGTCACTTATATCATTGTAGCCGTTGCCGGTTTTTATACCGGTGCTTTCCTAAAAACTTCTCTTGGCGGTAAGTCGGCCGGGAGAGCTTCTGGTGATTTGAAAAACATCCAAGCCGAAGTTCCGGTTACCGGCGTCAAAGTTGGAGATATCTATGGTTCCGCAGACGAAAAAGCCTTCAACACTACCGCTACCGGCGTGCTGGACAAAGGCGGTCTCAACGGAGAAGGCACTCACAGGCTGGTTCGTCCTGGTGGTTTATCTCAAACTGTTTACATGACCAGTTCTGTGATCGACTTAGATACTCTCATTGGTCACCAAGTCACCGTCTGGGGAGAAACATTCAAAGGTCAAAAAGCTGGCTGGCTTATGGACGTAGGACGCGTCAAAGTCGAAAATCTGAACATGCCATTACCAAAATGACGTTCTTGTCCTCCTCGCGCGTCTTTCCGCTTTTGGTGGGAACGCGGGGATATATATAAATTAGGTATAAATAAATTGATTGATTTTTCTCATGTAACCAAGTCATATCCAAATGGTGATGTTGTGCTGGATGATATAAACTTTTCCGTTTCCCCGGGAGAATTTGTTATTATCACCGGCAGATCAGGTGCCGGGAAAACAACTCTCGGTCGCTTATTGATTCATGATCTAAGTCCCACCAAAGGAAAAATTGTAATTGACGGTGAGGATCTTTCCAAGATTAAACCCAATAATATTTCTCTAATTAGAAGAAAGGTGGGTTTCGTTTTTCAAGATTACAAAATTATTCCGGATAAAACAGTTGGTGAAAATATTGCCATCGCCTTGGAAATAGGAGGCTACAACAGAAAAAAAATTGGGGAAAAAATTATTAGACTTTTGGATATGGTAGGCATACCCGGAAAAGGGGATCTGTTCCCCGGTCAATTATCCGGTGGTGAAGTCCAGCGCGCCGCCATAGCTAGAGCTATCGCCTGCGAGCCAGCGATTCTCTTCGCAGATGAACCAACAGGCAATTTGGATAAAGACACCTCGATTGAAATTTTTAAACTTTTGCAAAAAATTAACGACGATGGTACCACTGTTATCCTAGCTACCCATGACGTTACCTTGATTGGTTTGAATCCGGATCGGAATATTCATCTAGAAAAGGGTAAGATAATTTCAGACGTCGATGGCTTGCCCGCCGGCAAGGAGGGCAAACCCCCAATCAAGACTCATTTTGAGAAAAAACACAAAACAACATCTAATTCATCATGAACACCGCTCTAAAAAATATCCGTCGTTCACCATTTCAAGCCTTGTCTGCCGTATTTATCATCAGCTTAACCCTTTTTGTTGTTGGGATTTTCAGTCTCGTCACCCTTGCCTCTCACGCCATTCTGCTTAATTTTGAAACCAAGCCTCAGATTATTGCCTACCTAAAAGACGGCCATACTACGGATCAGGTCGCCGGTCTCATTAGCACCATGACCACAACTCAAGGAGTAAAAAACGCCATCTATATTAGTAAGCAAGATGCATTGGAGATTTACAAAAAAAGTGTCGGTAATGACCCCGTATTGTTGGGAACCGTCACGGACTGGGGCATAGTCACCGCAGACATACTTCCGGCCAGTGTAGAGATTACGGCTTCGGACCCTGGTGTTTTCAATACTATCGTTTCCATATTGGAAAAATCGGACATCGTCAGTACCACTCCTCAAGGTAAGAAAGAAATTGATTTCCCTCAGGACGTTATCTCCGAGCTCACCAAATGGACCAACGCTATTCGAGGTGCAGGTTTGGTACTCATCATCGCTCTCACCGTGGTTTGTATTCTGACGATCATGATCATTATTTCCATGAAAATTTCCGGCCGACGTACCGAGATCAGCACTCTCAAACTTTTGGGCGCACAGAACCTTTATATCATCAAGCCTTATATCACCGAATCGATTATTTACGGTTTATCCGGGGCTCTCTTTGGCTGGATTTTTAGTTTCATTGCCCTTCTGTATTCCACCCCATTTCTGGCGCCCAGACTCGGAGGAGTTATTTCTTTCCCCATACCCTTCTGGATCTACCTTTTCCTATTAATTGGTTTATTAGCCTTTGGTTTAATCCTGTCTCTCACCTCTAGCCTTTTCGCCGCCGCTAGATTTGTAAAGAGATCAAGATGAAAGCTTTTCTGGTCATTGCCTTTATATCTATTACGGTCTACTTATCCTTCACCTGGAGCGTCGTTGCTTATGACTGTATTGATACTCATCAGGGCATGTCGGTAGAAGAATATCAGGGCATAGAAAGAGCCTGTCAAGATATTTTAAACTCTACCAAGAACCAAATAAGCACTCTCAAACAAGCCATCGCTTCCGTCAATGCCAAGATCAACTTAGCCCAAGCCCAAATCAATCAGACGATTTCCCAAATCTCTTCTTTGGAAAAAGATATCACTGTTTTGAGCGGCGTTTTGGATACTGTCAAACAGTCAATGTCCGAATTAACCAAAATATATCTTGCCAGAGTCAAGGAAAGTTATCGTCGATCTCGAGTTACCTCCATAGACCTTATTTTTTCTTCCGGCTCAATGGGTGACTATCTAACGAAATTTAAATATCTCAACTCTCTCAAAGCCAAAGACCAATTGATCTTGACCGAACTGGAAAACTCCCGGAAAGATTATGATCTCCGGAAGCAAACGAAGGTTACCAAACAACAAGAAATCGAAAAGTTAAAAGCAAAAATGGAGGCACAAAAGAAAACTTTATCATCCCAACAGCAAGAAAAACAAAGTCTCTTGGTCATGACTCAGAATGACGAAAAAAAATACCAATCCTTATTGGCTAAGGTTCGTGCCGAACTGGAAGCCATCGAAAGTATTATTGCCGGTAAGGGTTCCGAGTCTTTGGTTCGAGACGTCTCTGCCAACGAAAAAATTGCCAACGTTATTTCCGGATCATCGGCTTGCTCTACCGGGGGCCATCTGCATTTTGAGGTTGTCAAAGATGGATCTCACCAAAGTCCCGCCGGTTTCTTAAAGCCAAAAGATAATTTACTTTGGGACAATTCTCCCGATGGGCCTATTTCGCTTACCGGCAGCTGGGAATGGCCGTTGGATGATCAGATCAGAATTACTCAGGGTTACGGACACACCGCCTTTTCCAGGCGTTATGTTGGGGACGTACACACGGGTATCGATATGGTCAATACCTCCAATTATTCGGTGAAGGCCGTTCGTAAGGGTCAGCTCTATCGGGGATCAATCCCCTGTGGCGGTGGTACCCTCAAATATGTTCATGTCAAACACGCAGACGATTCCAACGACACCTTCTACCTCCACGTCAACTATTTCTGAGCAGAATAATTAAGCTAATGCGAAGGAGATCGGGATCAATGTGTCATCATTGATCTAAAATATCTCCCGGAATTTGAAGAATTTGGCTTTTTCGCCATCGAGTGATAATATTATTTTGAGATCAGCCCGTATCGCGTAACTTCTGTTACGTGACTAGGTTGATCTCATTTTCTTTTTAAATTTACCTGTTGACATTGGTTTCATCGTGACTTACAATCATAAATAGTCGAGAACGCAAGTTTTCGATCAGAGATACTAGCAATAGTAAATCGAGAAAAGGCCCCGCAAGGGGTTCTTTTCTTTATATACCCTTCTTCTGTTATATTGGTATTAAGTGAAACAAATCCTGCCCGTGTTGTTTCTTTTTCTGCTATCCTCTGTATTTCCTTCGTCTTGTTTTTCGGCCATAGATTTTCATCTTTCCAATTTTGAAAAAGTAAACGATTATTACTCAGTAGATGCCCAGATAACAGGAGCTGCGACCGGCTCGTCGTATTTTATTCAGGCCATGTTCACCAAGCCGGAACAAAGCAGTTATTTTGGATTCACTTGGGGGCAAAAAGGGGAGTGGTTCCCATATACTTCCTCCCCCGAAAAAGAATTTATACAGACAAACTTTCCCGTTCTGGAAACCGGTACAGTTCAAAAACTATTAGTAAGGCCGGACTCTGAAAGCTCAAAATATGACGGTCCAGGAGAATATCTTCTCAAACTAAAACGCTATACGGGGGAAAGTAGTTCGGGATACTACTCCGATTCTCTCACAGTTACCTTATCCGATATTTCTCCCACCACTGATCCCACTTCCACCCCAACAGAAGCACCTCCCACTATCACTCCAACTCAAACAACCACCCCGATTCCCACACCCACACCCTCTCCCACTCTTACCTCTATGCCAACCAAAACTCCCACTCCTACAAAAACACCCACCTCCACCCCATCTGTCATTGCGAGCGTAACGCGGCAATCCACTTTTCCTACCGTTACTACGGTTTCGAACCAACAACCGGTAACGAACAACTCTCCGACCTCCTCCCCTTCCTCCATTCTCGGCACCTCGACCTCTTCCGGTCTGCTTAATTCCACTCCTTCTTCCGAACCAACAACTATTATCCTAGAACCAAACACTAACAACTCCGTCCTGAAGTACACCTTTATTTTTGGTGTCATCATCTCCTCCATTTCCGGAGGTGTCCTGTATTTTAGACACCGGAACGGCTAGAATATCTACATGAAGAAATTTTTTCTTAGATACACTCCAGTCGTTTTTTGGATGATTCTCATTTTTCTAATGTCTTCGAAAGCAAATCTACCGGTAAACGGAACGGCCACCGAAGATTTTTTCTCAAAAAAGTTGGCTCATATTTTTGAATACACCATATTAATGTTTCTCATGTTTCGAGCGGTAGGGGAGAAAAGCCCGGCAAAAGCCTTTTTGTATTCGCTCATTTTTGCTTTTACGGATGAGATCCACCAATTATTTATTCCTACTCGCACCGGTAGGCTTCGTGATGTCGGCATCGACTCTCTTGGTTTAATTTTTTCATCAATACTTATTATCAAACTTAAGCTATGGAACAGCTATTTGTTAGTTCGTCCACCGAGGAAACCCAAGAAATAGCCGGCCGTCTCGCTTCCGGGTTGGAAAAGGGAACAACTCTTTGCCTTTATGGCAGTTTGGCCGCCGGTAAGACCACCTTTACCCAAGGACTAGCCTATTTTTTTGGCATTTCCCGCCTTGTTTCTCCGACATTTATCATTATGCGTCAGTATCCTGTGAACTCACACCCTGTCATCAAAACTCTATATCATCTGGACCTCTACCGCCTGAACTCGATCGAAGAAATCAAAGCCTTTGATGTGGAGGAAATTTGGTCCGACCCCACCAATCTCCTGGTCATCGAATGGCCGGAAAAATTCCAAGACATTCTCCCCAAGCATCGCACCGATATCTTCCTCAAAGCCACCACCGAAAACGAGCGTGAAATAAGAATCATAAATCATCAAACATCGCCAAGTTAATCTTTCAGCCATCCTTCTGGAGCGAGAATCTAAAGTTGGCAAATTTCATATCGGATAGTAGTTTTTTCTTCACTCATTTTACAAACCAAATTTATTTTCAATTCAGCGGGATATTCTGCAACAAGAATCAAAGTTTAATTTCAATATTTCCGTCCTTGCCCTAAACATCGAGATATATAGTTGGTCTTGTCTGAATTACAAACATTTCTGCCCTAATCGTGTTTCTAGTTAAAAATCGGTAAAAGTTTTGCGATGATATTTTTGATTTCGATGACGGTCTTTGGGTCTTGTTTTGCAGGCGTTGTTATATGTATACCAGAAGACAAGAATGAGTCGGGGTGTCCATTTGGAGACGAACAGGTACCACTAATTGACCGGTTGTCTTGTAGAATGGGCTCGTCGATTCTGTAAGTCGAACCAAAAATATTCTTAACTTCATATAGCTTTTTCACCTTTCCTTCGTAGGGGAATTTGGAGTTGCCTGGTTTTGTGAATTTTAAACTATCCGGATAGATACACCCCATACCTTTTGAGTAACGATCTATTTCGATTTTATATTCTCCCTTTGTAATGCTAAAAATAAACAAAAGAGAAGGATCTTCTTCCTGTGCTTTGTAATCTGTTTGCCAGTTTTTTGGGATAACGCCAGAAATGGCAAATCCCGCATTGTTATTAAAGTAGAAATAATCTTCAGTTTCGGTAAGATTATTTCTGTAAATGATGTTGTTAGGATATTGGGAAGTGGTAACACCCGTGTTTATTACTGATTTTGTGGGCGCAATGGAAAATTTGTACCAACAAAAGACCGCAGTCAAAAGGAGAACAACCATGCTCAGGAAACAGTACTTTTTTGCCATATATCCACATTATAACAGAGAAACTTAATATTGACTTATATAGATCAAAATAATACAATACAGGTCGTACGTTAAAATTCTGTTCAAAAAAAGAAGGAGCGTGTCATTTGAAAGAAAAACTGAAATACTGTTGTTTGTTTTTATTTGTCTTGGTTATATGTCTGTTTTTGTTAACAAGACCAAAATCAGTCGTCGCCTCACCGGCTTCTCAAGATACTTGCCAGGCAGCACCAGCCACACACTTTCTTTACCTCCCTTGGGATACAAATTCTGGTGGAGATTGGCACAACAAGATGACTTCCGTGTTTGATCACGACAGTCCTAATTATGCATGTTCAACTGGTCAATGTAATAGGTCGATGAAAATTGACGTTTGGACTGGCGAGGAAGCTCGACCAAAGGTAGCTACTGGAGGTGATGGTTATGGATACTGTTTCGGTGCCAACAACTCGTACGGTAAATGTCAGACTCCTGCTGGGACAAAGGTTCAAGGAGTTGGCTCTATCTTGGGATACGTAGCAGTCACTGATGAATACTCCCAGTTATTCTATGATGGCCACGACGGGTACGATTGGGCACTTGCTGGAGGAAGTTCAGAAAAAATACTCGCCGCAGCTTCAGGTAGAGTCGTTTACGCACAGAAAAACCCTTGGCTTGGATGGACAATAAAAATTGACCATCTGAATGGATATTCGACAAGCTATTCACACTTAAAATCAGGCTCATTTCAAGTACAGATGGGATCATGTGTGATTGCAGGGCAGCATTTAGCGTACCAGGGAAACTCAACAGGTAATTATGATGTTGATCCTAAAATGGGCATCCACCTGCACTTCAAAACATTTCTGTTTGGGGATGTTAGTAATCCTAATGACCGGTCTGTTACAGATCCAATGGGTTGGTGCGCCGATTGTTCAAATGCTCCCCCAGACCCGTTAATTCAGTTCAACGGGTTAAGCAGTTCCAACCTTTGGGATAGTGGTGTTCCACATTCTGTTGGGCGCGCACCTACCCGGAATAGTCTTGCCATAACTTGGGGTAGTTTAGATACAACATACATGGGAGGTGATGGTACTCTAGTAGATTTTGGAGGTTCCCCCACACCTGTGCCGACTGTGACTCCTGGTGGGCCGACGGTTACCCCGACGGCTCCTCCGACAGGCAATGGCACTTGGACGGTGAAGGCGTTTTCCTCGATCAACGAGTGTAACGACTCACCAAACTGTAATCCAACTTCTGTTTTCTACCAAACGACCGTGTCGGGTACAAACTTCAATCTAAACTTCTCCGACGGAAAAGCGTTTGGAAACGGTGGAGATCAGTGGGGAACCTTCTTCAAACAAACAGTCAATCTATCTCCCGGCACTTACTACATCCACGCCGATCATGACGATGGTGTCAAAGTCTGGGTGAACGGTTCCTCCAAGATGGATGTTCTCAACAGCTCGGAAAACAACACCACTTGTCCAGGCATTTATTTGTCGGGACAGACGAGTCTGTCTATCTTGTGGAAAAACACCGGTGGCCAAGCGCATCTGAATTTTTCTATCGATCAGAACGGTGCGCCTTGTCAGCCACAGCAGAAATGGCATGTGTGGTATTACCACGACCCCAATCTCTGCAGTGGCCCAAACTGCTCTCTGTCTCAAGTCTATTGCGAGACAGATATCGCCGGTACTTGGTTTCACATCGATCCCTATCAGGGCGGCACTGCTTGCGGAGACTCCGATCAAACTTGGGGTAGCGTCTGGAAACAGACTATAAACTTCCCTGAAGGAGACTACGTCTTCTATTCCGATCATGATGATGGCGTCAAGATCTTTCTTGGCGACAGCAACATCATGGATGTTTGGTCCAGTGAATCGGGCAACAAGGCTTGTCCGGCTAGACATCTCAGTGGGGACGTCCCCGTCACTATTATTCACAACAACACCGGCGGAGATGCCCGGATCAACATCTGGTGGGACACGAACAGCTCAAACTGCGAACAAGTGGCCTACAATGTTTGGGTCTGGAAAGATGCCGGCGACATGACTCACGTCACAGTGAACAATGGCGACATCAACAAGGTCAATCTCTATCTCGCCCGTTCCGGTCAGCCCATGGAAGTCACTCGGACTCGCTGGTTCGCGGTGGGGAACGGTATCGAAGCGCTTATTCCCGCCGACGTGGACTCTTTTCTGGTGGATCAAGGCTTTGTCCCTACTATCGACAGTTCTAACGCCGACGAATGGTACACCGATGCCGGTGATCCGCATTGGGTGGTGAGGAAGAAGTTGTCTGTCTGGTCCGATGAACAGGGTCAGGTGCGCCTGACATACAAGGGTGATCACACCAGACCACAAATCCGTTACTACGTTTCCGGTAATAATCAGGAACTATACGTGTCGGATCTCTGGTACGAACTGTCTGATGGGTCGGGGATCGAAGCCATCATTCCCGATACCTACGAGGCCATGAAAGTAGATCGCTGGATCAAGCCGGTAGTTGAAACATACGCGACTAGTATGTGGTTCGAAAACAATTATTGGCTGACGAAAAAAATCGTTAGTGTCATTATCTTGCCTAGTGACCAAACCAAGATCACCTACTATTGGGGGTCCCCGCTTCCGGTTTCTTTGGGCCGTTATGGACAAGAATTGGAAATCAGGACTGATCTCTGGCAGTCAGAGGAAGTAGATGGACACACCAATTACTTTATGATTCTGCCCGCCGATGTCGTTGCTTTTCAAATTGAAGGTGGCCCAAAGCCACAGATCGACAATTGGGCATCTTGGTATTGGGGTAACTACTCCGGTGGCCGTTGGGTGAGCGAAAAAACAGTTTGGATTTATAAGAATGCCGGCAATGACACTCAGGTATATTACGCAAATCCAAATGTCGATCCGGCCGATGTTCCGGTCATCTACTATCTGTATAACGACAGCGCCGAGCATCAGACAACTGCTTGGTGGACCAAGTCGGGTGACGGACTGATGCTGACTATTCCCCGGAATGTCGATTCGTTTGTTCTTACTCGAGGTCCCGCCCCGTTAATTACGGACCAGGCTACCCCCGAATGGCGTGTCATATCTGTCGATGGTAGATGGATCAACCGCAAACCCATTCGTGTTTGGCTTGATTCTTGGGGCAAAACCTACGTCACTTATTGGCACGAAACAGTCAAGCCTAATCTTCACTACGTGCTAAACGGTACTGAGGTAACTACCACTAGCCTTTGGGTTACCGCAGGCGACGGCCTTCAGGCCAGAATTCCCGATGGGGCAACTCACTTCCTCGTCGAGGTAAACAATCAGCCCTACATCGAAACTTCCGCCGCAAATGTCTGGAAATTCTCCGCCTTGCCCGGTCTTTGGCTTGAGCAGCTCAATGTGCCCACACCCACTCCGGTCGTCACCGCAACTCCGACCATTACTGCCACCTTTACTCCAACAGCGACACCGACTGTCGCGAAGACTGTCATCACTGTAAAGGCCAGAGCAACCACTGCGGATACCAAAATGCGGTTAAGTATTGGCACTCGATATGTCAAGACAATTATCGTCGGCACTGTCTCCAAGACTTATTCATTTACTGTTCCTTTTACTGTCACCACGACAGACAGGATCCGTATATCGCTTGTCAACGGTAGTAGGGTTGTCACTGCGCCTACCCGCAAACTCCAAATTGTTAGCATCACCTTCAATGGAGTCACACGGTATACCAAGACATTAGTGAAAATGAATATCTTTTCCGTTGGAGCCAAGAAAGGTGTTAATGCCTGTCAGAGCCTTTCCACCCCATTACAACTGATTGGTACCCAAGCTACCAATTGGCTTTTCTGCACCGGCTATTTCGAATTTCGTTAATCTATCACTTCCCATCTCACAAGGATGGGTTTTTTGTATACGGAAATTCCTCAAGCAATTAATATATATAAAATATACAATCTAAAATATGAAATTATATTTAGACTCCACCGACAACACCCAAGTTCTCATCCGCCTGGGCGACAAAGAATTTGTGAACAAGGTAGACTCCCCTCGGAATCAAGATGTTTTTGGCTTTTTCCTTTCTTGCCTGGAAAAAGAAAATCTCAAGCAGGAGGATATCACTGAGGTAGAGGTCAATCCCGGCCCCGGCTCCTTCACCGGTACCCGCATTGGCGTCACTATTGCCAACGCTCTTGGATTTGCGCTCGGTATCAAGGTCAATGGTCAAAAAAATCCCATCGAACCCATCTATTCCTCTGCCCCCAGCATCACTCCCTCTAAACAAACTAAAGTCTCGATTTGACCTAGGTCCTCTTTTCGGTTAAGCTTTTTTCATGAAGAAAGCAATTTATTTTGTCCTATCACTCGCGTCTGGGCTTTTGATCAACAGTTCGATGACTTTAATAGTTAGAGCTCAGGGACACGCTGGGGTAGCTGATGGAAATACCCCCGATTCATATATAGTAGTTTTCAACGAAAATGTTTCCGCTCCCAACGAACATGCAAACAAAATGGCTCAGAAATACGGGCTGAGCTTGACCCACACTTACAGTCATGCCATCAAAGGCTTTTCGGCGACTATTCCGGACGCCATGCTTGAACAAATCAAAAAAGATCCTTCTGTAAAATTTGTCAGCGTAGATAGGGTTGTCTCGGCCGATGTACATACACAAGGCAGACCCACTCCCTCTCCGGTTCCCCAACCTACGCAAGTTATCCCTAATGGTATCAAGAGAATCGGCCGGAACACTGCCAATCTGGGAACAAATATTGGTGTCGCCGTCATCGATACCGGCATCGATCTCAAACACCCCGATCTGATTGAAAATATTAAAGGAAACGTCACTTGTGTGAACAGAACCTCTACCGGTAATGATGATAACGGACATGGTACCCACGTTGCCGGAACTATCGCCGCCAGAGATAATGCTTTTGGAGTGATCGGTGTCGCTCCCGAGGCCAATCTTTACGCGGTAAAAGTACTGGATAAAAGAGGAAATGGCTCTTGGTCTTCCGTCATTTGTGGTATCGACTGGGTCACGCAACAGGTCAAAGATCATCAGAACACTATTCAAGTAGCCAATATGAGTCTTGGCGGTAGTGGTAATAGCGACAATAACTGTGGCAATACCGATGGCGACGCTCTTCATCAAGCCATTTGTAGATCAAGAGATGCAGGCATTACTTATGTTGTAGCCGCCGGCAATGAAAAAGATGACGCGGCCAATCATGTCCCAGCGGCCTATGATGACGCAGTCATCACCGTATCGGCGCTTGTAGACACCGATGGTTTATCTGGGGGATTTGGCGGTAATACCAATTATGGTAACGACGATACCTTTGCTTCTTTTAGTAATTTCAATTCAAATATTGTCGATCTCGGTGCCCCAGGAGTTTCGATTCTTTCCTCTTGGAAGGGTGGGGGATACAACACTATTAGTGGTACCAGTATGGCTACACCTCATGTTTCCGGTGCAGCCGCACTATATATATGGAGTAATCCACAATCTTCTTGGGTCGACGTCAAAGACAGTCTGATCAATGTTGGTGAGTCTCTCGGTTCTGGTCACACCGATTCCTCATACTTACACCCCGAAAACGTGGTCCTCACAAAAAATCTCTGAGCCCTATTGACACAGCTTATAATCCGTGCAACAATCGCATCATAATGAAACAAAAGATGTCGAAGAAGATCCTTTCTGTTATTCTTACGTTCAATCTAGTTTTACAAACATTTACCCCCTTCTTGATTTCACCTGTCTACGCCGACGACGCCACTCCTTCTGCCACACCAACCGAAGAAATTACCCCTACTGCTGAACCAACACCGACCCCCACCGAGGAACCCTCGCCGACGCCGGAAATCACTCCCGAGGTTACTCCCACTGTCGACCCTACACCTACTTCCACCGAAGAGATCACACCAACCCCTACAGAAGAAGTTACCCCCATGCCGACACAGGACCCGACCCCTATGATCACTCCGGAAGAAACTCCCACTCCAACCATCGAAGTCACTCCTACTATAGAGATAATCCCTACCACCACCTCAGAAGTGACTCCCGAACCTGCCTCAAACACCGACTCTCAAGCCCCCCCAACTGATAATCAAAATTCCAATGTCATTCCTGGCTCCGACCAGGAATCCATAAATAATTCCGACTCTACTTCCGTTCCCGAATCTGTTACCGTCTCCTCCCAACTTTCCCAAGCCCTCTTACCTCAACCTACTCTTACTACCGATAAAGCCGACTATTTCCCAACCGAAATTGCTTACATTACCGGCACCAATTTCCTTCCTAATACCACTTACACTCTCCACGTCATGTCATCCGACATGCCCTACGTTTCCTTCAAAGTTGAAGTCACTTCGGACGAAAACGGCAATCTTTCCTATGCTTACCAACTCGACGGCCACTATCGACCAAACTACTCCGTTGACGCCCTCGACTCCTCCGGCAAAATTGTTGCCTCCATGACCTTCACCGACGAAGCCAAAATTACCGCCAAAAGTCATGATGGACAAATGTCTGATGGATCATATGCTGGGGGAAATGTCACCACATATTCGGAGGGAGAATACATTAATTTCCGCTTCAATGTAGAGACGAAGGATAGCCCCACCATTGGTCAAATTCAAGTTCGGTTTACTGGTGATGATGGCACTTGTTTATTTTTCGACAACTATTTTTCATTAGGGTCTATCGTTAATGTTTCCGGTACCAGTCCGACGATCACTTATTCCAGCGGCCCGACGGCCGACAGTTTTGGAACTTCAAACGGAGAATGGATTGTCGTCTTGAATTCCAGCTCAATTTCCAATGGAGAAGCCACGGTGTATTACACTCTCAAACTCTCTGATGAAGCTGGTCAATGCAACGGTTCGTCTCAACATAGCCGCCTAAATCCTGGCGGTGGAGATGTTGCCCAGCAGGGAGCACAAAACGTTCCTGTCCCCGCCAACCAAGTTATTGAACTTCCCGAGATTACCGTCACCAAGATGATTGATCGGGACGGAAACGGATCTTTTGAATCCACAGCATTGGCTGGCGAATTCTCTTTTGCTCTGGACGGGATAACTACTATTAATACGAACTCCAGTGGCCAAGTCACTTTTGTCAACGTCGTTCCCGATGGCAGTCACTCAATCGCCGAAAGCCAAATTGATTTTTCGCAGGGAACTTATTCTTTCTCTTCCGGAACCGGAACAAACTGTACCTTTGCCGACGGTACCGCCACTGCGGTCATCGCTTCCGGAACCACTCCCACTAACGCATCTTGTACTTTCAACAATGCCTTACAAAACGCCAATCTCACAGTTACCAAAGTTGTTACCAATGATAGCGGCGGAACAAAAACGGTTTCCGACTTCCCGCTATTCATCGATTCTGTTTCGGCAACCTCGGGCACTGCCAACACAGTTTCCTTGGGTAGCCATCTAGTATCCGAAACCTCAGACCCAGGATATACATCAGCGATTAGTGGAGATTGTGATGCTAATGGCAATGTTTCTCTTACAGCTGGCCAGAATAAAACCTGTACCATCACCAACGACGACATTGCTCCTACACTTACTTTCACCAAGGTGGTCACCAATAATTACGGTGGAAATCTTGAGGCCGCCGATTTTCCGCTTTTTATAAACGGTAACTCGGTTACTTCAGGTACTCCGAATACTTTATTGGCCAACCGAGTTTACACTCTTACTGAAACACAGCAATCCGGATACACGGGAGGCTATTTTACGGGCGATTGTAATGCCGCCGGAAGCACTTCTCTTTTACCTGGTGAAAACAAAACCTGTACCATCACCAATTATGATGTGCAGCCAAAACTGACTGTTACAAAAGTGGTAACTAACGACAATGGAGGGACCAAAGTGGTCTCTGATTTTCCACTTTTCGTAGGTTCCTCTAGCGTCAAAAGCGGTGCTCAAAATGGATTTAATGCGGGAACGTATACCGTTAGCGAAACCGATTCCACCGGATACACTGGAGTAATTTCCGGAGATTGCGACGTAAGCGGTTCAGTTACTCTTTCTGTCGGTGATGTCAAATCCTGTACCATCACCAACAATGATGATGCCCCCTCCTTAACACTAAATAAAATTGTTGTTAATGATAACGGAGGCACTTCGCCCGAATCCGCTTGGACACTAACTGCAGATGGTGGTACGGCCGGAACCCTATCCGGAGCAGGTGCGGCAGGATCTACCGATGTGGTCAGCGGCTCAACTTTTCAAGCCGGAACTTACACTCTTTCGGAATCAACCGGTCCTTCTGGATACTCTGCTAGTGATTGGGTCTGTACCGGTACCGGAACACAGAATGGCAACACTATTACTTTAGAGCTGGGTCAATCAGCTGTCTGTACCATAACGAATAACGATCAACAGGCAAGACTTACGGTAGTTAAAGATGTCCTAAATCCTGATAATGGTGCGGTCGATGATGCCCACAAGTTTTCTTTTAACACTAGCACTCAAACTGATTCCTCATTCGGAGAAGGGGACAACGCCGTCTTCACACTTGACGCAGGTGATTACACTGTTTCCGAAGGTTACGATGCAAATTACGACTTTGTTTCCATTTCTGAAGACTACGTTCCCGGTATTCCCGGTTACCAAATCCACCTCAATCCGGGAGAACAAAAAACCATTACCGTCATTAACAAACAAAAGAAAGCCACTATCGCCGTCTACAAAGACGTTCTGGCTCCAAACGGTGTTACCGACGTTACCGACCCCAATATTTTCTCGGTCACCTTAAATGGTGAAACAAAAGATTTTTCCGAGGGATACCCCGCTATGTTTACTGTGAATCCCGGCGGACCATATGGGGCAGTTGAATCTGATGAAACAAACTATCTTTGGGTCAGTCAGGACGGTGCAGTCACTGTTTATTCCAATGGTTTCGCCACCATCAATATAGTAAACAAACAAAAAGCCGGTCTCATTTCCGGTTACAAATATGACGCCTCGACAGGACTTGGAATAGTTAATTGGGTCATCAATCTAACAGGTACCGCGACCCTATCCACGACTACCGACTCCACAGGCTTCTTCCAATTCCTAGGTCTGAATACCGGCAACTATACGGTTACCGAAGACACCCCGTCCGGATGGACCCCTACGGGAAGCACCTCTTATGATGTCACTATCAACTCGGGAACCGAAGATACCACAGGTAGTTTCACAAACTTCAAAAACATTTCCATTTCCGGCCAAAAATACAACGATCAAAACGGTGACGGAGATAAAGATACCGGCGAAACCGGTCTGAGTGGCTGGACTATCCAACTTCTAAACACAAGTGATGTCGTTCTAGCCTCGACAACCACAGATTCTTCCGGAAACTATTCCTTCACGGATCGCGGCCCCGACACATATAGAGTCAGAGAAGTTATTCAAACCGGTTGGGCACAAACTTCAGACAATCCTTCCGACATTGTTGCTGTCAGCGGTACAGATGTTACCGGTGTTGACTTTGGAAACCAGATGAGAGGGAGCATCACCATCATTAAAGACGCCAAGCCAAATAACGCCCAAAACTTCTCTTTCTCCGGCACACTTGGAGCATTCACTCTCGACGATGATTCTAATGCTACACTCCCAAACAGTATTACTTTTTCCGATCTTGGCAGTAACACCTACACAATTACTGAAGGTACTGTCACGGGATGGAAACTAACTGATTTGGGATGTACCGGCGACGTTGATGCCATTACAGATCCTACCGGTCGGACCGCCACTTTAACCCTAAACGAACCAGGCGAAAATATCACCTGTACTTTTACGAATACAAAATACGGTTCTATTACCGGTTATAAATTTAATGACCTCAATGGTGACGGAGATCAGGACGCAGACGAACCCAGATTAGACGGCTGGACCGTAAGCTTGCTAGACAGTTCTCGTACCCCACTTTCTTCAGCAGTTACCGGTACCTCCAGTTGGACCCTCGGTCAATACAAATTTACCAGCCTTCTTCCCGGCACTTATTATGTCTGTGAGACTCTTCAAGATGGTTGGGTCCAAACCAATCCAAAAACAGGCACACTCTACAACGGAACTCATTGTCGCCAACGAACCGTAAATAGTAACACTCCGGCTTCAGCCGACTTCGGTAATTTCCAGAAAGCAACGATTGTCGTTCATAAGAATGTGCTAGGAACTGATGGGATCTCCGACCCGACCGACAACACTTCATTTACTGCTTATCTCGATGGCACCAACCCGAAAACCATTTCCGAAAACACCACAGCCACTTATGACAACCTGATCCCCGGTACTTATACCGTTTCCGAAGGAACTGAACCCGCAGGATATTCTTGGGTCAGTACTACCAACGGTGGATCCGTCACTGTTACCAGTGGTGGCTCACATGATATATATATAACCAACAAACAAGAGGCTGCCACTTTGATTGTGACCAAACACGTGGTTAACGACAATAATGGTAATGGTGTCGCAGGTAACTTCACCATGAACGTGACCGGAACCAATGTGAGTGATGCTTCTTTCCCCGGCGAAGAAACCGGAACCACTATTACTCTCGATGCGGGTTCATATTCCGTCGATGAAGATTCCTTCCCCGGATACGGAAAATCCCTTGGTGCGGATTGTAGAGGAACGATCGCCTTCGGTGAAACCAAAACTTGTACGATCACTAACGACGACATTGCACCAAAACTTACCGTTACTAAGATCGTTACAAAAGATAATGGTGGCAATGCCTCACCTGATGATTTCCAACTCACCGTTGGTGGAACCTCCGTACTTTCCGGATCGGAGAATGCTTACTTAGCCAACACTCCATATACGATCAATGAAACTCAAATGGACGGCTACGACTTCGTCTCGATCACCGGTGATACCAAATGTCCTGCAGTATTGGGTGGCACTGTCACCTTGGATGAGGGTGATGATCTCACTTGCACCATTACGAACGACGATGTTGCTCCCACGATTACCTTAAGTAAAGTAGTTGAAGGTGGCTCGGCCACCGCTGAGGACTTCGATCTTTACATCGGTGGAAATCACACCACCTCAGGTCAAACGGTATCTGTCGATGCTAACAAAGCCTACTCTCTTGATGAGGACGGTCCTTCCGGCTACTCCTTCGACTCGATTACCGGTGATACCAAATGCCCATCGGCATTATTAGGCACCGTTACTTTGGATGAGGGCGAGGATGTGAGTTGTACCATCACCAATACGAGGAATACCGGCACCATCGTAGTCAACAAGATAATTGATATCGACGGCGATCTGGAAACCGAAGGCGATCAATCAGCCGGAGGAAACTGGCAATTCGATATTGACGGAACCGGCCAAGACACTACCGATGCCGCCGCCCAATACACCAACACCCTTGGGACCGCGACCTTCTCGAATCTAAAAACAGGTCAGTACACGATAGTGGAAACTACCCAACCGGGTTATGATCTTTTCTCGGCCACCTGCGGCACCCGTAACGGAACCTTCGATGATACCGACAGTATGGATGGAGTCACCGTCAGTAATGGGGTAACCACTACTTGTACTTTCTACAACACCCCGAATGGCACGATTCATGGATACAAATGGAGCGACTATGACTTTGACGGAGAAGTTGATTTTAACGAACCCAAACTATCCGGCTGGACCATTAATCTTTACGATTGGAACACCGAACTTCGAGGGTTCAACACTACCCCAATAAAATCCATGGTCACCGACGATGGAGACACTCACTACGGCTGGTATTGGTTTGAACATTTATTCCCCGGTCGCTACAAAGTTTGTGAGGAGCAACAGTCCGGTTGGTCACAGACATTCCCGGAATCCTGCCACACGATGTCTTTGCCCGATGGAAACTCCAACGGCTTTGAAGAAGAAGTGAACGCCGTCCCCGGGCCTGTCTACAAATTCGGCAATGTCGAGTTGGGTAAATTGACTGTCGTCAAATACCGCGACGATAACCAAAACGGCGAAAAAGATGAGAACGAAGTAACTTTGTCCGACTGGGAAATAAATTTGGCAAAGGAAGAATCGATAGCGGATACCCAAACCACCGGTCAGAATGGCGAAACCACTTTTGAAGATCTTATGCCGGGTTGGTACGATCTCTCCGAAAATCAGCAGGAAAAATGGCACCAATCCAACATCTTCTGTCCCTCAATAGACGAAGGTGTTGATGAGATGTATACCTCGTCCAGAAGACTAAATATTAATCCCGGGGACGACATTACTTGTTATATAGGTAATTACTCCAATCCGGAAATCCGTATTAGCAAGTCAAACAATGACAGTTCGGACAAGACACCCGGCGGTTCAGTAGGCTACCGAATTCTTATCAATATTTTAGACGCAGATGTAAATAATCTGGTCGTCAAAGATCTACTTCCCAAAGGCTTTGTCTACCGTACCGGCTCTTACCAAGTGGTGATCAACGATCTGGATGTTTCTAGCGATTTCCCGGCACCTACTTATAGCTCTCCGGGCACATGGAGTCTGGGTAACGTACATAAGGGTGACAAGATTGAGCTTTTCTACACCGCCGATATTTCTTCCGATCAACAGCCCGGCTCTTACCCGGATTCTGCTTGGGCGGTGGGAACATCTTTATCAGAAGAAAAGGTGTGGGCTCTGGCTCAAACTGAAGGTTTTATCGACACCAATTTTGTAGGAACTAGTGTATCAGTCACCAAAGATCAGACTAGGGCCGAAATCTACGATGTTGAGAAAAAAGTTGAAGGTCAAGTGCTCGGCGCTTCCACCAGTCTGCCCGCCACCGGAGCCAACGAACTTTGGCTTCTGGCCTCATTGATCTCCCTCTACTTTGGTCTTAAATTACTAAGAACATCTAAATAACATGAAACTAAAACTTACCCTCATCACTGCTTTAGCGCTCATCGGTTTGGTTTTACCAAAGATGTCGTTAGCTTTCGATTTTTCGATCCGTCTGGGTCAGCCAAAGTCGCCTTCCAATCAAGACAATTTTAAACTTACGTTTGTGGCTTTGGACACTGTCACTTCCGGACGTCAAATTACAGTCAAGTGCTATAAGAAAGGTCCCTCCGATGGAAGTTTTTCTCAGTTCGATGTCACCAAGACCATGATTGCCGGTGGCAACACCGACTTCTGTAGCGTCACCAATAGTATCTTAAATGCCGATGGAATATATAAATTCAAGGTGATCACTTCGGTAGACTCACCTTCATACGTAGAAAATCCCAGTAGTGAGGTTACGGTCGATTACAACACTTCCGGGCCAAGTACTCCCTCAAACTATTCCAAGGAAAGGCTCAATAGTTGCGACTACAAGATCAAGTTCAAGACTGCTGACGACGGGAAAACAGTCAAGGTTCAGCTCTTCCGTTCGGACACTTTGAACATTCACGTCGACGCAGGTGCCGTCCTCACTTCATTAACTATTTCTCCAAATACCGAAGGAGAAATTGTCAACAGTGTTCCTGTTTGCGGCAAGGATTATTACTACGTCATTCGGGCGGTAGATAGCTCGGACAACGCCTCCGGTACAACTGGTGATAGCTTCACCACGACGACCACTACCACCACGACAACCGCCACCGGCTCCGTCGCCGGAAGTCAAGCGGGCACGGGCGCCATAGTACTCAGTGATGCCTCTGCCCAGGTCACCGAACCGGGTCTGTCGGGCTCTACGACCCCCGAACCCATAATCGACAACTCTCAAGTCCCCACACCTTCTATTCTCGGTACTTCCACCGAAGACCGGAAAAAGATCACCAAGTGGTTGTTAGTCGCCGCAGCGGTTATCGTCGCCTATTCGTTTATGAAGTCCCGCCGTAGATCCAAATCGAAGTAGCGTTAAATGAAATACTTTCTGGGAATTGCACTAATTGTCTTTGCCCTCGTTGTTTTGGGCGGCACTTTTATTCCTGTACTTCAGCAGGAAATCAATTATAAACTTGGTCGCTACAACAGTCCCCAAGAGATCAAACAGGTCATTCCTGTCGATACCGACTTTGGGATTATGGTTCCCAAGATCGGAGCCAACTCTCACGTCATCAAGGGTGTCGATCCATACAATTCAGACATATATCAGATCGCTCTGACTAGGGGAGTGGCTCATGCCAAAGGTTCGGCTCTGCCGGGGCAAAAGGGGAACATCTTTTTGTTTTCTCATTCTTCTGCAGATTTTCTCAACGCGGCAAAATACAACTCCATTTTTTATCTTCTATCCAAGATGGAAAAGGACGATGATATCAAGCTTTTTTACGAAGGAAAAGAGTTCAATTATCTGGTACAAACGAAACAAATCGTAGCTTCTGACGCGATTCGATTCTTGATGTATGAAGCCGAAGCGGAAACCTTAACCCTCATGACTTGTTGGCCTCCGGGAACTTCACTGAAGCGGCTTGTAATTCAGGCATCCAGGATATAAAACTGTTACATGGTCAGTCTCAAAAAACTCCAAAAACAAATTTACGCCAATAAGATAAAGAAGGGTTTCAACACAACCGATATTTACAAAGAGTTTTGTCTAATACACGAAGAAGTTTCCGAAGCCTGCCGTGCCCACTACAGAAAGGAATATACCGTCGGCGAAGAGTTGGCCGATGTCGCCATCTATCTTCTGGGTTTGTCGGAGATTCTCAATATAAATTTAGAACAAGAGATCAAAAGAAAGGTTATGAAGAATAATAAACGTGTATATAAAAGGATCAACGGGGTTCTTGCCAAAGTTGGACAGTAACTATATTCAACTAATATTTCCTATGGCATAATGATCTAAGATATGGCACATCCTGCCCTCACCCTTTTCTTTCCACATCCTCACAACAATCACAAGGCCAAGATCCTCTGGCCAAGGTCGATAGTTATTTTAATAGGTTTGTATATCATGGGCCGGTCCATCGTTGACATTACCATTGGTCTCCTGCCTGGAGTTCTCGGTTATGCTTCTCAAATAGACCCCGCTAAGGTGATCGAACTTACGAACAACGAGCGGCTTCATGCCGGTCTTACTATAGTCAAACAAAATTCGGAATTAAATCAAGCCGCCCTTGCCAAAGCCGCCGATATGTTCGCCAAAGGATATTGGGCACACGTTTCACCTACGGGTACCGAACCCTGGTTTTTCATTACCGGTTCCGGTTACAAATATCAGCATGCGGGCGAAAATCTGGCTCGAGACTTTGGAAATTCAACCGACATTGTCAAGGCTTGGATGGCCTCTCCCACTCACCGCCAAAATCTATTGGACCATCGCTACAAAGACATTGGTATTGCCGTCATGGACGGTTATATAAATGGAGTCGAAACGACGATCGTGGTTCAGATGTTTGGTGCTCCACAAATTTCGGTATCCAACATTGCTTCAGATCGAGTAGAGATCAAGCCGGTATTGGCACTCGANNTGATTCCTTCTTCCGGATTATCTCCATTGGATCTAAAACGATCGTGGTCTCTTGCTTTTGTTGTTTTGGTTCTTTTTGCCCTCAGCTTGGATTGGATTTTTGTCTTGAGATATAACATCATCCGTATTTCCGGAGATACCTGGGCCCATCTTACTTATTTCGCCGGTTTGTCGGCTATTCTTATCATTATCAAGCAGGGCATCATTCTATGAAAAAGCCTATAAGGAAAGTTATTGATTATTTAGCCCTTAGTTTATTGGTTTCTTCTGCCATTATTTTGATATTAATTTTCAACGGAAACAAGCTTTTTCAGACAATTACCATCATTAGTGTGTCTCTTATCTATATCATATGGGGTGTCATTCACCACCTCCGAGAGCACACATTTTACCCCCAAATCATACTTGAATACGTCCTGTTTGCTCTTCTCGGTTGTGTCATTGTTATAGGTTTATTATAGTGAAAAAAGTTGCGCTGTATCGTATAATATAGCCTGTATGAAAGCTATTATCCCTACCGGTGGAATGGGTACCAGAATGAGACCGCTGACGTTTACTGCTAACAAGCATCTTATTCCCGTGGCCAACAAACCATTGATCCTTTATCCCGTAGAAACGGTTGCCGATACTGGAATAAAAGAAATTGCCCTTACCTACAATCCAGGTCAGTTGGATATTATTCAAAACTTCCTGGGAGATGGATCTCAATGGGGAGTGAATTTCACCTATATTCTTCAAGAAAATCCTCGTGGTGGTCTTTCCAATATTTTTCAAGTCTGTGAAAAATTTGTTGATGGAGATTCATTTGTGATGCACCTTGGCGATAATATTTTTACCGGCGGTATAAAAAACTTGGCCGATCACTTTAGAAAGAAGAAGCCAAAGGGCTTGGTGGGTCTTGTACACCATCCGGAGAATGTCCGTCTAGGCGTTCCTTACTTTGACGAAAACGGTAAATTGGTCAAGTACGTCGAGAAGCCGGAGAATCCTCCCCACGACTTTGCTGTACCCGGTGTATATTTCTTCGATAATATAATTTATAAATGTTTCCGAGGTAAGGACAAGATTGTTCCTTCAGCTAGGGGAGAGTACGAAATCTCCTCGGCTTATCAGTGGTTGATTGATCATAAATATGATGTGGACACTTTGGAGATAGAGGGAGCTTGGCTGGATCCCGGTAAGGTTCA
>DQFC01000001.1 GCA_003531665.1 Candidatus Collierbacteria bacterium
TTTCACCGGGGCGCTTTTCTTTTCTGCTCCCAGCCTCAAATTAAACCCCATAACTTGATTTTCACTGCCAACCCTGATAGAATACCCTAGAATTCTAAATCGCACCTAATATACGGAGGTCTCATGTTCGGAACAGCTGACGTTGGTCTGGTATTGTTAGCGATCATTGTTCTTGTGATTATCATTGTGTCGTTGATCGCTCACAACCGAAAAAAGGTAAGGCAGGCAAGAAGTTGGACACCAGGCCAAGACTGGCCAAAATAATTCACCAATCACGACAAAACCTATTCATTTGAGTAGGTTTTTTGTTCTCCAAGATCCTGTTCATAAGTTATAATTTGTCTGAACATGACCATACACGACATCAGACAAAAATACTTCGACTTTATGGAATCGAAGGGGCACAAAATCATTCCTTCCAGCCCGCTGGTGTTGGAAGGCGACGCCACTACGCTGTTCACTTCTTCCGGTATGCAACCCATGATGCCTTACTTACTCGGACAAAAACATCCGTTGGGTACCAGACTTGCCGATTCTCAAAAATGTTTTCGTTCTCAGGATATCGACGAGGTCGGGGATAATCGCCACACCACTTTTTTTGAAATGCTGGGTAATTGGTCTCTTGGTGATTATTTTAAGAAAGAACAGCTCGCCTATTTCTTTACTTTTTTGACCGACAAAAAAATCGGGCTTGGTCTCGATCCACAACGTCTCTACGTTTCGGTTTTCGCTGGCGGTTCCGGCGTCGACAAAGATGATGATGCCATTATGATCTGGAAAAATTTATTCGCCAAAGTCGGCATCCAAGCCAAAGAGGGTACTCGTATCTTTGCTTACCCTGCCAAAAAGAATTGGTGGTCCCGCGCCGGAACACCGGAACAAATGCCGGCGGGGGAGCTGGGCGGCCCCGATAGTGAAGTGTTCTTCGACTTCGGTGCAGACAGAAAACTCCATGAAAATTCCCCGTGGAAAAACGAACCCTGCCACATCAATTGCGATTGCGGACGCTTCGTGGAGATCGGTAACAATGTCTTTATGCAGTACGTGAAACAAGCAGACGGAACTCTCAAAGAACTTCCTCAAAAAAATATCGATTTTGGAGGTGGTTTGACCCGACTCGAAGCGGCCGTTCGAGACGATCCGGACATGTTTAACATTTCCTCTCTTGCTCCGGTAATAAAAGAAATTGAAAAAATTTCGGAGCATTCCTATTCGATCGAAGAACACCGGCCTTCGATGCGCGTCATTGCTGATCACCTTACCGCAGCTTCTTTCTTGATTAAGGATGGTATTTTCCCGAGTAACAAGGGCCAGGGTTATGTGCTTCGTCGTCTTCTCCGCCGTGCGGCTATTAAGCTCTATTTTTTAACCGACAATCGGGATTCCATTGTCATGTTACCTGACATTGTCCGGGTGATCACCAAGTTTTATGGTGATCAGTATTTTAATTCCGGCGATTTTCCATTGATTCAAAATACAATTACTGTCGAGATCTCCAAATTTAGTCATTCACTAGACCGGGGGCTCAAAGAACTCCAAAAAAATCCCCAAGTTGATGGCAAATTTGCCTTTGACCTTTATCAGAATTACGGTTTCCCTCTCGAAGTCACTGCCGAAATTCTTTCCCAGATGGGTAAACAAGTCGACATTCAACAGTTTCAAATAGAGTTCGAAAAGCACAAAGAGCTCAGCCGCACAGCCTCTGCTGGTATGTTCAAAGGTGGTCTCGCAGATCACTCCAATGTCGTCACTGCCTATCACACTGCTACCCATCTTCTACATTCAGCCCTTCGTCAAATTCTCGGAACTCATGTCCAGCAAAAAGGCAGTAATATTACTTCCGAACGTTTAAGGTTCGATTTTTCCCATCCGGAAAAATTATCCGACATCCAAGTCAAAGCGGTCCAAGATTTAATTAATCAAAAAATTTCCGAGAGACTGATCGTGACTAAAGAAGAACTTCCCAAAGAAAAAGCTCTAGAACAAGGAGCACTTGCCTTTTTTGGACAGAAATACTCCGACATAGTTACGGTTTATACGATCGGAGATAAGAAAAATTACTTCTCAAAAGAACTTTGTGGCGGACCACATGTGGAAAGTCTGGCAGAACTTGCTAAGATAAATATAGTCAAACAAGAATCTCTTGGAGCCGGAACGCGCCGACTCTATTTACAATTTGTTTGACAAGGTAATTGTGTGAATCTAGCTAACTTATTTGGCAATAAATCAAAAGTCCCGGAACCGGAATATTTTCTGGCCGTAGAAATTCATGAGTCCCTGATCAAGACAGCTCTTTGGGAAATTCTTGAAGGTCAGCCGGAAATTGTTAACGTTGGTTCTTACGAATCATGGACGGACGAAGAATCGCTTATCAACGGTGTCGACTCATCTTTGGAACAGGCCATCAAAGTTATTAAAGGTGAGCCAAAAAGGGTCATCTTTGGTTTGCCTGATTCATGGATGGAGCAGGACAAAATTCATGCCACCAAAACTAAGCTAATTACTCATCTATGTAAAGAACTAGGTCTTAACCCAATAGGCGTTGTCACAACCAACCGTGCCGTTGCCCACTACCTGAAAAAGAGAGAAGGCATGCCCCCTACGGTTATCCTTCTTGAAGTTTATACCTCCAAGGTGGCAGTTTCCTATGTCTACCTTGGAGAAGTCAAGCAAACCGAAGAGGCGGCTAGGTCCGGGGATCTGGCTCATGATGTCGAGGAAGGCTTAACCAGAATGGACTTGCCCAATTATCCGGCCAGATTTATCTTGACTAACGGTAATAGTCTCGAAGAAGAGTCTCAACAAATTACGGCCTTCCCTTGGACCGATCGTTTGCCCTTTAAACATATTCCGAAGGTTGAAGTCCTTCCGATCGATTTTTCTATCAAGTCCATTGCCCTCACCGGTGGCGTTGAAGCAGTTCAGTTCTTGGGAGTGGAGGTGGTCGAAGATGAATCCTCCACTAACTCCATCGACAGTGAAGATTCAAATTTGGTAATCCCCGTAGAGACACCTTCATCTATGGAAGAGCTTGGCTTCGCCTACGAAGAAACCTCCGCCCCAACTGCTATTCCCGTGGCCCCTCCAATACCGGAAATCAACTCCGTCGACGGTTCTTCCCCGGAAGTATCCGGAGATGAACCGGAATATGCTTTTTCCGACGAGGTTCTTCCTGATCCCAAACCCCGTTTGACTGTCAAACTTCCTCCAATCCCGAAATTTCACTTACCCTCTCTTCCCCGTTTTCGTGGTTCGTGGTTAATGTTATTTATAATTCCTGTTATTTTGGTATTTGGGTTTGTTGGCTACCTCTATTTCGGGCAGGCAAAAATTACCATTCACTTTGACCCACAGAAGATCAGTCGGCAAATCGGGATCGCCATAGCCCAATCTCCACAGGCTGGAATTCCAACCTTAATTGCTTCTATGAAAACATTTTCCGGTACGGCCACCGAGTCGGTTTCTACTACCGGTACGGCAACAGTGGGTGATAAAGCCACCGGCACTATTACAATTGCCAACAAGTCGGCTGCTCCTATCGTCCTTAAAGCAGGCACAACGATAACCAACGATACCGGGAAATACATCTATTCATTAGTTAGTCCGGTTACAGTGGCTTCCGCTAGCTCGGATCCTATTGATCCCATCTCCGGTAAGGCCAATGGGGTTCAAGTTTCTGCTGTTCGGATCGGTGCCGAATACAATCTGACCAAAAACACTATTTTCTCGGTTGATAATTTTTCCAAAACCATTGCCGCCGCTATCGCGGAATCGGATTTTACTGGGGGAAATTCTAGGACGGTAACCGCTGTTTCCAAAGCCGACCAAGATAAGGTTCTGGCCACTGCTACCGAAAAGATCAAGTCACAGGTTAAATCGGACTCGGAAACTCAAACTCCTGGTTTTAAGACCCTACCCCTTTCGGACGTCCAATTTACCAAAAAACAGTTTGACCGTAATCTCAACGAGGAAGCGACCACTATCAGTCTCATTTTGGACGGCTCCCTCGATGCCCTAGTCTATTCCGAAGAGGACCTATACAATCTGGTTGCGGAACAAATTAAGGATCAAATTCCTGCCGGATCGTCAACCACCAAAGAAACTACCGTTATCCGTGTCGAAAATCCTATCAAGGTAGATGGCAGATACCAAGCCAAGATAAATATTGACGCCACTCTTTTTCCCAAAATCGACGAGGTAAAACTCTCCGGGTACATTAGGGGTAAGGTTGCTTCCGGCATTCGTCATTTCTTTGAACCAATCAGTGGTTTCACTTCGGCCGATATTAAGATCTATCCTCCAATTCCCCTGATCACCAAAATCCTTCCTTGGAATAATATTAAGTTCGAAATGGTTGGAAATTAGATGCTCTACAGCTATCGCAAGGCCACACCGGATAATCCCCACCCGGGTAGGCGCATCCCCCGTTATCTCAAAACCATTCCCACGTTGGTTTCTGCTCTAGGCTTGGGAATTCTTGCCGGAGTCTCTTACCCTGTTGTTAGTTATCAGTTTAAAGACATCAAATTATTTGGCTCGGGAGATTCTGGTTTGCTTTCACCTGTTTTTTACCAATCAAAAGCCAATGACAGTTCCGGTCCTGTGTTGATTAATGGTCTGGACTATACCAAGGCCAGCAGTTGGTTTCCGGGCAGTATTCAAAACGAATTATTTACCTCGCCTAAAAAGGTTGATGAACGCGCTCCGGATTCCTATACTCTTTCGATTCCTTCTCTTGGTATCTTTGATGCTGTGGTGGCGCTTCGAGACGAAGATCTCACCAAACAGTTGGTTCAATACCCACAAACCGCTCTACCGGGGCAAATCGGGTCTCCGGTAATTTTCGGTCACTCTACTCTACCCCAATTCTTTGATCCCAAAAAATACACCACCATTTTTTCTACTCTACCCAAAGTCAAGGTCGGTTCGGACATTTTTGTTACCTACGATGGAGTCGAATATACTTATCGCATAACAAAAACTTTTGAAGTCAAGCCCAATGAGCTGTGGGTGTTGAGACAGGAATACTCGGACAAAACCCTCAAAGTCATCACCTGCGTACCACCGGGCACCACCCTCCGCCGCCTCGTGGTCGAAGGCACTCTCATCAACAATTAACGCCATTTATTGAATTCGACAATTAGTTATGAGACAATCGATTCAGTACAAACCATATGCCCAGAGATAAAGAAAATTCAGGTAACAACGCATTCTATACTCCTGGCGATCTTAACCATAGAACCATTGATACCGGAAATGATAATCGACATAATGGTGATATCGTAATCGGTGGCGAGGATAAAGGTGGAAATACATTTCTCGCAAGTGGCAAGATCACAATTGAAGGACGACCCTATAGCGAAATCTTAGAAGAACAAAAACTCCGTCGACTAAACCGGGACCTCATCACATTTAGCACAGATGGAAATCTGCCTCTCCTTCTTTATTCACTCCACCAGGCAGAAATCCCCCTTGATTTAGCCCGTCTCAAGGCTCAATATGAAAAAAACAAAGCCTCAGAGGCGCCAACTTGGGAACAGCTTGTTGGGTTTATGGACGTTGAGGATATCCCGTATGAAAAAATGATTGATGAGGTAAGGCTAGGCAGACTCAATAAACAGCTTGGATGGTTAGCTGATGGAAAAACCAACTTTGAAGATTTTAAGGGAAGTCTTGAAGCTTTCGGCATCCCATACAGTGAGAGACAGCTTCGCATCCTTCTTGAAAAGCTAGGTGGTAAAACATGGGATCAGGCTAAGGTCTCTTAGTGATCTCACTTTTTTACCGTGTAGAATCTTATTATGCCCACCATTCTCTGTCTTGATCCCGGCACCGCCCATACAGGTATTGCTATCTCCGAAGAGGGGATACTCGCCACACCTGTTGCCACCGTCTACGAAAAAGATCTTGACCAATTGATTACCAAAATTATGCCATACCTCATCAAATACAATCCGGACAAAATAGTTATCGGTGTCCCTGAATATGGACCAATAGTCAAGCTCGCCACAGACTTAAGTGAAAAGATTTACGCAGTTTTTCCCAAAGAGATAATTATTTTCAGGGAAGATCTTAGCTCTCACACTGCCAGAAATGTCATGAAAGCTCAAGGAAAAACTATATTGAGGCGCAAAAAAGAAGAACACCAAACCGCCGCCGCCCTCATCCTCCAAGACTACCTCGACTCCCTATAATATCAAACTCACACTTGTGGTAGAATCAAGGCATGGCTGGATTGGAAAATGGCGTTAATGAGTATGGATCGGCGGGTGAAATGATTCCCTCCCACCGAGAACGGTTGTGGAAAAGTTTGGGACTTGGTAATTTTGGAAAAATAGGCTACGGATTTAGATTCATAGGAAGTGAAGTAAAACATGCATCAAAAAGTCCTATCATTGATAATGACCTGATCAGAGCCTCTGTTCTGAAGGCTTCGGGTAATTCGAGAGAATCTAACAAAGCTCCATCGGTAATTAGAATAGGTGAAACTCAGGAGGCCTCCCGAACTATTTTGGAAATCAAAGCAGACAAGTTGGGTGACATACTAGTGTCTTTCGCCTTTCGGATTGACGATAGCCACTCAGATTCTTTAGTAGCAACAAATCCAGATGTTGGTTTTCTACGTTATGAGACTCGTAGATTTATGCACGTCACTAGTCTTGGAGGTGCAGGATCTGAGAGGAACGGCACTTCTTACGATGCAGAGGTGCCGATATATGACATTGAAAGGAGAATACAAGATGGCGGTTGGAAAGTCGTGAGGGAGACCAAAGATGGTAGTGTTCAGCCAGACGCCGAGATCACACAGAGGCTAATCAATGAGGGAAAATTTGTTCCTATCGAAAATATCGGATATGCAAACTATCGCAGAGGTTTAATTGTGAAAGCTTCGGGCCTCCGAGAAGACACACCAACTTTAGAAATTGTACACTTTTCCGACGGAACCCAAAAACAACAAGATACGACACTATTAGGTTATCTTAAGGAAGAACTTCGCAGGAGGCCTACGGCTGATCGTTATAGTATCGAAGACCAAAAACCAGACCAGCTATTTTCTATAGCCAGAATTGTCGACGGTGGAAAAAAAATTGAGGCCCATCGTGTAGCGACAGAACAAGAAGAGAAAGATCGTCAAAAGGAATATAGGAAGCAACAAAAGGCACAGAAAGCAGATGAAATCAACTCACAGATACAATCGCGACTCGATAGCCAAAAAAGAGGATAGTTCATCATATATAATCAACCTATGTTCAAGAATATTATTGCTCCCGTTCAGGCCTGGCTTTTGTCGCGTGGTACTTGTGTCGGTTGTGGCACCTCTCTTACAGAAGGAACAAGTAAACCATCACCAAAAGTTAAGGACTGTGATCAGGTCACCTGCAAATGTGGTCGGGTATTTGTCCACAATCCAAAAACCAATACTTACCGTCGCGCCTTACTCAGCGAGATATAAAATATGCAGGTATGTTTAAAAGATTTTTTACAACCTTAACTATTCTTGCAGTCGTACTTTTTGCTTGGTATTTTCAGGCAATTCAGCCAGTTACCCGCACGAACGTCCCATCCGTAGATTTTGAGGTAAAGTCCGGTGTCGGAGTGGATAAAATAGCTAACGATCTAAGCAGCGCTCGTCTCATCCGATCCAGAATCGGCTTTAAGCTGACGGTTATTCGTCTTGGTGTAGCAAACCGAATTCAGGCCGGATATTTCAAGCTTTCGCCAAACATGAGCGCCACGGAGATGGCGGACGCTCTTACCCGTGCCTATGCCCGTCAAGTTCGAGTTACTCTTCCCGAAGGGTTGCGCAGCGAAGAGATAAACTTCATCCTCGAAAAGGCCTTTAGTAAGATAGAGGGAAGCAATTTCAACCCTTTGCAATTTACTTCCCAAGTCAGAGGGAAAGAAGGGCGTTTATTCCCAGATACATACGATTTTGCCCCGGAAGCCTCGGCCTCCGATATTGTAAAGCGTCTTACTGCCCGGTTTGACGAGGTTGTCATCGATCAAAACATCCCGGAAGATAAACTTCCTAAAATATTAGTTATAGCCTCACTTCTTGAAAGAGAAGCCGCTACTGTCGAAGAAATGCCTCTGGTTGCAGGAGTAATTACCAAACGTTTAAACATCGGCATGGCTCTTCAAATCGACGCGACTGTCCAATACGCCTTGGGATCGGTTCGTTGTAAACAAATTAATTGTGATTGGTGGAAAAAAAGCTTATCGACAGAAGACCTAAAAATAAGTTCACCCTTCAATACTTACCAAAATCCCGGACTTCCTCCTGCCCCTATCTCCAATCCCGGCAAGGATGCCCTTTCTGCCGCCGCCAATCCGGTTGTTGGGTCAGCTTTGTATTACCTTCACGATTCGACCGGCAAAATTCATTTTGCAGACACTCTACCACAGCACAACCAAAACATCTGCACCTACTTGAAAAAAGACTGCTACTGAGTAGAATCTCCGTGTTGACAGCAAGCTAATTCAGCCTTATACTACATACACTGCTCTAAACTTGGCTGGGCTTTTTGCCAGTCAGGTTTTTGTATGTTGTCCATTGTTATTTANNGTTACCAGAGTCCAACTTGGCACAAACCCAACTTGATTCTTACAAACAATTTCTCGAAGAAGGCATCCGTGAATCACTACTCGAACTCAATCCCATCAGAGACTTTACCGGCAAGGTCTTTGAGTTTGAATTTCTCAGCAACCGTGTGGGTCTTCCCAAATTTTCACCCAAACAAGCCATCGAAAAAGGCGTAACCTTCGAGTCACCTCTTTGGGCTACCGTAAAGCTAACCAATCTTCACACCAAAGCTACTCAGCAACAGGAAATCTTCTTGGGTGATATCCCCATGATGACCTCTATAGGCACTTTCATCATCAATGGTGTCGAGCGTGTGGTGGTGAACCAGCTAGTCCGTTCTCCCGGTGCCTACTTCACTCGCGAATTCGATCCGCACTCCGGACGAGCCATGCATCAAGCCGAAGTTCGTCCCATGCGGGGATCCTGGCTAGAATTTATTGTTTCTCGAAATGACTACATTTCCGTACGTATCGATCGTCACCGCAAGGTCTCGGCTACCACATTAGTTCGTGCTTTGGGCTATTCCAGCAACGAAGATATTTTGGCCCTTTTTGCCGATGTAGATACCGACAAAGAGCACCGTTATATTGCCTCCACTTTGTTAAAGGATAACAGCACCACTACTGAAGAAGCTATTTTGGACTTTTACCAAAAAGTTAGGCCTGGTGAACCGGCCGTTTTGGAAAACGCCAAAGCTCTTCTCCATCAAATGTTTTTTGACTCCCGCCGCTACAATCTCGGCTTGGTTGGACGTTACAAAATGAATCGCAAATTAGGTATCAATACTCCTATCGATAAACAACACGTTACACTATCTAATGACGACTTCATTGGATCCATCAAATACCTAATCGGTCTTCAAAACGGTCAGGGAAAAGTTGATGATATTGATCACTTGGCGAACCGCCGTCTTCGTTGTGTCGGGGAACTGGTGAACCAAACTTCTTTTAAGGCAGGCTTGCTCCGTCTTGAGCGTTCCATCAAAGAGAAAATGTCTCTCGCTAAACCAGATGAGCTACCCACTCCCGCAGCTTTTGTTAACCCTCGTCCAATAATTTCCGCCATTACAGAGTTCTTCCGAAGAAATAGACTTTCATCGATCCTCGATCAGGTCAATCCACTCTCGGAAGTGGACAACT
This sequence comes from Candidatus Collierbacteria bacterium, assembly GCA_003531665.1. Lineage (GTDB taxonomy): Bacteria > Patescibacteriota > Microgenomatia > UBA1400 > MFAQ01 > UBA10133. The sequence goes on from DQFC01000001.1 coordinate 9,724, forward strand.
TAAGACGTATCTCAGTTATGGGACCTGGCGGTATTACACGAGAACGTGCCTCCTTCTCCATGCGTGACATTCACTCCTCTCAATATTCCAGAATTTGTCCGGTTAGATCTCCGGAAGGACCCAATATTGGTTTAGTTACTTACCTGGCTCTTTACTCTCGCATCAACCCTTATGGTTTTCTCGAAGCCCCTTATCTTAAAGTCAACAAAATTGTGAAAGGTGGAAAGACCATTTTCAAAATTGGTGAAGATGTTGTCTATTTGGCCGCTGATGACGAAGAAGATGCCTACATCACTCATGCCGGTATCGAACGCGACGCTGATGTCATAACTCAAAAATGGGTGCCTGTTCGTTTCGGGGGTAAGTTTATTGAAGCAGACATTGACAAGGTTCAGTACATAGACGTAATCCCAAGACAGGTAGTAGGAACTTCTGCCGCATTAATTCCTTTTATCCAACAAGACGAAGGTACTCGTGCTCTGATGGGAACTCATCATCTTACACAGGCTCTACCGTTGGTCAAGCCGGCAGCTCCGATAGTAGGAACAGGCATGGAGGCAGTCACTGCCATGGGGATGGGCTGGGTCGTTTCTTCAGCCTTTGATGGTGAAGTGATTTCTGTCGACGGCAATCATATTAGCCTTAAACTTTCCGGAAAAGAGTCGGATATAGCCGCAAGGATTTCTCCTTATGATTATGGTTTTGTAGAATATTCAAAAAACATTGTTACCTATAACCTCCGTAAGTACCACAATTCTTCCCAAGATACTTGTTACAACCAACATCCGTTGGTAGAGGTTGGAGATAAAATTAAGAAAGGAGATATTATTATCAACGGACCGGCATCGGAAAACGGAGAACTTGCTTTGGGTCAAAATCTTCTGATTGCTTATGCCGCCTTTGAAGGCCTTGGTTATGAGGATGCGATCGTAGTTTCCGATCGTTGTGTTCGCGAAGACTTGCTGTCTTCCGTTCACATTCACGAGCACGCTTGTGATGTCATGGATACCAAACTCGGAGCCGAAGAATTGACTCGAGATATCCCAAATGTTTCCGAAGTGGATCTAAAAAATCTAGGTCAAGATGGAATCGTGGCGATTGGTTCGGTGGTCGGACCCAATGATATCTTGATCGGGAAGATCGCTCCCAAGGGTGAGACAGAGCTTACCGCAGAAGAAAGACTCCTAAGGGCAATTTTTGGAGAAAAAGCTCGCGAAGTCCGCGATACTTCTCTCCGCATGCCTCACGGAGAGCAGGGTGTGGTGGTGTCAGTGAGAACTCTCAGTCGAGAAGATGGAGATGAGCTTGATGCTGGTGTTATTCAACAAATAAAAATCAAAGTTGCACAACTAAGAAAAATCACCGTTGGTGATAAAGTTGCCGGTCGCCACGGAAACAAAGGGGTTATTTCCAAAATTGTTTCCGACGCAGACATGCCTCATCTCGCTGATGGTCGACCCGTAGACATTATCATCTCGCCTCTCTCGGTCCTAGCTCGTATGAACTTGGGACAGCTCTTGGAAGCTCAGCTGGCTTTTGCTGGTGAGAAGCTCGGACGACGTTTTTCTGTTCCGGTATTCGAGAAAGTTTCAGAAGACCAGATTACCGAGGTACTTAGGGAAGCCGGTTTGCCTGTAACAGGAAAATCACAGCTCTATGATGGTCGTACCGGAGAACCTTTTGCTCAGGAAACCGCCGTCGGTGTCGGCTATATTATTAAGCTCAACCACATGGTTGAGGACAAGACCCATGCTCGCTCTATCGGACCTTACTCCTTGGTCACTCAGCAACCTCTCGGGGGCAAGGCTCAGATGGGTGGTCAACGTTTGGGAGAGATGGAAGTTTGGGCCCTCGAAGCTCACAAAGCCGCCTATTCTCTCCAAGAGATGCTTACCCTTAAGTCCGATGATGTCGTCGGACGGTCCAAGGCTTTCGAGGCCATCGTCAAAGGTGAGACCATTCCCATGTCCTCCATTCCCGAGTCATTCAAGGTATTGGTAAAGGAACTCAATTCGCTTTGTCTGGCCGTAGTACCCACAGGTCAAGTTGTAGCCGCTGTCGAGGAACAGATGCCTGTCAAACCTGATATCGCCGCCGAAATCGCTGAGGCTACAAGCATGTCAGACGAACTCAAAGCATCCACCTTCGAGGAAGAAACGGACGAGTCCGGTGAAGAAGTCGTCGATGAGATTAGTGAGGAATCAGCCGAAGCCGGAGACCCAACCCCGGATTTAGAAAATCAGTAATTAAAGTAAACCTAACAAAAACATGAATAATATTGTCGACTTCTCAGGTTTGCAGATCAGACTCGCTAGTCCGGAGGATATCCGTAGCTGGTCGTACGGTCTCGTCACCAAGCCGGAAACAATTAATTACAGAACCCAAAAACCCGAAAAAGATGGTTTGTTTTGTGAAAGAATTTTTGGACCCACCAAAGACTGGGAGTGTTACTGTGGTAAATATAAAAGAGTCCGTTTCAAAGGTATTGTCTGTGACAAGTGCGGCGTAGAGGTTACACTTAGCCGTGTCCGTCGTGAACGCATGGGTCACATTGAGCTTTCCGCCCCAGTTGCTCACGTTTGGTTCTTCAAAGGCGCTCCGAGTAAACTTTCGCTTCTCCTGGATATTTCCCCGAAGGCTCTTACATCGGTTATTTATTTTAGTAAATTCCTCATCATGTCCGTCAATGAAGAGGGTCGTGAAGCTGCCATTGCCAGCATCGAAACTCAAAAAGAGACCAAATTGAGCGAGGTTCGCGTAAGTTTTGATAAACAGATTGAAGATATCAAGTTACAAGGCGAGAAAGAAGTTATCGATCTCAAAAAGAAAATTAAGGTCAAAGATGAGCTCGAATTAAAAACGGAAGATCTTAAGGTTCAATACAAACAGAAAATTGCTTCCCTACGTGAACAAATGGTGGTCGAGATCGCTTTCACCGAGGAAATTTACAGCAAGTTAGGTGTCCTTATCGAAAGAATCCAAACAAATTCTCTCGTATCCGATTCCGAATTTGCCAAATTGGAAGAATACAAGTTGACTGATTGGCTTGAAGCCGGCATGGGTTCCGAGGCTCTTCTTGATGCTCTAAAGAATGTAAATTTAGACGAGCTTGCGGCGAAACTAAAAGAAGATTTAAATAGTCCATCGGAAGCCAAAAAGCTTAGAGCTACCAAGCGGTTACAAGTGGTTCGTGGTCTGGCAGATGCAAAGATCAAACCTGAATGGATGATTGTCAGAACACTTCCCGTTATTCCTCCGGATCTTCGTCCTATGGTTCAGCTGTCAGGCGGTCGTTTCGCCGCTTCGGACCTAAATGATCTTTATCGCAGGGTTATCAACCGTAACAATCGTCTCAAGCACCTCATAGATCTTGGGGCTCCGGAGATTATTTTGAGAAATGAAAAGCGCATGCTTCAAGAAGCAGTCGATTCTTTAATCGACTCCTCTCAAGCTCGTTCTACTCGTCGATCTCGTACCGGAAAAACACTCAAGTCTCTCTCGGATATGCTTCGTGGTAAACAAGGGCGATTCCGTCAAAATCTTTTGGGCAAACGCGTGGATTACTCTGGCCGTTCAGTCATTGTTGTCGGTCCGGAACTCAAACTTAATCAATGTGGTCTCCCCAAAGACATGGCGCTAGAAATGTTCAAGCCCTTTGTTTTGCACGAACTTATTAAGCAAGACATGGCTCCGAATGTCAAAGCTGCCAAAGCCCTTATTGAAAAACGTCAACCGGAAGTTTTCGACATTCTTGAAAAAATTACCAAAAAACACCCGGTACTTCTTAACCGTGCCCCCACGCTTCACAAGCTTTCTATTCAGGCTTTCTGGCCGGTATTGGTTGATGGTGCCGCCATTCGATTGCATCCTGTTGTTTGTGGCGGTTTCAATGCCGATTTCGATGGAGATCAAATGGCTGTGCATGTACCTCTTACCAAAAAAGCTATTATGGAAGCCAAGAAACATATGCTTCCCCAATACAACTTGGTCAAGCCATCTGCCGGTAACCCTGTTTCCATTCCTGATTCCAAAGAAATGGCCATTGGAGTTTATTATCTTACTTCAATCGATGCCAAACTCTCTCCCTATAGTATGCCATTTTCTTCTCCTACCGAAGCAATCACCGCCTATGAAACCGGAGCTCTAAATCCTCGGCAGCCAATCAAAGTTCGTTTGGTGGCAGGCAGTTCCGAGCTAACCGAAACGACAGTCGGCCGCATCATCTTCAATCAGATTCTTCCTAAAGAGTGGAAATATATCAATCACAATCTTCCTCGTAAAGAAATTTCTGCCATGTTCCACAGAGCGATCAAGGAGCTCGATATAAAAAGGGTTGTCAGGCTCATCGATGGGGTCAAAAATATCGGTTTTGCCTACTCCACCATTTCCGGTCTCTCCTTTGCTATTTCCGACAACGAGATATATTCAGGAAAAGATGCCGTTATCGAAGAAGGAAACATCAAGGCCGAAGAAATCGAGGGAAACTACAACTCTGGTTTGATAACTAATGAAGAAAGAAGGAAGCTTACCATTCAGATGTGGATGGACACGGCAGAAGACTTGGCTGAAAGAACCTGGCAGGAATTTTCCGAGGATAATCCGGTTCGTTTGATTATTGACACCGGTATGGGTCGTATCACCAAGAACACCATTAAACAGCTTTCCGCCATGCGTGGTATCAACACGGATCCTTTGGGAAATTTGGTCGAACTACCCACCAAAGGCAATTTCCGTGAAGGCTTAAATATCTTCGAATACGTTTCTTCCATCCGAGGTTCCAGAAAAGGCCTCACCGACACCGCCCTCCGTACCGCCGATGCCGGTTATCTAACCCGCCGTTTAGTCGATGTTAGCCACGACGCCATTATTCGCGCCGAAGATTGTGGTACTGATGAATTTGTCACCATTTCTACGGATGATAGCCGAGGCAAAATCTTCGAAAAACGCATCAACTCTCGTTTTGCCGCCAAGAAAGTTGTTTCTCCGGAAACTCACAAAGTATTGGTTGGAGCCGGTGATATTATTACCGAAGAAATCGCGGCAGAAATCGCCAGATCAGGAACTAAAGAAGTCGAAGTTCGTTCTCCGCTTACCTGCAAGATGCGCTTTGGTCTTTGCGTAAAATGCTACGGAAATAGCCTGGCCAGCAATTCTATCGCCGTCATTGGAGATCCTGTCGGTGTTACCGCCGCACAATCCATCGGAGAGCCGGGAACTCAGCTTACTATGCGTACCAAGCACTCCGGAGGTGTCGCGGGAGTCGATGTTACTCAAGGACTGCCTCGGGTTACTGAACTTTTCGAAGTCCGTCAACCAAAGCTAGTGGCTCCCATTTCGGAAGTATCCGGCAAGGTTAAAGTAGTCGAAACTGACAACGGTAATTTAGTTACCGTCACCCCAACAGGCAAAAAAGACGATCGCAAAGAATATCTTATCCCTCTGGCCATGCCACTCAAGGTGGAAGATGGAGAAATGATTGCTGTTGGTACTCAGCTCGCCGCCGGTGGCGTTGATATCAAAGAACTTCTCAAGATCAAAGGCCTTAGGTCAGCTCAAAATTATCTTATTGGCGAAATCCAGGCAATTTATGAGTCCCAGGGAATAGGCATTCACGACAAGCACTTTGAGGTTATTGTTCGTAAGATGTGTGATTATGTTCGTATCGACTCCTTAGGGGACACTAGTTTGGTTGCCGGGGATGTGATCAGTCGGGGTAGCTACGAAATGGCCAATGAGGCGATTATTGCTCAAGGTGGAGAACCTGCAACCGCTACGAATCTCATTCTGGGAACAATCCGCGCAGCTCTGCATACCGACTCATGGCTATCTGCCGCCTCCTTCCAAGATACTACTAGTGTTCTTACCGATGCTGCCACACAAGGCAAGATTGACCATCTCGTAGGCATGAAAGAAAATGTTATCATCGGCCGGTTGGTTCCCACGAGCAAGTTGCGTGCCAGGATCGAGAATATCTGATAAAATACACGAGCAAACTATGCCTACAACCAACCAACTAATTAAACACGGCCGCATCAACAGCGCTCGAAAAATTAAAACCACTGCTCTCCGCAAGAGTTTTAATTCGATCAAACGCCACATGGTCACTACTCAGAGTCCTCAAAAGGCCGGTGTTTGCTTGCAAGTCAAAACCATGACTCCCAAGAAACCAAACTCCGCTCTTCGAAAGATTGCCCGTGTGCGCCTCAGTAACAAGCAAGAGGTCACTGCCTATATCATGGGGGAAGGTCACAACTTGGCTGAGCACAGTATCGTTCTTATCCGAGGTGGTCGTGTCCGTGATCTTCCTGGCGTTAAGTATCACATTGTTAGAGGTAAGTTAGATACTGGCGGTATCGAAAAGCGCCGCACCAGCCGTAGTAAATACGGTTCCAAACGCCCCTCACCAGCCAAAAAATAATATGAGATCAAAGAAAACCCCACCCAAAAAAATCCAATTCGATCCTATTTACGGTAGTCCATTAGTGGCCAAGCTAATCACTAGTGTCATGGAGGATGGCCGAAAGTCTGTTGCCGCCAAACAGGTCTACAAGGCGATTGATATCGTCGCCGAACAAACCAAGCAAGACGGAGTGGAATACCTCCATGCGTCTCTAGACAACATTAAGCCCACTATCGAAGTCCGTTCCCGCCGTGTCGGAGGAGCCTCTTACCAAGTTCCTACCCCTATTCGCCCGGAGCGTCGTGATTCCCTCGCCATTCGCTGGCTGATTAACGCCGCCAAGGCTCGCGGTGCCAATCCTTACCGCACTCTCGCCGACAAACTTGCCGCCGAGATCGTCGAGGCTCACGAGAATGCCGGTGCCGCCATCAAAAAGAAGCTTGATACTCACAAAATGGCCGAAGCCAACAAGGCTTTCGCCCACTTCCGCTGGTAAATTGAATTGAGAATTCTCAAAAGCAATTTATTTCTCTCAGGGATTTTGTCCAAATATTCTTATCAAATCCTCTTTCATGTCAAAAATGGTTTGTGATATAATACCCCATAATCTTTAGTGTTCTTTCCAAATCTAATTCGAATAGGAGGCCAGGATGGGTGTTTTTCAAGGTCATCAAATTCCGTCCCTTATTGGGACTGTCGCAATGGCTACGTTTTTCTTGATCCCCTTGATCTTCAAATGGCTGAATATCATGCCTAAGATTGGTCGGGGAATGAAGCTCTGGGATTACTTCTGGGTATACGTTTATGCCCTGTTGATCCCGAACTCCACCTATGCCTTCTTCGAGGTGCGACACCTGATCCTTAACGACAACGTTGCCGACACTCTCACTCTCTTGTCATATGTTGTTTTTGGAGGAATTTCGTTGATTGGTCTTTTGACCACCATTTGGGGTATTCGGCTGGTGGTTGATTACTACTCCAAATCAAACATGGAAAGATTGGTGTATACATCATTTCTTTCAATAATTTGCAGTTTCGGGGCTGTAGCGGGTGTTCTTCAGTTTAACAGCGTCCCTTACATCCTATTCCCCCCCGCTTTAATCGTAGTTGTATTACACACAATGGGCCATCCATTTTATGTGGGAGTGGCTATCATCACGACCATCTTTCTCTTGACGCTTAATCTCTTCATGGATCTTTTTCTCAAACCCACCTAAACAGTGGGTTTTTTGTTTCCTCTATTCTAATTAGGTAATAATGGAAGGAAGCTCTATGTTATACACGTCTGCAATCTCTTTGATTCTACTCACATTGTTTTCGATAAAGCCCTTAATTGTAGGAATTTCTCTATTCTTTATTACAAACATCAACAATTCAGGGTATTGGGAAATTTTTTGAAGAAGGTCTACCGTCAAATACCGATTACGTGTTTCATTATTACTTCGAGAGCTATTTTGAGGAAATCTATCCACCAATAGCTCTAATGCTTTTTCTGGAAGCGACATCAAGGTGTTAATGATTCTTATTCCGTCCTTTTCTGAAATCTTTTCAGAGTACATAAAAAACTCGAACAAATTAGAAACTGACTCGGCGCTCTTTCCGGTCTCAATGTCTGCAATCACCGCTTCAAAGATGTCGGAATCAAGGTTAATGTAGCAGTAGTCTGACTCAGACATATTGTAATAAGTTTTATCGTGATCGGCGAAAAGCTTATGTGTTAACACCGCTAGATCGACCATGTTCCCCGTCTCCCGAACGTAGTTAACTGCTAACACAATTCGTTTTCTGCTATTTTCGTTTTCTTCGGTGGTATGAACATTAGCTGACACACCCAACTTTCTGAGAGTGCTCTCTCCAAGTAAATCAGTTTCGTGATGCTCTGTCATTCTGGAAACCAGACATTCTACAAAGCGACCATCCCTACCCATCCTTTGAATATTTGACAGGACACCCAATTCCAATCTTTCAAGATCATCATCCACATTTATTGTAATATTTCCGTGCAAGATTCTAATTCTTCCTCTAGTTTTATACACCAAATCCTCAATTTCCACCGGAGCATCATCGATACAAATGATGGTGTTTTGATTAATCTCTCCAACGCTAACGGCAATACATTCAGGTTCAACCTCATATATTTTCGAATAATCAAGAACCCTTACGTTCCAACGCGTCTTCTTTATCTCTTCAATTCTAGGATCTTTTCCACCATACCCAAAACCATCAATTTGTTGGTTGATCTCATATAGGAACTTTAAATCGTCCAGGTCAATTTCAACCCCTTTCCTTGTTAGATTTTCGATCATTGTCAATCTTTTCATGTCTGCCGATGCCTTTCGATATTTGTCTGACCCAGGCAATTGGTCTATCTTTCTCTCTGCAATCTCCGTCATGTTTCCCTCAAGATTCTGATTGTTATCAGCCACCCCACGAACCTCTCCTATTTTGTTACCATCCATTCTTATGGCCACTCTTGGAATAGAAGGAGTGCCTTGCCTATCAAGCGTATAGTAGACATAAAAATCACCGGATTGAAGTTGCGCCCCAGCGGTTGCGTATCCTCTTGTACACCACGGAACACCTTTGTTTTGCAGCGATGCCCACAATTCGTCTGGGTCAGACCACCGGTCAAAGTGTTTCCACTCCCCTCTGGTTTCGGCTCTCATTTCAGGGGTTATCTCACCGTTTGATTTGATTGCTTCAGCGTATTGATCAGCAAACGATTTGTTGGCAAAAGCTATGGCTTTTTCCTTGGTCATCAGTAATTCCTCCGGCATATTATCAGCCGCCCCCTTAATTTGACAGGCACGGAATGACTCTAGAAAAGCCTCGTCTTTTGAACATCGAATCAAACTTTGAACATGCCCAAGCGCACCTCGATCGATGTCAGGGAAGGGGAAAAAGGTATCCTTGCCCCTCTTTCTAAACTCTTTTTTGTCAACATCATAACTCCCCATCTTCACGACATTGATAAACACATAATATCTAAACCACATCGGGTAGGGTTCGTTGGAGTCGGTCAGATAATCAATCCATTGATCCAGGGACATTTCGAGATCTTTTACAGCGATTTCTTGTCTCTGTAAAAACGCTTGTCCTTCGTAGTGTAGCTCTCCAAACCCCATTTCTTTTGCTGCCTTGCCTTCAACTTTAGCCGCTCCTTTTGTGATTTCTTCCTGATAAGGAAGGATATACAGCTTATGGTAATAATTCTTTATTCTCTCCAAAACCTGTGGATCTCTTTCCCCATGACCAAGGTGCGTTTTTTCTAATACTTTCAACCAATCAGCCACTTTGTCAACCGGTTTATCGGATACAATCTCACCAGATTCCTTCTTATGTTTTTGTTCAAGCGCCACCTCTCTCTTTTGGTGTAAGGTTTGATCTTTTTCCAGCAAGTACTGTTCTCCTCTAAAATCCATATCTTAAGTTACCACATCAGAGCAATAATATAACCACCTGGATCGACTCTCTTCGTAAGTAGTCTTGTGAATAAAATTGTAACTTTTTTTATCTTTTTTGCCCCCTAGATAATGGTGATTGTGTGTTTCGCTGATTCCAACACCCTATGTAATTCCTCTTCGTCAGCACATTTCACAAATTGTTTACTTCCATACACCGGTCCACTCTTGGCGTTGCCATTCTCATCTTTGTCATCAGACCACTCAAATCCCTCAAGTCCCAAGGTTGGTAGATAGGTCCCCACGAAAAATATTCCGTATTTTTCGGCATACATCACGGCCACCGGATATCCGGCAATGTATGCCGCCTGCATACAGCCATCTTTGGTCCCGTGCGGGATTCCATTTATTACTTCAAAAGATTCTTTCATTTTATCGAACTCCGTTCGTGCTACCGCGAGTCTTTTCTCAGGGTCCTTTGTCAAAACTTTAAATTCCTCCACTTGTTCCAAAAATTCTTCGCCATTTATCTCTCCTTCTTTACAGATTGCGCAAGCCGCCAACCACCATGTGGTAGGGGAATCCGGGTCGGCCTCTTCAATCTCTCTCCTCACTTGTTCCACTGCCTCTTCGGAATAATTGGCATGCAATCTAGCCGCTAGCGTTTGTTTTTCTTCTGGGATCAGGCCTAGTGCACAGGCTACCCCCGCGTCAAACCCAGGCGCTTTTTTCTCATCTCCCTTCGGAACTCTATCTGTAAGTGATCCTGACTTAATGTATTTTGGCCATTCCCCGAGATCTGCCACTCGATCTCCTTCTTTCTCTACTATTTTTTCGAGTATAGAAAGTTGTGCATTAGCCAATACCTTTTCTCTCACCCCGTCTTCTCTTAGCCACTTGCAGACTTCATCCTCAATTCTTGGTGATTTCTTTTTTCCGTTTATCGAAACCGTTTTCCATTTTTCCTCCTTGGCAATTTGCACACATCCCTTCACAATTTCGGAGTATAAACTTGCTCTTGCCAAGCCATCTTCGATAGAGGTAAATTCGCCGGCCAGCTGATCATCGAATACCCAACTAACGACTACTCCTAGCTCCACTCCTTCTCTAAGCCCATTATCCTTTTTGATTATGTATCCTCCAACTATCTTTTCCGGCAGCTCTTTTTTTATCTCTACTTCACTCATCATCTCATTTAGCCAAGTTTGCCAATTTACCAGGTCCTCCACAGCCCCTCTTTCGAGTGGTGAATTACCTTTTCCGTTTCTACCTCTCTGATCGGCTTCTGTCACGAAGGATAACATAAAAACATTTGTTCCATTTTCGGCCAATTTTCTCGCCAGCTTCCCCAAACTTCTTCTTGCCTTTTTTACCGCCACGTCTTGGTTAATCTGTCTTTCTTCCATGAATAATAGATATAGTGACTTGAGCTGCATGTGCCTTTCGGTTAAGATTTTTACCTTTCTCCTTAGTTCCTTTTCAAAGTCGGTTTCATGCAATCCGACGTACTCTCCGTTTACATCTCTCTCAATTTTTACATATGCTTTCGGTGCAAAAGCATTGATAAACTCCGTAGAAAGCCACCCTCCTTCCATGTCATGTCCATCGGAAGTTACTACTTGCTTCATTTCTCCACCTACTTCCTTCCAGGCGAGTTTTGTAGTTGTTGGTTTCCCCAAGTCATGCCCAAGCTCAGCCAACATCAGAGTTAATCTCTCTTCATCATTCATTTTTTCTCTTCTCGCTATTTCCGCCGCCGCGTCTATCACTTGCATTGTGTGGTTCCAAGCATTTCCTTCTGGATGCCAGGAGTACTCCTGATCAGTAATCGTCAGTTCCGTCAGCCAGGGAAAATATCTGTCAATCACTCCAATTCTACGGGCAAACTCCAATCCTAGTGACGGCCTCTTACCCTTTAGTAACAATTTTTTGAATTCATCATAAACTCTATTAGTACTTTCATCATCAAGTTCCACTGCTGATTTACCTATTAATGCAAATGCCAGCTCAGTTTCTTCTTTCGTTCCACCAATAACAATCTTTCTGTTTCTTTCTCGTATCATTACTTCTTTATCCATCATTTGACGACACAATTCTTCCGTTTCGGGGTCCACTCGGGCTCCGAATCGCGCCACAAACTGCATAATTCTCAAAATACGCACCGGATCTTCAGTAAATTTTTCCGCATCAGTTATCCTAATTACATTTTCCTTTATATCTTTTACTCCATCATATGGATCAAAAACAACTTTCCTAACCGGGTCATATGAAACACTGTTGCATGTTAGATCTCGGCGTCTTGCCGCTTCGATAACTGTAAACTCTGGGTGGCTTGAGACAGCAAATCCATGGCTCCCCGTTCCGGTTTTATTTTCCGCTCTTGGTATCGAGATGTCCAGGTCATAGGTTCGACCGCGTCCAAAAATCTTGATAATCTCAAATTGTTTTCCGTAGGTTCCCGCCTCTTCTAACCTAAAGTGACCGTCCACTAACTTCAGCAGGTCCTCCGGGTATACTCCATACACTTCCATGTCTATATCTTTTGGTTGGATTTTGCCCTTACCACCTTCTGTTGACATTATTACGTCTCTAACACAGCCTCCCACCAGGAGAACTCTTCCTCCGATTTTCTCTATCAATCTACAAAACTCCATTACTTCTTCAGGCACTTCCATCTCATACTCCTTATATATCTGTTCCGGGGGCAAAAGATCAAATTCCGGATTCAAACATGTTTCCATTTTTCCGAGCACCTCTCCATCGCGAATTTTTGTTTTTGGCTCCATGAGCCTATATTATAACACCGCGGCGCACTGATCATCCTTTCAACGCTTGTCCGCTGCAGACTCCCTTGTGGGGGCGAGGTCCTCCTACCCGCGGTGTATAATTTATTTCATATAGTGAATAAAGAAAGTCAGAAGCTCGATGTATCAGGATTGAACGCTCTGGTTTGGAAAGAGGGTGATCTTTTTGTGGCCAAAGCTGTCGAAGTCGAGATCGTAAGTCAGGGCAGAACCAAAAACCAAGCTTTAAAAAATCTCGAAGAAGCTCTCGATCTTTATTTCGAAGACGAGGAACCATCTTCAAAAAAAGTCAAACCTTTCAGGGAGCTCGAACTTCATCAAATCTCTGGCAAATTTAACTATGCCTAAGCTGTACTCTGGTACAGAAGTAGTCAAAAGATTAAAAAGATTGGGTTTTGAAAAAATTTCTCAAAAAGGTAGCCATCTTAAGCTTCGTAGTCTCGGCACACGAAATATTCGCACAGTCATTGTCCCTATGCACAAACAGATCGCTCAAGGAACGCTCAAGTCAATTCTTCTACAAGCCAAAATCACCAAAGAAGTACTCGACACGGCATAGTAATTATTTTAAACAGATATCAGCCCTCTCCCTTGTCAAAGGGAGAAGCCCCGCCTTGGCGGAGAGAGGGATTAAAACCCCATCCTCGTCTATCCCATAGTTGATATACAGACACCTCAGTGATAAAATCACCCAGAAACAAGTATTGCTCTATAAAATTGCCAGGAGGTAGTTATGAACCAAGCTTTTTTGAAACTGTTAATGGATCACGAACAACTTATTGTCATTGACACTCAAGATGATTTTTGTCTACGCCTATTACCATTAACCGCTGAGGAGTGGAAGCAGATTTGGGCGCGTCTCGAAGAAATAGGCCGTTCCATGCCAATGGATCCGAGCAAGCTTACTCTTGCCGACATTGTGGCCGGCCACGAAGAACCTCCACTTCCGTCTACAGAAGAAGTTAATCGGTGGCTGAATGGGATAAGTTTCCATGTAGGGAATAACACTCCTATAGATTTTAAGAAAGCGTGGGATGAAATGGAATCTCTGTCCCAGCCCACGCCTGGTGCTATCCTCACAGACGGCCCTGCCGATGCCGAATCGGCCCCGATTATGAAGGGCCAAGAAACTCGAGTAGAGAACCACAGTCTCATTGAACCAGAAGAATAACTTCCCCGACCTCGCACTTGCGGGGTCTTTTTTTATGATAAGCAGTCGTTTTATTTTGCGTTCGCTATGTGCTACAATTAGCCTCGTGAATATCTCTCCTTCGATGGAGAGGTTTTGTTCGCCCATAACTAATAACCAATAACCAACAACTCAAAATGGCCGCTCCTACCGGAAAAAAAGTCCCTCTAGATCGCGTTAGAAACACGGGTATCATTGCCCACATCGATGCGGGCAAAACCACCACTACCGAACGTATTCTTTTTTATACCGGTAAGTCATATAAGATAGGTGATATTGACGAAGGTAACACTCAGATGGACTGGATGGAGCAGGAAAAAGAACGAGGTATTACCATTGTGTCCGCCGCCACCACCGCCTTCTGGACACCGGTTTTTGCTGACGCTCGTTTCAAAGAAGAACATCGCTTCAATATTATTGATACTCCGGGTCACGTCGATTTTACCGCCGAAGTGGAGCGTTCACTCCGCGTTCTTGATGGAGGAGTCATCGTATTGGATGCCGGCTCCGGCGTTCAGTCTCAAACCGAAACCGTTTGGCGTCAAGCTGACAAATATCATGTCCCTCGTATCGCTTTCGTCAACAAAATGGATGTTTTGGGAGCCGACTATATGGCCACCATCAAGGACGTTCACGAAAAGTTGGGTGCCAAGACCGCTATCATGGCTCTTCCTCTTGGTGTCGAAAATACTTTTAGAGGCGTCGTCCTCCTTCTGGAGCGCAAAACTGTGGTTTGGCAAGGTGATGAAACCGGCGCCAAGTATGTTGTGACTGATGGTTTCCCGGATGAAATGAAGGATGAATGTGAAGTCGAGCGCGCCAAACTCATCGAATCCATTGTCGAGTTCGATGAAACCCTCATGGAGCAATATCTTGGTGGTACCGAGCCGGATATGATGTCCCTGAAAGCCGCTCTCCGCACCGCTACCTGCAAGAATCAGATAGTTCCGGTTTTTCCCGGTTCATCGCTCAGAAATAAAGGTGTTCAGCCTTTACTAGATGCTGTCGTCGATTTTCTTCCTTCACCTTTGGACAAGCCACTTACGGTCGGAATCAACCCCGAGACCAACGAAGAAGAAATTCGCAAGGCAGATCCTGGCGAGCCCTTTTCCGGCCTCGCTTTTAAGATTCAAGCCGACCCTCATGTAGGTAAACTCACTTATGTTCGTGTTTATTCGGGCAAAATTACCTCCGGTACTTTTGTTTATAACGCTAGTAAGCGCGAGCGCGAACGTCTGGGTCGCTTAATGTTAATGCATGCCAATACCCGTGAGGAAGTATCCGAAGCCGGAGCCGGTGAAATCGTCGGTGTTGTCGGCCTAAAATCCACCAAAACCGGTGATACTCTTTGTGACGAAAATAAGCCGTTGGTTTTGGAAACTATCAACTTCCCAGACCCCGTTATTTCTTTAGCTATCGAACCCAAGACCAAAGCCGATCAGGAAAAACTTGATCTGGCTCTTGGTCGTCTGGCCGAAGAAGATCCGACCTTTAGGATTAGGACCGATCACGAAACCGGCCAAACTGTGATTGCCGGCATGGGTGAGCTTCACCTTGAGATTTTGGTCGACCGTCTTCGTCGAGAATTCAAAGTCGATGCCACTACCGGTGCTCCTCAAGTTGCTTACCGTGAAACAATTACCAAAGAAGCTAGGGGCGAAGGTAAGTATATCCGTCAGTCGGGTGGGCGTGGTCAGTACGGCCACTGTATCCTTATCGTTACACCGAAAGCTCGTGGCGAAGGATTTTCTTTTACCAATAAAATCGTTGGAGGTACTATCCCGAAAGAATTTATCTCACCTATTGAAAAAGGAGTTCGCGAAGCTCTCGACAATGGACTCATCGCCGGTTTCCCCATGGTGGACCTCGATGTGGCTGTTGTAGATGGTAGTTTCCACGAAGTCGATTCTTCCGAAATGTCCTTCAAGATAGCGGGTTCTATGGCTCTCCAGGATGCAGTCAAGAATGCTTCGCCCGTCATCCTAGAGCCCATCATGAAAGTTGAGGTTACTACGCCGGAAGCCAACATGGGTGACATTATCGGTGATCTTTCCAGCAGACGCGCTCAAATTGCCGGCACCGCCCAGAGGGGAAATGCCCGTGTTATTACGGCCACCGTACCTCTCTCAGAGCTTTCCGCCTACGCCACCGCCATTCGCTCTCTTACTGCCGGACGTGCCAACTATTACATGGAACCATCCCATTACCAAGACCTTCCAAACAGTTTGGCCGCCAAGTTATTGAAAACTCCGACAAACTAGGGTAAAATCTGCTAAAATAAATAGGCTTGAAACAAGCAATTACTAAATATATAAATAATTAACAAAATGGCAACATTTCAAAGAACCAAACCCCACGTTAATATTGGCACCATCGGTCACGTCGACCACGGCAAGACCACATTAACTGCCGCAATTACCACTACCCTCGCTTCCCAAGGATTAGCAGAAGCACTTCCTTTCGATCAAATTGATAAATCCCCTGAGGAAAGAGAGCGTGGAGTTACAATTCAAATTTCTCACGTTCCTTACGAAACCAAGAAACGTCACTACGCTCATATTGACTGTCCCGGCCACCGAGATTACATCAAAAATATGATCACCGGTGCCGCTCAGATGGATGGCGCAATTCTTGTCGTAGCTGCTACTGATGGTCCTATGCCTCAAACCAACGAGCACTTACTCTTGGCCAAACAAGTCAACGTTCCTCGTCTCGTCGTTGCTCTAAACAAGTGCGATGCCGTTTCCGACGAAGAGCTACTCGAATTAGTCGAGATGGAAATCCGCGAGAAACTAAAGAAATACGGTTTCGAAGAGGATACTCCGATCATTAGAGTTTCCGCTCTTAAAGCTCTCGAAGGCGACAAAGACGCTCAAGCCGGTATTATGAAACTCATGGACACTGTCGATGAGTGGATTCCAGATCCGGTCCGCGAGCTAGACAAGCCTTTCCTTATGCCCGTAGAAGACGTTTTTTCTATCAAGGGTCGTGGAACCGTCGTTACCGGTCGTATCGAAACAGGAGTCATCAAGGTTGGTGAAGAAATCGAAATCGTTGGTATCAAAGATACCGCCAAGTCTGTCGTTACCGGTGTGGAAATGTTCCACCAGCAACTCGAACAGGGTCAAGCAGGCGACAATGTTGGTCTTCTCCTCAGAGGTATCGAAAAAGATGATGTTCAAAGAGGTCAGGTCTTGGCGAAACCCGGCTCCATCAAACCTCATACCAAGTTCGAAGCCGAAGTATATATCTTAGGCAAGGACGAAGGTGGTCGCCACAGCCCAATGTTCTCAGGTTACAAACCTCAATTCTTCATCCGCACCACCGACGTCACCGGTGAGGTCAAGCTCGCTGAGGGAGTTGAAATGATTATGCCTGGAGACAACGCCAAAATGACTGTCGAACTTATTCAGCCCATTGCTATGACAGACGGACAACGCTTCGCCATTCGCGAAGGTGGTCTGACCGTCGGCGCTGGAGCCATTACCAAAGTGATTTCCTAAAGCATAGTTTTAATTAGCACCTTTATTCTTCTTAGTTATGACAGACCAACCACGCATTCGCGTCAAACTCAAATCATTTGACCACCGGGTCATTGACGAAGCGGCCAAGAAAATTATTCAGGCCGCTCTAGTCTCCGGTGCTCAGGTGGTTGGTCCCGTCCCCCTGCCCACTAAGAAGAAAGTTATTGTGGTTACCGCTTCACCCCACACGGATAAAGACAGTCGCGAGCAATTTGCCATCCTTACCCACAAGAGGTTGATCGACATCGTTAATCCAACTAACAAAACTATTGACTCTCTTCAACATCTGGATCTCCCTGCCGGTGTCGGCATTGAAATTAAGATGTAAGTCACATGTCGAAAACTTTAAATTATTAAAAAAACTGCCCGCACCGTTTTCGGAGTCCCCGAAATCCGGGGGCGTTTTTTAGGGTTAAAACCCTTTATTAACTAGCGAAGCGAGAGAAATGAAAATCAAAATTCTCATTTCCGAGCAAGCGACGTAAATACAAAGTATTACAAAAAATGTTAAATCAAGTATACGCAATCAAAAAGAGTATGACTCAAGCCTTCGTCGATGGGCGGCGCCTCCCCTTGACCGTTCTCTCGGTAGATCCTCACGTGGTCATTAGAAATAAAACCGTTGAAAAGGATGGCTACTCGTCCGTAGTTCTCTCTGTGGGTTCCAAAAAAACTCACGAAATTCTCTCGGAAGAAACTCACGATGCCAAAGCCGAGATTAATCTCATCGATCTTTTAGTCCCCGGCTCCACCGTCGATGCCATGGCCACTTCCAAAGGCAAGGGTACTTCTGGTGTTATGAAGCGCTGGGGTATGCACGGTGGTCCACGTACTCACGGTCAATCAGATCGTGAACGCGCTCCCGGTTCCATCGGTCGAGGTACCACCCCCGGCCGCGTTCTTCCCGGTAAACACATGGCTGGTCACATGGGCAACACCAATACTTATATCAAGAATCTAAAGATTCATTCTTTTGATCCCACTACGGGCATTCTTCAAATCACGGGATGTATTCCGGGTGGCCGAAACACCTCTACTCTGATTACCATCACCGCGCAACCCAAATAACCACTATGGCTACCAAAAAAGCAACAACTACCACCATTCAAGATCTTTCCATTTTTTCTGTAGAGGTAAACCCCGCCCTCTTGGCTCAGGCTATTCATGTCTATCAGGAAAATAGTCATCGTGGGGTTTCCAAGACCAAGACACGCGGAGAAATCAACGCCACCAAGAAAAAAGTTTACAAACAAAAAGGCACCGGTAATGCGAGACATGGAGCCAAATCCGCTCCTCTGTATGTCGGCGGAGGCGTGCCTTTTGGACCCACCGGGATCAAATCTGCCCCTATGTCTTTAAACCAAAAAATGAAGACCAAAGCTCTTGTCGGCACCCTATCTCTCTATCAAAAAGAAAAGCGGCTTTCTCTCATCGACTCCGCTGAGATCAAGGATTTATCTACCAAGTCCGCACTTATGGTTTTGGGTAAAGATGAGGCCGCCTTTGTTTATTTCGATGAAAAACCGGCTATCTTAAAGGCTGTCAGTAATCTTGAAAACATCATCATGCTTTCGGCAAGACGTCTCAATGCCTTTAGTGTGGCCAGCTCACCCAAGCTTTTTTTGACTGCCTCTGCTTACAATCATTTAGTTACTCGTTTGAAACTAATTTAATATGTCAACTCCACTAGTTCACCAAAACACCATCATCAAGCCTGTCGTTACCGAGAAAAGTTACTCTTTGGCAGCCATGGACAAATACGTTTTTAAAGTTGATCCGGCAGCCAGTAAATACCAAATCAAGAAGGCCATCGAAGATCTTTTCAAGGTTGACGTTCTCGGGATCAACACGGTGAAGCACGCCTCCAGAACCATCCGTTCGAGCAAAACTGGCCGTCATATTTCCCTACCGGTAGACAAAAAGGCGATTATCAGAATCAAAAAAGGCCAAAAGATCGAAATTTTTAACGCCGCCAAGCCATAAATCCTATGAAAACTACACCTAAAAAACTAGTTTCCCTCAACCCCAAGTCTTCCGGACGCAATTCTTCTGGTAAAATAACAGTTCGACATCAAGGTGGTCGTGAAAAACGCTTTCTTCGCCACATTGATTGGAAAAGGTCTCTTACTTTACCTGCCAGAGTTGAAGCTATCCAGTACGATCCCAATCGCACAGCCGATATTGCCCTTTTAGTTTATGCTAATGGAGTCAAGGATTATATCCTTGCCCCTCAAGGTCTTAAAATTGGAGAATCCGTCGTTTTTTCCGAAACAGCCGAAATTAAGGTGGGAAATTGCCTTTCTCTCAAAAATATTCCTATCGGTATTGAAATTCACAATCTGGAAATCACTCCCGGCAAGGGAGCTCAAATGGTCCGCAGTGCCGGAAACACCGCTACCGTGCAAAGTAAGGAAGGCAATATTGTCGTAGTCAAGCTTCCTTCCGGTGAAATCCGTCAGTTTGATGGCACCTGTAAAGCCACTATTGGCAGTCTCAGTAATCCTCATCACAAAGAAGAGATACTTGGTAAAGCCGGACGTAAACGCCACATGGGGGTCAGGCCAACTGTCAGGGGTGTGGCTCAAGACCCTCGTTCTCACCCACACGGTGGGGGAGAAGGTCGCAGTGGCATCGGTATGAAGTCTCCTAAGTCCCCCTGGGGTAAAAGGACTCTTGGCAAGAGGACCCGGGATCGTAAGAAATACAGCAATAAACACATTATCAAACGTCGTGGTGTCAAATAAATATAATTAAATAACATGTCCAGAAGTTCAATCAAAGGACCATTCGTCAGCGAAAAGCTCATTGAAAAAATTGAGCGTCTTAAGCTGGCAGGAAAAAAAGAACCCATCAAGACTTGGGCTCGTAATAGTCAAATTCCTCCTGAGTTTGTTGGCTACACCTTCGCCGTTCACAACGGTAAAGTTTTTAAAGATGTTTTTATTACAGAGGATATGGTGGGTCATCGTCTGGGAGAATTTTCTCTCACCAGAAACTTCCGCGGGCATGGCCGCATTGTTAAGAGAGTCCTATCCAAAACTTAAAGCTCTATGGCCACAACTCAAACCAAACAATTAGTAATCGCCAAAGCCAGTCACGTTCTCTCTTCTCCAAGAAAGACCAACCTTGTC
Organism: Candidatus Collierbacteria bacterium; assembly: GCA_003531665.1. Taxonomy (GTDB): domain Bacteria; phylum Patescibacteriota; class Microgenomatia; order UBA1400; family MFAQ01; genus UBA10133. The sequence goes on from DQFC01000001.1 coordinate 30,173, forward strand.
TTAAAGGCGATTGTTGGTCGACCTGCACTTTTTGCCATCAAACAGCTCACCGTGAACACCAAAAGAGCCGGTAAACCAATCATCCAGCTGATTCAGCAAGCAGTAGGCAATGCCGTTTCTCAATTTCAAGCTTCTCCAGATAGATTAATAATTGATTCCGCTTTCGCCACCAAAGGACGCACTCTCAAGCGCGCTCACATTGGCGGACGTGGTCGCACGAAGCCATACGAAAGAATCACCTCTCATTTAACTTTGTCTGTTCGTATTCCTTCGGCCCCGGTTCTCACCGCACCCAAGCCGGAAGTTAAAGAGACTCCTAAAAAAGTTATCAAAAAATCAATAATTAAAAAAATCCTGCCTGCCGGCAGGCAGGCTAAATAATCATGGGAAAAAAAGTTAATCCAATTGCTTTCAGAACCGGCTATATCTTCCCGACCAAATCGGTTTGGTTTGCCAACTTCCGTAGCTATGCCAAGTTTGTGCTGGAAGACAACAAAATCAGACGTTTCCTGGAGGAAAAATTGAAGCTTGCCGGAATTACCAGCATCGAGATCAAACGCTCCATAAATTCCGTCGACATTTTTATGAATGTTTCCCGACCGGGAGTAGTCATCGGCCGTGGTGGTTCTTCCCTAGAAATCCTCAAGAAGGACTTGGAGAAGTTACTCCGTATCAACCCCAAGGCTAAAAATGCCGTCAAGATAAATCTTCATCCTTTAGAAATCAAGAATCCCGATATCAATTCATCCATTATCGCTGATCGTCTCATTGGACAGCTTGAGCACCGCTATCCTTTTCGCCGTGCGGCCAATCAAGCCATTGAAAAAGTTATGGCTGCCGGAGCCAAAGGTGTCAAACTTGTTTTTGCCGGTCGTATCGATGGAGCCGAAATTGCCCGTGTCGAAAAATTTAAACAGGGTCGAATCCCTACTCAAACTTTGCGTGCCAACATAGATTACATTGAGAAAAGAGCTCTCACCAGATCCGGCTATGTCGGCATCAAAGTCTGGATTTATACAGGCGACATCATCAGCTAGTACTAACAACCAATAACCAAGAACAAAAAACTAACATGTTACAACCGGCCAGACGCAAATATAGAAAAGAATTTAGAGGAAGTATGGGTGGTGTAGCCACTCGCTCCAACGAACTCTCTTATGGAGATTTTGGTATCAAAACGCTCGAAAGTGGCTGGCTTTCGGCCAACGAAATCGAATCCGCTCGTCGTACTATCACCCACCACACTAAGCGTGTCGGAAAGTTCTTCTTAAGAGTTTTCCCTCACAAACCCATTGGTCATAAGACGCCTGGGGCTCGTATGGGTTCGGGAAAGTCCGACGTCAGTGGCTATGTCGCCGTTGCCAAGCCCGGTCAAATCCTCATGGAGCTTTCGGGAGTCACTAGAGAAGTGGCCGCCGAAGCCATTCGCCTTGCCGGACACAAACTCTCCGTTAAAACTAAATTTGTCGAAAAAGAAAATGCCTAAAAATAAATCCGAAAACACCATGTCTCTTGAAGAGTTAAAGATTAAGTTGTCCAATATCAAGCTCAATATCCGCTCTGGACAAGAAAAGAATACTAACGCTCACAAGAAGACCAAAGTTCAGATAGCTCAACTATTATCCAAGAACAAATAACTAACAACCAACAACCAACAACTAACATGAAACATCTACTAGGCTTAGTCAAAAGCGACAAAAATCCTAAAACCGCCATCGTCGACGTGACCCGTTTTAAGGTCCATCCTAAGTACCTCAAACGTATCAAGGTAAATAAATCTTATGCTGCTCAGAACGACTTGGGTGCCAAGGCTGGCAATCGTGTCCGAATTGAAGAGACCAGACCTATTAGCAAAACCAAACATTGGAAAATCACTAAAATTATATGATTCAATTAAGATCCGTTCTCAAAGTAGCCGACAATTCTGGAGCCAAGCAGGTCAAGGTAATTCTTGTTCATGGTGGTTCCCACCGTCGCTTTGGCTACATTGGTGATATTGTCACTGCCGCCGTCGAAGGTGCGGAGCCGGGTGGCACGGTCAAGGACAAACAAGTTGTCAAAGCCGTCGTCGTTCGTACCCGCAAAGAAACCAGCAGACCGGATGGTACTTATGTAAGATTCGATGACAATGCCGTCGTTATTATTGATTCAATTGCGAGCAAGCTTCCTTTGGGAACTCGTATTTTTGGCCCCATTGCCCGTGAAGTCAAAGATGCCGGCTTTGCCAAGATTGCTTCTCTCGCTCCAGAAGTAGTATAAAACATATGTTCAAATTTAAAACCAACGACAACGTTCAAATTACCGCCGGCAAAGACAAGGGTCGTTCTGGCAAAATTATCAAAGTTTTGCCCGCAGACCAAAAAGTTTTGGTAGAAGGCATCAATATCTACAAAAAACACATCAAACCCAAGGGTAATGAAGCCGGATCCATACTTTCTCTTCCCAGAGCTATTTCTGTGGCCTCGGTCGCCATAATTTGTCCTAGCTGTGGCAAACCCACTCGCGTCGGCTTCGATGCATCGCAAACCCCCAAGGTTAGAGTTTGTCACAAATGCCGCCAGATTATTAGTTCTGAAATCAAAAAATGACACAAACTCTAAAAGAAAAATATCTCAAAGAAATACGTCCCTCTCTTCAGAAAGAGCTTGGTCTTTCTTCAGTTGAAGCAGTTCCAAAAATAGTTAAGATCACTGTAAATTCCGGATCTAAAGATTTTAAAACCGACAAAGAACTTTTGGCCAAGACCAAGGACTGGATGAGTAAAATCACGGGGCAGTCCCCTCTCGAAACCAAGTCTCGCTCCAGTATTGCCGCTTTTAACCTTCGTGAGGGAGAGGTTGTCGGGCTCAAGGTTACTCTCAGAGGCGATAGAATGTACGACTTCCTTCAAAAATTAATTTCCGCAGTTCTCCCTCGTTTAAAAGACTTCCAGGGAATTTCTCGCCGTGCTTTTGACAAAAGCGGAAACTATACCCTCGGTTTTCCTGAGCAGATAGTGTTTCCTGAGGTGGAATATGATAAAATCGGGAGGATTCAAGGGCTGGAGATCACCATTTCCACAAGCGCGAAGGATCCCAAAACATCGTTAATGCTTCTCTTGGCTTTAGGCATGCCTTTTACCAAAGAAGCCTAACTGTAAATAATAATGGCTAAAAAAAGCAAAATCGCTAAATCAATTAGACTCACCGGTCACTCCACTCGTGATCACCGCCGATGTCAGCTTTGTGGCAGACCTCGTGGTGTTATCCGTATCTTTGGGCTTTGCCGTCTTTGTTTCAGAGAGATGGCCCACAGAGGTGAACTCCCGGGTGTTTTCAAAATGTCAAAATAATATGGATACTACTGCAGATTTTTTAACTATCATCAGAAATGGCTATCTGGCAAAAAAAGATTCTGTCATCACTGACTTTTCCAAAATCAGAGAACAGTTGGTCAAGATTTTAAAGTCCGAAGCTTTTATCGAAGATTACTCTATCGAAGAATCCAAACCAGCCAACAAAATAATTATTACTCTCAGATACTTTGAAAAAGGTATGCCTGCCGTCACCGGCATCAAAAAAATCAGTAAGCCAAGCGTCAGAATTTATTCAGGCTTCGGCAAGATTCCTCAAGTACTTTCCGGCGCCGGTACTACGATTATCTCTACCTCTTCCGGTTTAATGACCGGCAAAACAGCCAAAGAAAAGCACCTCGGTGGCGAAGTTATTTGTCAAATTTGGTAAAAATATATGAGCCGCATTGGACGCAAACCACTACATCTTCCTTCAACCGTTACTCTCGAGAAAACGGCTATTTCTTTAAAGTTCACCGGACCTAAGGGTACTTTGGAGTCGGTCCTCCCGGAAGGTATCCATCTGGAAGAAAAAGAAGGTGTTCTCAATTTCACTCGAGAAAACGATATCCCTTCCGTTAGAGCTCTGCACGGGTTGGCTCGTCGCTTAGCTCAAAACTGTGTTATCGGTGTCACCGAAGGTTTTTCTAAGGATCTGGTTCTTATCGGTACCGGTTACCGTGTGGCTCCTCACGCCGAGGGTCTTTCACTTTCCGTTGGCTACTCTCACCCCGTTATCTTCAAGAAGGTCCCCGGTGTTACTATCACCACCGAAGGTCAAGATAAAATCAAGGTTACGGGTATCGATAAACAGCTCGTAGGTCAAGTGGCCGCCGATATCCGAGCCGTCAGAAAGCCCGAACCCTACAAAGGTAAGGGAATCCGTTATGCCGACGAAGTTGTCCTCAAGAAACAAGGAAAAACAGCTACCAAGACTGCTGCCTAAATCATATGAACAAACACTTAACCAGTCAACAAATCAGAGCCGGTCGTATTCGAGCCAAGCTACTTTCGGTCACTACCAGACCACGCTTGACCGTCAATCGTTCCAACTCGCACATTTTCGCCCAGATTATCGATCAAAAAGGCAAGTCGGTCGTGGCTTTTGGATCCCAGGCTCTCAAAGAGTTCAAGGGTACCAAAACAGCAATGGCCACCGAGGTTGGCAAAAAGCTCGGTGAAATGGCTAAAGAAAAAAAGGTTACTACCGTCGTCTTCGACCGCGGTTCGTACCGTTTTCATGGCCGCGTCAAAGCTCTAGCTGAAGCCGTCCGCGCCACCGGTCTAAAATTCTAGTAACCAATAACTAATAACGAATAACTAAAATGGCATACTCAGGCAACACCAACAACACTAATAGAGGAGGCGGACGCCCCGCTCCGGAAGGTTTCGAGCAAGTTCTCGAGATTCGTCGTGTCAGCAAGAAGACATCTGGTGGCACGAACGTCTCCTTTTCGGCTCTAGTCGTGACCGGAGACAAAAAGGGTAAGGTCGGTCTGGGACTTGCCAAAGCCCCCAACGTCGCTGACGCTATCAAAAAAGCCATTCGTTTGGGTAATCGTGATCTGGTCCAGGTTCCATTAGTCGAAGGTACTATTCCCTACGAAACTATTTCCAAGTATGGTGCCGCCAAAGTTCTCTTTCGTCCGGCGCCCAAAGGTACCGGTCTTATTGCCGGTTCTTCTGTCCGGGCAGTCGTTGAAGCCGCCGGCATCACCGATATTGTTTGTAAGGTCATGGGTACAAACAACAAGACAAGTAACGCCCGAGCCACTTTCAAGGCACTCAAACAAATCGAAGTTCTGGCCAAGAAATATCAAATGCTCAAAGCCCTCCGCGCCTAACTCCTATGAAAACACTTCTTTCCAACCTCCCCAAACTTAGTAAAACTCCCAAGAAACGACTCGGTCGTGGCTTTGGTTCCGGCGTTGGTGGGCACACCGTTGGCCGTGGTCAAAAAGGTCAGAAGACCCGCGGCGTCATGCCTCTCTGGTTCGAAGGTGGACAGCTTCCTCTTATTCGCCGTACCCCTTTCATCAAAGGCAAGCATCGCTTCCAGGTCATCAAGCTTCAGCCCATCACCGTCAATTTTGACCGTTTAGACAAATTTGAGGCTAACTCAGTCATCGACCCCCTTTTTCTGGCTACCGCTCTAAAGGTGAACGAAAAGGAGGCTAAGCGAGGCTTCAAGATCATTGCCACCGGTAAGCTCACCAAAGCCCTCCAGATCGCCGTCCCCGCCTCTGCAGGAGCCATCAAGGCTATCGAGGCCGCCGGCGGCAAATACCTGTTCTCCAAATAATCAACATCTTTACCCCATAACTCTTGATATCTGAGTATTTTGTGATATAATTAACAACAAGAGCAGGAAAAAGCAAGGAGACCAACACTCCCTTGCCTTGGTTCTAGACCTTTACTGCGATTTAATATGTTGTTGGATTAAGGCCGGGCAGCTTGCTCGGCCTTTCTATTTTTGAGCTTGTCATTTCGACCGAAGTGGAGGAATCTCACTCCAACCCGCTGCCCCGCGGATTCAGGCAGTTAGACCTTCTCGCCGAGTTGTAAGCCTCTCGGAAACAACCACTCCCAATCTATCGGGGGTGGTTTTTTGTAGTAGAATACCCCAGAACATTTCCATTTTACGTAGAAGGAGTTTTTGATGAAAATCACTATTTTGCGTGGAGTACCGCTTTCCGATGAAAATCTTCGGATTCTGGACTCATTTTTTTCCGTCATCGATAAAGTCGTTGGATTAGGGCAGTACCACATGGGGTTTACCACAGCCAAGATCAAAGATGGCGTCTTGTATTGGAAGAAAAAGGACTCGGGCTATTTAGCCTTCGACTCAATATTCCGGTGCATGTATGAGGTTGATGACAACCTCAATCGTCTGGGAGAAAACTTTTCTATCGATTTTGAGGATTTGATCCTTCTGACTGAAGTTCTTGGAATCTGTCTAGCCAATGCAGAAACCGGCGTATTCAGTACGTCCCGAAGGCTCATTCGTTCTCTGAACACTTTGGTATATTCGATTCGTAATTTGTTCCCGGGAGTCAAACACTACCAGGGATACCCACAGACCGAAGCGTATATTCTGCTCGATCGAAGTCTCATTTTCATCGCTCGAAAAGTGATCGAGGCTGGCGAGGAGGCTATGCAACTCCTCCGTTCGAAGATCATCGAAGGTCGTCTCTTTCTGTTTCAGGGCGACGATTATTTGGTTATCCACCCGGACGGCCCGAAGTTCGGATCTTCCGAAATTATGAGATCACCGACTTTGAACATCACAGATTGTGTTCCGGGATTTATCAGTCGAGAAAGCGATGTTCGGAAACTTCGAGACGAGTTCCTTGTTTGGCTCTCCGAAGCTGGGCTGTAAAATAGATCTCTACCAATCCGCCTCTCACAGAGGCGGCTTTTATATTTCTTGAATCTTAACCTATATTATGGTATACTGTCGTCGATATCCTAATTCACCTTGACAGTAGAAGGAGTTAATCAAATGTCTGATAAGCCCATTACGCTTGCAAAAGGTTATGTCAAAGCTATCCACCTTGGTAACGGCGCATACCCCGAGATAAAGGTATACGGAACGGATCTGTCATATTTGTTTTCGTTCGGTGCCGACGTCGCACCTCGAATGTTCCGCATCGTGTCCGCCCCTCGTGCCGATCTGGGGATTCCCTTTCAGATCTATGGGGGGACAGAGTACTATTTTGTTGCCGTGAAAGCGGGTGTGATTTACATCGTGCCACGAGCAAAGATCGTACCTGGTGATTTCGCACGCATTCTACCAGATCGAATGGCCATTCATTATTTCATCGATAACGACCCGGCAAGGTGGGCAGACGACGCTGTGGTTGTCATAAGCGAGACCAACGCCGCCGAACTTGCCACCGCAATCCGATCAGCCCTTTAGAGTGGAGGTCAAATGTCCGCTAATATGCTTGCAGTCCTTGGTCATTCCACGCAGGACCATGTGGCTTTTCAGGTTCGCACCGGAATGTTGTCCGGAGCTGTTTGGTTCTTTCGGGAAATTGGTTGGTTCGAGCTCCACGGCCGTAAGGTATCTGGCCCCTGGGGTCAGGCGAGATTCTTCACCTCGGATCTCGACAGTCCGGTAGTTCAACTAACCGAGCTTTCGGGTGGTAGCGACAGTCTAGTCATGACTGAAAACCATCTAGCGGTTCATTTCTCCAGAGCCACCCCCGAAGAAGCCGCGAAAGCGATCCTCGCATGGGCTACCTATGCCTGCGCTGGTGAAGACGCTTCCATCGAAAAGGCGAATCCCGAAGGTACCAAATGGTTTGTGTATCTTCCGGCGTTGTTTACCTTCGCCATCGAGATCGTCTGATCAGCCGAGTAGAGATACACCCACCCCTCACCGGGTGGGTTTTGTTATACAATCTACCAGAACATTAATTCAACCCGGAGGATCTATGGCTACTTCGTATGATAGAGAATTGACGGTAAATTTTCTTGGTTATATCCATTGCGGTCAGGCAGTTTGCTATCTTAGCTCAGAAACCGGTGTGGGCATGCTCTATCTGAACAATTCTGAGATCAAAGAGTTGGTCAAAGTCATCATCATCGGAAAGAATGATTTCGTCGAGCATCGTGAAGTTGGACCGCTCACAATCAGTTTCAAAGACGGTAATGTCACAATTGATTGGACAAACTGCAAAGACGGTAAAGAAACTGCAACTTTCGAAGAGATCCAATTGGTCAAGGTTTTAGACATTGATTCCGTTCGGGATCTGGTCCTCAATCGTCGAGCCGCCTAAGATTACTCACCCACCCCTCACCGGGTGGTTTTTTGTGGCATATACTGTAAACAATGGACCAGATCATTAAAATTATCACTGACCTTTCTCGGTTCTCTCCCAGACAGGGAGAAAATGAAAACAAGACAGCCCGTTATCTCGAGTCCGTGATAATCTCTCTCGGTATTACTCCAATAATTCAATCGTTTGACACTGAAGTTCCAATTATTTTACGGGCGGAACTGTTATTTGATGGCGTACCGGTTCCTTGTCTGGGTGGCTCCTTTCAAAGCGGTCAGATCACCTCCAAATCTCAGGTTCATTTTAGTCCGTATTCAGATTACATTGAAACCCTTAGTTATCCTTATGGTCCGGGAGTTCATATATCCAAATCAAATAAATCGTTGTTGGACAACGCCTCTATTGTATCTGGTGAAACCGTTGTCAATAAACACTCTTATCAATCGAGAAATATTTTAGTCGGGAATTCAGTTAACCCGGACAAAATCGTTTTTGCTCATTATGACTCTCTTGGTGGTGGGGCTGTCGATAATGCCGGCAGTGTGGCCGTCTGTCTTCATCTCATATCCGACAACCAAGAACTGTTATCCAATAACCTATTTGTCTTCGTCGGTAACGAAGAACTTTCTTACGATACTCCCGACTACTGGGGGAAGGGTTATCGCGAGTTTGAAAAACAATATCTGGATTTACTAAACTTTGCCAAAGAAATCATTGTCGTCGATGGGGTCGGCGTCACCACGCCTCAGACAATCACCGAGAACATAGAGGATGTCTTTCCTGTACGGAATCTCAGCGCTCTCACTTCAAAAACTACTTGGATTTCCAGTGTCCAGTCCGAAGTCTTGAAATGCTACCACTGTCTAGAAGACACTCCCGACAAATTAAATCAGGATTTTCTACACGAATCTATTGATTGCCTCCAGAAGATGTTAATATAAAAGTATTATGCCATTCAAGCCATGGTCCGAAATAACAGGAGAAGGAGAGTCCCCATATTCACCTAACGGTCGAACCGGGGGGGGGATCTTAAGAACAGAGGAGGCCTCAAGCTTATTGAGGGAAGCCAGCACGGGAGAGACGTTGGATGCCAAAGCAACCGCAATAGCCAGGAATAAATTTCGTAAAGAGACATCTAGAGATATTGGACGGATGGAAGCTGCCGCTAAGCCCAGCGACGTTGGTGATGGTAACCCGGGTGAAGCGGGTACTGACGAAGAAGCCCAGGAAGGTTTTAGCGAAGAGGAAACTCACGAAGACTTTCAGATAGTTCGTCCGGCAATTGAGAAGAATGTCGAAAGACGACGCGCCGGAATAATTGCACAAAACCCTAAAGTGGATCTCTCGGCAGAGGATAATGAAGTAGACCATTTTGTTGGCGATTCTGCCACTCTTACTGAGACAGATCTCCCTAAAAAAGACAGGTATACTGACGACCACAATCCTGAAAATCTAGAATTAGAAGAAAAAACTTTGGTTCATGTAGAAGACTATCCAGACGGAGTAGACTGTCGTCCCAGACCGGAAAGAATAAAAAATCACGGTCTTCGTACTTTCCTTCAGAAAGCGGATCCGAATTTTCTGCAACGAGTCTGGGAAAATGCTTCAAAAATTGAAGTAAGAACCCATCCTGTTACCGGGGAGACTCAGCTAAATATACAATCACCCAAAGGTCATCTGGTTATCGAGGCCAGCGATTTTTCCCTTCTTATGTCTGTACCGGAGGTGGACGACGATTCCAAACTAGCCCTTTCCTTTCCCCAGGCAGTCCGTACAAAATCCGGCAGATTCGAAATTCCGAACACGGTTGAAAATCAACACGCAATGCGTAAGTTCTTTGGTTCTCTTCGGATAGGGGGAAGGTCTCCTGGGGAAAATCTAGGTAGGAGAACTGGCGTTGATTTCAAAATGTGGTACAAGAAAGAGCCGCCAAGGATTGCCACCATAACCGAAAGAGATATTGCTCAGGCCAATCATGGTACAGGATTTTGGAATGAACCGTTAACTCCGGGGTGGCAAGATGTACCAGGCTATCCGGAGGAAATGGCTAAGGAAGAAGAGAAAAAGAAGAAAAAAGGCTGGTGGTGATGTTAGAATAGAACTCACGATATGAATAATGTTTTAGCTCCTCTGCGTGCCTTGTTTAAAATCAAAGATTTAAGGAATCGTCTTATTTTTACAGCTATTGTTATCGCCATCTTCCGTCTGGTGGCTCACATACCCACACCGGGCATCAATCTAGCCGCTCTCAAAGGACTCTTCGACTCATCTGCCTTTCTTTCTTTGCTGGATGTTTTTTCCGGTGGCACTCTTACAAACTTCTCCGTTATGGCACTTGGTTTGAATCCTTATATCAACGCTTCTATCATCATGCAGATGATGGGTATGGTTGTTCCCAGCCTGGAAGCCCTTCAGAAAGAAGGGGACTATGGCCGCCAAAAAATCAATCAATACACCCGTCTGCTTACCATTCCCCTTAGTTTCCTTCAGGGTATCGCTCTTATCTTTCTTCTTCGAGGGCAAGGTCTCACCACTACTGCCGATCCACTCAAGCTAGCTTCCATTGTTTTCACTCTGGCTGCCGGCACCTCTTTTCTCATTTGGCTCGGAGAACAGTTAAATGAATACGGTGTTGGCAACGGCATTAGTTTAATTATCTTTGTGGGTATCGTTACCAGACTTCCAGTCGCCGCCGCTCAAGTCCTTACCACCATTGACCCCTCTCAAATATTCACCTACTTAATATTTGGCCTGTTTGCCATTGCTTCTGTTTATGCAATTGTCAGAGTCGGAGAGGCCGTTCGTGAGGTGCCGATTCAGTCTGCCAGGCGAGGGGCTTCCTTTACTTCTGTTGTCGGTAACCATCTTCCTCTTCGTCTCAATCAGGCTGGTGTCATCCCAATCATCTTCGCCGTTTCTTTTATGCTGATTCCTAACCTCCTAAGTCGTGTTTTTGCCGGCTCTAGTCAGCCGATATTGGCTCAAATATCCAGGAGTGTAGGTTTATATCTAGCACCCAATTCAATTCTGTATAACGTACTTTATTTTGCCCTAGTCGTCGCCTTTTGTTATTTTTACACCGCAGTTGTCTTCAATCCGGAAAAAATTGCCAAAGATCTCCGCTCCTCCGGTTCTTTTATTCCCGGCATTCGGCCCGGTCCCAACACTGTTGATTACTTAAACTTCGTTCTTAACAGAATTACTTTAGTCGGCGCTTCGTTCTTGGGTCTTGTGGCCATCTTTCCCTCCATTATTTCCGGAGTCACCGGTATTACCTCTATCGCTATTGGAGGAACAGGTATCTTAATTGTCGTTTCCGTCGTTCTGGAAATTCTCAAGACCATCAACTCTCAGCTTTACATGTACAGTTACGACAAATTTCTCGACTAGTGGTCTCTGTACCAATCACTAACAACCAATAACCATGAACTTAATAATTCTCGGTCCTCAAGGCTCCGGCAAAGGCACTCAGGCAAAATTACTGGCCGAAAAGTTTGGTTATGTACACGTTTCTTCAGGTTCTCGACTCCGGGAATTCGCCAAAACGGGAACACCGAAAGGCGATCTGATCGCCGACTTGCTAACCACAGGAGAACTTCTTCCATTCGATACGGTAATGGAAGTCATCGAACCGGATCTCCTGGGTGCCAAGCATGGTTTTATCTTGGACGGTACCCCACGAGATCTCATGCAGGCTGAGTATTTGGATTGGTACCTGGGTGAAAGAAAACTGAAGATCGACAAGGTTATTTTGTTGGATATCCCTCGTGAAGTTAGTCTGGATCGATTGGCAAAACGTGCCAAAATCGAGAATCGTTCCGATGACACACCCGATGCTATTCATGCCAGATTAGATATCTTCGAACACGACACTCTGCCCGTTATTGATCATTATCGCAAACAAGGTAAACTCATTGAAATCGACGGCACCCCCGACGTCCAAACCATCTTCGCCAACATCGTTTCCAGGCTTGACAAATAACTTTCGTCATTTCTATCGGACTATGGGTTGATGGAACCGGTAGGGATGATATAATACCCTATATTCATGAATTTTGAAAATTTGAGGAGGTAGCATGTCTGAACCTAGTACGATTTTAGTGTTATCTGATCCCGACGGATACAAAGCAATATCGGAGGCTTTGCTGGGGTCGAAAGCAAAGATCAACATTCCGAATCCTAATCAGCAGACAGATGACTTTGTTCGAGAAATTTCTGGTCACCTCAATGAAGCTACATTAGTAGTTGTTCAATTAAGCCCATGGTTCTTGGATAACCCCACTCTCGCGAGTATCATTGAGAAATTTAGCCAAGATGTCAATACGGTCTTTTTCTGTATTGATACCTACCCGGTTTTTCCATCCTGGTTAATAGGAAAAAAGATCGAGTTGGTTTGCCAGACTACAACTTTAGCAAGCATCAGACAATCACTTGCAGCTATTCGCGAGCATCCTTTGGTGAGTGGTCAAATCAGAAATGGTGGTCGTTTTTTCAGTTAGTATTTACTTTCTTCGTTGCCTCGTTTTTCCAGACATTCCCAGCCCCTCCACCAGGGGCTTTTCTTTTTTCTCCATAAATAATAGCTGTAAAATAGACCCAATGACCAAATACCAAGCCATGACCGAAGGGGGGAAGAGACTCGGCCACATCAAGGGCCTGCTGGCTAGCATGGTCAAAGAGGGTATTACTCCTCTAGAAATTGATACAGAAGCGGAAAAACTGATTAAGGGTGGTGGTGACAAACCAAACTTCAAAATGGAGTCTGGTTACCATCACACCACCTGCATCAACGTTAATCAAGGTATTGTCCACGGCATACCGAGCAAGATTCCCTTCAAAGCAGGAGATGTCGTCAAAATCGACATGGGCCTCTTCCACGAAGGTTATCATCTGGATACTTCTATCACCGTTGCCATACCTCCAATTTCTCCACATGTAGCCAAATTTTTAGAGATCTGTCAAAGTGCGCTCGACGCCGCTATTTTCGAGGCGATTCCCGGACACACAGTCTACGATATTGGGCTAGCAATGCAAACCGTGGTGGAAACCGCGGGGTACAACGTCATCCGGGATCTCACCGGGCATGGAATAGGCAGGAAACTTCATATGGATCCATATATTCCCTGTTTTGCCGATAACAAGAACAAGAAATTGGTCCTTTCAGTCGACCAAACGGTCGCCATCGAGGCTATGGTTGCCATGGGAGATTGGCATTTGGTCGAAGATCCGGATGGCTGGACTCTTTCGACCCAGGATGGTTCCACTACAGCCATGATCGAGGAAACGGTTTATATTACCCCCGATGGTCCTCAGATTCTCACTGCAATAAATTAATTCCCATCGCTTACATTGACTTGTAGTATATAATGTGGAGGATAATTAAAATCAAGTTGTTCACCGTTGAAAACGTATCCTTAATGCACCTTAAATAAGCTCGGAGATAAGTTGGCTAGGCCCCGGAGAGCGGGAAAATTATTTTCGCGCTTTGTGAGGCCTAGAATCTAACTTAAAAATCTCAATTGGTCCATCCCCGCAAGGGGCTATAGGCATGGACACCCTTGGAGGCACCGTGAAAAATAAGAGAATCGTTTTGTTTGTTCTTTTGCTAATTGGTCTATCTGCCGCTACCATGGCTGTTGTTTGGGCTACATCCGGTCCTTTTTTCACACCAGACCTTGATGCCGCTGCGCTATACGCTCCCGTGGAAAATCCCCTCACCGTCGAATTGGTTGATTCTCCTATTCAAAGCATCGCTCAAAAAGACATCGTTTGTTATGTCTACGATTGGGTGGATGGATCCGATCCTCATATCCAGGATGTTCTTGAAAGTGTAAGGGACTCATCCGGTACCATCATTGCTGGAGGATGTTTTCTTCCCTCAGATTGGAAAACCGGAAAGATCAAAACAATTTCATGGTATTCCACCGACAAGGCTCTCGGGCAATTCAACACCTATTCATGCGAAGTGGACCTTGCTATGACCGCCACTCGGGACGACGCCGACGTATGGCGTTGCGGGTCGATGGGGGGATAGCCAGTCCGGTGAACTAGTTCTTGTGAGCCTCCGAAAGGGGGCTTTTTGTGTTTTAACTCCCCCACCAAGAAGTCCGTCCCGGTCATGTCAGGGTATTTTATTGTAGTATTTGTTGTACAATTGCCCTATCGGTGGACTGCCTTGCCTGGTACTAGCAATACGCGCCTGGGTTTGGTAAAATACCACTTGCACAACTTTAATATGGCTAAAAACCAGATGACTGAGGTAAACGGAGTCGTCTCCGAGTCGCTACCCAATATGCAATTCCGGGTAACGCTTGACGACGGCAGAGAAATCTTGGCTCATCTTGCTGGTCGAATGCGGCTTCATCGCATTCGCGTTATGCCCGGAGACAAAGTCAAACTCGAGATGAGTGACTACGACACGGACAAAGGCAGGATAGTTTATAGATCAAGCTAGCTTCGTTTCCCTCTCAACAATAATTATTTAAATAAACTCAAACGCGCATGCGGGTTCAATCCTCCGTCAGACCTCGTTGCAAAAATTGCAAAATTATTAAACGCCATGGTAAGGTGTTGGTTATTTGTACCAACCCTCGCCACAAGCAGCGTCAAGGATAAATCATAGAAAAATATGCCCAGACTATCAGGAATCGACATCCCAAACGAAAAAAGAATTGATATTTCCCTGACCTACATTTTTGGTATCGGAGAAAAAGTCGCCCACGACATTCTCAAAATCGCCAAAGTGGATCCAAGTATCCGGACCAAGAATCTTACCGGCGAAGAATTAAAGAACATCCAGACGGCCATAGAGACCATGCCTACCGAAGGTGAGCTTAGAAAAATCATTCGTGACAATATAGAAACCCTCAAAAGAATTCAAGCTTACCGAGGTGTTCGGCACACCATGGGACTTCCGGTCAGAGGTCAACGAACCAGAACCAACGCTCGCACTCGTAAAGGCAAGAGAAAGACAATTGGAGCTATCTCCAAAGAAGCAGCCACCCCGGCAACCGCCCCGGCCGCCAAAGCCACTCCAGCCAAAACTACCGCTAAGAAATAACTAATATGGCAGAAATAAAACAAACAACCAAACAGTCTATTAACAAAGTCAAGAAGGCTTCGACCATTCATTTCAAGAGTGGTCAAGGCAAAATGTACGTCAAATCTACTTTTAATACTACTTATGTAACCTTTACCGATGCTAACGGCAATACCATTTGTTGGAGCTCGGCCGGTACCTGTGGATTTAAAGGAGCCAAACGCTCCACTCCTTTTGCCGCTACCACCATTATCGAAGAAGGTGTAAGAAAAGCAAAAACACTTGGTATGACCAGTGTCGATGCCTACCTCAAAGGCCCTGGACCAGGGAAAGACGCCGCCCTAAGAGTATTGAAAACCTCCGGTGTAGAAATTAATATGTTGGCCGACACCACTCCGATACCTCACAACGGTTGCCGCCCCAGAAAGCACCGCCGAGTCTAAAACTAATAACCAATAACTTAAAACTAAAAATGGCAAAATATATCGATCCCAAATGCAGACTTTGTCGCCGAGAAGGCGTGAAGCTCTATCTCAAAGGTGTCCGCTGTTTGTCCCCAAAATGTCCTATTGAAAAAAGAGGCGGTCAGGTACCGGGTCAGCATGGTAAGAAGAGAGCCCGTGGTCGTATCTCCGGTTATGGTATTCAGCTTCGAGAGAAACAAAAAGCCAAACGGCTTTATGCAGTTCTAGAAAGTCAATTTCATAGCTATTACGAGCTCGCAATCAAATCCAAAGGTAATACTGCAGAAGCCCTTATACAATTACTTGAATCCCGCCTGGATAACATCTGTTACCGACTTGGATTCGTCACGTCTCGTTCTTTAGCTCGCCAACTTGTCACTCATGGAAATGTTCTGGTGGACGGTAAAAGAGTCGATGTTCCTTCCTTCCAGACCAAACCTGGCATGATTATTTCTCTCCCGGAAAATGCCGCCAAATTTGATTTTGTTGCTCCCAATCTGATTGAAAAAAATACTCCAGCCAAGTGGCTTTCCCGTGTTGGCACTCAAGGGAAAATCGATCGTATGCCCACAGCAGATGAAATTGGATCCGATATCAAAACTAATCTTATTATTGAGTTTTACTCAAGATAATCTATTAATAATTATTACATATAAAAATGTTAGAACCAAACTTCAAAATCACCGTTACGGACAAAAAGGAAATCAACACTGCTGAGGTCATCATCGAACCACTTCCACAAAACTTCGGTCATACTATGGGAAATGCTCTTCGACGCGTTTTGTTAACCTCTCTAGAAGGAGGAGCTGCTGTCCGAGTTAAGATTGATGGGGTTTCTCATCAATTTTCCACTCTCTCAGGTCTTCAAGAGGATATCGTAGAATTCATTCTCAACCTAAAAACCCTAAACTTTTTCGTCGACTCCGATGAACCGGTTGATATAAAGCTTAAGGTTTCTGGTATCAAAGAGGTTAAAGCCTCCGACCTGGACTTGCCCTCAAATGTCACCGTTGCTAATCCTGATACTGTTCTGGCTCATCTTACTTCCCCCAAAGCCAAATTGTCTGCGGTCATCACCGTGGCTCGAGGTCTTGGTTACGTCGCTTCTGAAGAAAACGCCACCAACGAAATTGGAGTCATTCCTCTAGACGCTTCATTTTCCCCTGTATTGAAAGCAAAATACACTATTGAGGCCGCCCGTGTGGGTCGTTCTAGTAATTACGACAAAGTTAGGCTTTTATTGACCACAGACGGTACAATCACTCCTGGAGAAGCAGTTAGGAGTGCCGCCCGTGTTCTCACAAGTTATTATGATTATATTAACTCTGCTGAGGCATATATCGTAGAGAAGAAGTCTGCAACCGAAGTCACCACAGCCGGATTCGTCGACGATCTGGATCTACCCACAAGGGTCTTGAACGCTCTAAAGAAATCAGGAATTAATAAGCTAGCCGATCTTAAGGCTCTCACCATGGAGGACTTAAAAAAAGTCAAAAACCTTGGAGAAAAATCAGCCATTCAAGTGGTTGAGAAAGCCGCAGAAAAAGGCGTAATCATTCAATAAATTATGGGACGTCGTCATCACTCAATCATAGCCAAATTAAATCGAAATACCAAAGAAAGAAAATCTCTCTTTAGGATTCAGTTAAAACAGCTTATTGAGCTCGGAAGCCTAATCACCACCGTTACCAAAGCCAAAATCATCAAGCGTCTGTTTGATAGATTGGCCGCCAAGGCATCAGGAGGTACTCTTTCTTCTCGTCGCTTGGTAGCGGCCGAGCTGGGGAGTCCCAAGAGTGCCAATAGATTAGTTGACCTTATTATTCCTGCCATGGGCGGTCGTCGCAGTGGTTTCACTACCATCCAAAAGGTTGGTGTTAGACGGGGTGATTCGACCTCTACCGCCTCCATAAGCTTGATAGTTCCACTACCGGAAACTCCCAAGAAAGAGGTTAAAGCAGAAAAAGTAATTAAGAAAAAATAATGAAAACCACTACCCTAAAAGCTTCCGATCTCACACATAATTGGCACCTTATCGATCTGGAAGGTCAGATTCTTGGCCGCTCCGCTGTAAAGATCGCTACTCTTTTGACCGGGAAAGCCAAGGCTCTTTCTGGCACCCATTTGGACAACGGTGATTTTGTTGTAGCTATCAATGCCGACAAATTTAAGGTTACCGGAAAAAAAATGACCGACAAGATGTATTATTCCCACTCCGGATTCCCTGGCGGTTTCAAAGAGATTACACTCGGACAGTTAAAAGAGAAAGATGTTCGCAGAGTTATTGAAAAGGCCGTCAAGGGAATGCTTCCAAAAGACAAGTTTCAGCAGACCCGCCTTCGTCGTCTCAAGATATTTACCGATGCAAAACACCCCTACGCCGTCGAACTCGGTCTCAAAATAAAGAACCAAGAACTAGCAACTAAGAACTAATATATGGCCCAAAAACTTTCAAAAAAATCAAAAATCGCAATTAAACCAATCAAGACCGTTCCGGTCAAGAAGGGCACCCTGTCTATGCCCAAGGAGTTTTTCTCTGCGGTTGGTAGACGCAAGACCGCTATCGCCCGTGTTCGGATCTGGCCTGGTAAGCAGGAGCTAACTGTCAACGGTAAGCCTATTTCGAATTATTTCAAAGGAGAGACTCTCAAAAAAATCTACCAGGCACCATTTGTTGTTACTGAAACCTTGGGTCAATATACCGGTAGTATCAAGATTGCCGGATCTGGTTTAATGTCTCAAGCAGACGCCATTGTTCATGGTATTGCCCGCGCTTTGGTAAAAGCAAACTCTGATCAATACAAACAGATTCTGAGAGACAAAGGTTTTATTACCCGCGACTCACGTATGAAAGAGACCAGAAAAGCCGGACAAGGCGGTCGCGCCCGCGCCAAGAAACAGTCTCCAAAGCGTTAAATTTCACCAGCCAAGAGCTTTACTTCTAGTTGACGATTCAACTCTTCGTTTGTCACTCCATCTCTTTCGGCGTCAAAATAGCCCCCCATAATTCTGGACGCCAATACGGGCGCAAACTCCTTATCATTTTTCTCGGTCCATTTGGAAATCTCTTTATAAATATTTAAAAATTTCTCTGCCAGATCCGGTCTCTTCAGTTTTGTATATACACGGTGATAGAAATAGGCCACGTCGTAATACATCAGACCTGCCATCTGGGCGGCTTCGGCGTCAATCAAGTAATATTGTCCAGCTTTGGTCTTCATTATGTTCCATGGGGTAAAATCTCCATGGCTCGCGGCGATATCAATCTCCTTTCTGTTCACTTCGATAAATTGAAGTAATTTTTTTGTACTACCCTTGATACTTTTGGACCAGCCGGTTGCAACTTGTAGTATCCTCTCTTGCCAAACCTCTTTAAAATGTTCTACATCTTTGGGTAACAAAACCATTTTGGATAACTCGAGAAGATTATTGGCAATTCCCGCCGCTCTTTCGAGATCCTTATCCGAAATATTCGTATTATTATCCGTTACTCCCACCAATGGCTTTCCAAAAACATATTCTCCTACGAACCAATATCTATCTTGAAAATATCCTTCGTCAAAGGGTTTAGGTGATTTGAAAGTTGTCGCGTATTTATTCCAAACCGAATTCATGTTTCTGTTCCATGCTGTCTCATTCTTGGTCCTTTCTCCTATTCCGGCTGTCGTTGCCATCTTTACGAAAAGTTTTTCATTTTCAAATTTCACCAGGCCTGTCATGTGCCGCCAGGGTTGTTCTAGCTTAATCACCTTGTACCCCAGACTTTCAAAGTGTCTCCCCACCTCTTCTAGGCTCAATTTTTCTACTATTTCTTTTCCAGACATGATTTAAGTATAGTCTAACCACACCCCATGTTATAATGTCCCATAACCCATTTTAAGGAGGTCTGTCTTGAACATTAAGATTCTTGTTGATAACGTCAGCCGTGAATGGACGCCGAGTCCTTTTAAGGTCCAAGCACTCAAAGAAATTATTCAAGCCGTATTCAAATGTCCCTCAATATTTATTTTTAGACCGGCGTCTGAATACTGCTTCACAGAACTTGGCCACGTTACTCCGGTCAATAACGTCATCGTTACCATCGGACCGGAGAAGCCCGATGAGCAGCCCTATCGAAGCGTCGATTTTTCAGCCAAAGCTGACCTGATCAATCAAAAAGTTCAGTCTCTTCTTTTAGGATCCTCTGTCCCGTATGAAATCAATTTACCGGCGGAGGTCAACATTACTGCCTTTCGGAAGGTCTATTCTTTCCGAGGCGGGCAAGCTATTGAAAAACAGGAATGGCGTTAGTCAATTTTTTTATCCTCCCCTCGCAAGAGGGGATTTT
>DQFC01000040.1 GCA_003531665.1 Candidatus Collierbacteria bacterium
GAATGGTGATCGGAAAACTTCGTCTTGGATTTTCTGAAAAAACCATCTTTGACGCTCTGTCACAAATGAACAGCGGGGGAAAAACTCTCAGAAAAGAACTCGATAAGGTGTTTCAAATTTATCCAGATCCTGGATATATCACCAAAGTGGTAAAAGAAAGGGGTATGTCGGGTTTGAAAAACGTCAAAGTAAAAACCGGCGTACCGGTGGTGCCGGCTCTGTGTCAACGATTGGATAATTATCAGGAAATTGTCGAGAAGATGGGTG
This sequence comes from Candidatus Collierbacteria bacterium, assembly GCA_003531665.1. Lineage (GTDB taxonomy): Bacteria > Patescibacteriota > Microgenomatia > UBA1400 > MFAQ01 > UBA10133. The sequence continues at coordinate 268 of DQFC01000040.1, forward strand.
TGGTGGCCGTAGAACGGAAATATGATGGAACCAGAGTCCAAATTCATTTTAACAATAAGAAAAATGAGATTCGGACGTATACCAGGAATCTGGAAGAATCCAGCCCCATGTTTCCGGAACTTCAGCACATGAAGGAGTGGATAAAGGCTGACGAGGTAATTCTGGACTGTGAGGCGGTCGGATATGACAGAAAGACTAATAAAGTCTTACCATTTCAAATCACTATTACCCGAAAAAGGAAACACGATGTGGCAGAGACGGCAAAATCCATTCCTTTGAGATTTTTTGTCTTTGATATCTTGAGCTTAAATGGAGTCAGCCTGATTGATAAACCATATTTTGAAAGAAGAAAATCGCTGGCAGAAATAATTAAAAATAATGCAACCATAGTGACTGATGAGTATTACAAAACCGATGATCCCACTGAAGTGCAGAAGATGCACGATAAATTCCTAAAGGAGGGGTTTGAGGGCGCAGTAATTAAGATGTGGAATGGTGAGTATCTTCCCGGTAGACAAGGCTGGAACTGGGTAAAAATAAAGGAGGCTGAGGGAACTTCCGGAAAGCTATCCGACACCTTAGATCTGATAATCTTGGGGTATTATTTAGGTAGAGGAAAGCGGGCAGGGTTTGGAATCGGGGCATTCCTGGTAGGTCTTCGAAAAGGAGAGTCTTGGGTATCTATCGCAAAAGTGGGCACGGGACTCACAGATGAAGAGTTTAGAGAATTAAAGAAAAATTTGGATAGGCTTGAGATGAAAGAAAAACCTAGTAATTACCAGGTGACCGGTGCATTGGTGCCAGACGTGTGGGTGGAGCCTTCGGTGGTGGTAGAGGTAGCGGCCGATGAAATAACCAAGAGCCCCAATCACGCCGGCGGAGTGGCATTGAGATTTCCTCGTTTGATTAGGTTTCGTGAGGATAAGGGGCCGAAGCAGGCAACAACATGGAAAGAGGTTGAAGAAATTGCTAAACTGTCAAGATCCTAAGATACAATAGAGGAATGGAGATTTTACAAATGATTTTAGATTTCTTTTTACATATAGATAAGAACTTGGTATTGGTGATTGCCCAGTATGGCACCATGACCTATCTGATTTTGTTCCTGGTGATATTTATGGAGACAGGACTGGTGATAACCCCTTTCTTGCCCGGTGACTCTTTGCTGTTTGCGGCAGGAGCCTTGGCAGCGATGGGATCTTTTAATCTTTTGTTTCTCTATCTGTTGATGGCGGCGGCGGCTATACTTGGGGATTCTGTGAACTACTTTATCGGTGATAAGCTGGAAAAAAAGATCTTTGACGGACGAAGCAGGTTCTTTAAAAAAGAATATCTGGAGCAAGCAGAGGAGTTTTATCAAAGACACGGTGGTAAGGCGATCGTGTTTGCCAGATTTGTTCCTATCGTCAGAACCTTTGCTCCGTTTGTTGCCGGAATTAGTAAAATGCATTATGGAAAATTTATTTTTTATAACATCATTGGTGGTATTTCATGGGTTACCATATTTTTAATCGGCGGATATGCCTTTGGTAACTTTCCCTTTGTAAAAGAGAATTTTCATTATGCGGCTTTAATGATCGTGTCAATTTCTGTGGTGCCCATTTTGATCGAAGTAGGAAAGAGAAGGAAAAAGAGGAGTTGAATTGTGATTAAATGAAGGTATGCTTCTGGATATCTTGTACGGAGTAATTCTGATTTTGATTATGGTAATTGCTTCGGGGGCGATGGTGGGAATATTTGAGAAACTTGCTCATGATATTCGGACCAATCGCCTGATGCTTGCGTCTGTTTTGGTGGGATTCTCAACCTCGTTGCCAGAATTATTCGTGGGTGTGGTGGCAGCATTTCGCGGGCAACCACAAATTGCCTTGGGAGATATTGTTGGAGCCAACTTGGCTAACCTGAGCTGGATTATTGGGGGGGCGGCTTTGGTGTTTGGGTCCGTGCCGGTAGTCGGGGACTACCTGCGTAAGGAACTGTGGGTTACGATGGGGATTGCCATGATTCCTTTTCTTTTGATTTCGGACGGCAGATTGTCCAGATTTGATGGGTTGGTAATGGTCTTGTTGTATTTTATATATGTAAATAACTTGGTCCGTAAGGGCAGCTCGTCCCTGAAACATCTCAAGCTTATTGGAAGCAAGCCGGTTGTACACCGCTTAAAAACCAGAATGGAACCAATTGTGGAAACATTAAAGCTGGTCGCGGGATTTGGAGTGTTGGGTGTAAGCTCATGGTTGCTGATAAATGTTGTCATCAGAATTTCCGGATCGTGGGGGGTAAGCCCTTTTTGGATTGGATTGGTGATCTTGGCCGCGGGAACTACCTTGCCAGAACTTGTATTAACAATTGTTGCTTCGGAGAAAAGGGAAATCTCACTAATCCTAGGTAACGTATTGGGAAGCGTGGTGGTGAACTCGACGTTGATACTAGGGATAATTGCATTAATCAGTCCAATTATTTACGCCGAGTCACTTCAGAGAGGGGTGGCCGGTCTATTTCTATTGATTGTTTTGGGGCTTTTTTGGTTGTTTACAAAAACCAAACATAAACTGGAAAGATGGGAGGGTGCGGTACTGGTAGGCATCTACGCGATGTTTATAGGCATCCAGATGATGTTGGCATAGGGCTAGCTTTCTTCAAGGCTGAGGAGTGCGCGGAGACGGTCGGTGATTTTGGTTTTTTTAGCACCTTTTTTAAAGGCAGACCGGATGAGTTTGGTAAGATCTGAAGTAATTCTGGTCTCTTCTTCGAGATATCCTCCGCCCATGGGATATTCTTTCTTTTGATCGACCTTTTGATTGGTGAGAAATTTTAAATTTAGAACGGCGTATTTTTGAAGCATTTTTAACTTACCCATCTTCCTGAAACGTCGAAAAGAGTAAACAAAACGTGGTTCGCGAATTACGCCAAAGGTAAAGCCTTTGTGATGGCCTCGATTTACGAACTCTGTATCTTCTGCGAAGCCGACTTCACGATTGAACCCCCCGATTTTGTTGAAAATATTTTTTCGACAACCAATAAGCGCTCCATAGGCTGCCGGTTGGTTGAGAAGAGAGGCTGTTTCGACCATAATGTTCATATAACTTGCTACTGCTTTGTCTGATGCAGTGGTGGAGTCAGGGTTGAGCCAGTTTGTGAATAGATCTAGTGGCTTGACGTGAAGCTGGTATCTGAGACCTTCGAGAAAATATTCCGGTAGTCGATTGTCAGCATCGTTGAAGAGAAGATACCTCCCTGTGGCTTTTGTTGCTCCCTGATTGCGTTGTACAGATACATTGCGAACAGGAGAGGAAAGGATGGTTAGCAGAGGCAGTTTGTTTTTAAATAATTTAGCTTTGGCGACAGTTTTGTCTTTTGAATTGCCATCGATGATAATAACTTCAAAATCTCTGGTGGTTTGTTTGGCTAAATCTGCCAAGAGAAGTGGAAGATACTTTTCTTCGTTAAGCGCCGGGATTATTACCGAGAAAAAAGGTTTCCTGGTTAAGGTCATAAATGAATTATAGAAGATAGTTCGATAATTAGTGGAGTAAGGGCTAGGGTGGTCACCATGTCGAGGAAATAATGCTGCTTGGTGGTGATTGTGGAAAGACTGATGGCTAAGAGAATAACGTAGAATGCCAACCATAGTTGGGGAAAAAGAAGCGATAAAAAATAGCACGAAATAAAGGTGTGCAAAATGTGCCCGCTGGGTAAGCCATTGCAGTCTCGATCGTGATAATAAAGCAGCTCAAGTACACGGAAGCTATAGCCAGAACTATTTCCAATGACAGGTCTTGAAACTCCGTTTGGGAATATTTTCCAGATGAGTGAGGCTAATGAGGTTGCGATAATTTGGGTGCTTAATAAGGGAATAATATAGCGACTGTTCCAAATGAGAATAACCGATATGGGAAGAAGCAGATAGTAGGAGATATAGATCCATACGGTCCAGGGAATTAGTGGGACATGATTATCAAGCCGAAGGTTAAGTCTGTACCTTGGAATCTGACGGTTTAAGGGTATATAGAGCAGTATGATAAAAGATAAGGTTAGCAGAAGAACTACTTTCACAAAATGGATTATAAGGGATAAAATGAAACATAAATGAAACTAGTTGTTGGTTTGGGAAATCCGGGAAATGAGTATGTAAATACACGGCATAACGCAGGGTTTATGTTTGTGGACCGGTTTACCGGTGGAGTAAGATTTTCGTTGGAGGGAAAGTTCGAAGCACTTATTTATCGAGACAAAGACGTGCTGTTAGTTAAGCCACAGACCTTTATGAACGAATCGGGGAGAGCCGTAAGGAAGATTGTAGACTTTTATAAACTGGGAGTGAATGATCTGATCTTGGTACACGACGATCTGGATCTGAAGCTGGGAGAGTATAAAATCCAAAAAGGAGTCGGACCTAAAGTGCATAACGGGGTGAGTTCGGTGGAAGCCAGCTTACCCGATAAAAACTTTTTAAGATTGAGAATCGGGATCGACAACAGAGACAATGCACTTTATTCGGGTTCGGGGGCAGATTATGTGCTAGGCAAATTGGGGAAGGGCGAACAGGAGATGCTGGACGAAATCATGGAAGAAGCGGCGGACGAACTATTGGTAGCTTTGGGCCTGGATGGAGAATAATTCTTTGTAACGGCCGTTCTGTCTCATTAATTCCTTGTGACTACCGTATTCTACAGCCAAACCCTTTTCCAGTACCAATATTTTATCGGCTTTTCTGACGGTACTGAAACGATGAGAGACCAAGATGACCATTTTCTTTTTGGCTACTCTTAGAACGTCGGCAAAGATTTGTTCCTCTGATTCCGGATCGACATTGGAAGTTGGCTCGTCAAGAATGAGGATCTGAGCGTCTCGATAAAGGATTCTCGCTAGAGCGACGCGTTGCCATAACCCCTTGGAAGGTTCAACACCGCCAGCAAACTCTTTATCCAGGGGATTCTTAAAACCCAAAGGCAGAGACTTCACAAAATCGGCGATGCCGGTAAGTTTGGCGGCTCGTTTGATGCCAATTTTGGTTTTCTTCTTGTCGATATCGCCAAA
>DQFC01000003.1 GCA_003531665.1 Candidatus Collierbacteria bacterium
GCAGTTCATCATCTGGCGGTGGCGGAGGTGGTGGAGGAACTCAAGGTAACTGTTCGAACGCTTCAGCGGCTAGTTGTCAAGGAAAGAGTGACGGTGCCACGTGTAATGGCGGTGTTTGTAATGCTACAGGTCAGAAAGGTAATGACGGAAAGCTAAAGTGTGCTTGTGACGTCGGGAAAAGAGTTCGTCCCACCTGTGCACAGTACGGAATGATAAGTAATGGCAAGTGTGAGGCAGGCCTTCGCCCCATCACTCCATCAAATTGCTGCGTCAAAAAGTAAAGAATTAGAGTGCTTAGCAGGCAGGTGGATTACCACCTGCCTGTTTTGCTGACAAAACCCGCTCTATCTGATACAATACCCAATTGATATGGCTCTAAAACCTGACACCAAACTAGACATCATAAAAAAATTCGCCGCCAGCCCTAAGGACACCGGCTCTCCTCGCGTACAGATTGCTCTTCTGAGTACTCAAATAGAAGAGCTAACCGGGCACCTTAAGGTCCACAAAAAGGACAATCACTCTCGCCGTGGACTTCTCAAAATCATTAGTAAACGCCGACGTCTTCTTAACTATCTCAGTAAGTCCAATCCTAAAGACTACCTTGAAGTCGCCAAGTCACTTAAAATTACAAGTCAGTTGCGCTCAGCCGACTAATTATGTCTCCCGCCCTAGGCGGGACCATCAAGTCTATTGAGGAGTAAATAGAGAAAATCTGCTTTGGTTCTTTCTGTTTTCTTCTCAAGACCCTGCGGTGGAGCGCACATAGCAAGAAAGGAAACCGGATATGACCTATCCATCCACCACCATTGTTTTCAATGGTAAAACCATTATCATCGAAACCGGTCGCTTCGGCGCGCAAGCTTCAGGCTCTGTTACCGTTCGCTGTGGTGATACGATTGTAACCGCCGCCGTTGTCGCTTCCAAAAAAATCAAAGAAGGCATCGATTATTTTCCTCTTTCTCTTGATTATCAGGAGAAGCTTTACGCCGGAGGAGTCATTAGTTCCAGTCGTTTTATCAAACGTGAAGGCAGACCTTCCGAAAATGAAATCCTCACCGGTCGGGTGATTGATCGCTCGCTTCGCCCTTTATTTGATCAGCGCAGTCGCAATGAAGTTCAGATTATGGCCTCACCTCTATCCATTGATGGGCAGGAAGAGCCGGAAATCTTGGCCGTGATTGCCGCTTCCGCCGCCGTTTCTATTTCCGACTATCCTTGGGCCGGCCCTGTCGGTGCCATTCGGCTTGGTATGACTCCCGACGGTCAATACATCGTGAATCCCACCTCGGAACAAAAGACCCTTTCACCACTTGATCTTGTCGTTTCCGGTCCCAAAGGTGGTATTAGTATGGTCGAGGCAGGCGCTAACGAAGTATCTGAAGAAAAAATGATTGGGGCTCTTAAGTTTGCCCAGGAAAATGTGGACATTATCTGCGACGCTATCGAAAAATTTGCCAAAGAAAACGGCAAGAAGAAACGCACTTTAGTATTCTCGGAAATTGATCCGGCTGTAGAAAAATTGGTCAAAGACGAAATCAAGAATATCGATGAGATATTGGTTAATGAAGCCAAAAAGACCGGCACTCAGATGGCCGAATACACAGCCTCGATTGCCGTTGCTCACCCGGAAATAAACCCAAACCAAATCAACGAAGTTGCCGATGGCATGCTCCGAACTTTAGCTCGTGCCGGTATTCTCAAAGATGGAAAAAGACCAGACGGACGTGAAATCGAAGAGATCAGAAAGATCAATATCGAAGTTGGCCTCTTGCCTCGCACTCACGGCTCTGCCTTCTTCCAAAGAGGACTAACTCACGTACTTTCTGTCGTGACCTTAGCCTCACCTGCTCGCGAACAGCTGATCGATGGTATGAAAGGTGAATCCACCAAGAGATACATGCACCACTACAATATGCCGGGCTACGCTTCCGGTGAAGTGGGCCGTCCCGGTACCGGTCGCCGAGAAATTGGTCATGGTGCTTTGGCCGAGAGAGCCATCTTCCCCATGCTACCCTCCACCGACGATTTCCCTTACGCTATTCGTGTAGTTTCCGAGGTCATGTCCAGTAACGGTTCTACTTCACAGGCCTCTGTCTGTGGATCAACCTTGTCACTTATGGATGCTGGGGTACCTCTCAAGAAACCGGTCGCCGGAGTGGCCATGGGTCTTGTGACCGAAGGTGACAAATATGTAACTCTGACGGACATCAGCGGTTTGGAAGATCACCTAGGTGATATGGACTTCAAGGTTGCCGGAACAGTTGACGGTATTACCGCCCTCCAAATGGACATTAAGGTCACCGGAGTCAATGCCGGTATCTTAGTCAAAGCCTTAGAACAGGCCAAGCGCGGGCGTCTAAAGCTACTCGACATAATGAACGAAACTCTTTCGGCTCCTCGTCCTAAACTTTCACAATATGCTCCCCGAATTATGTCTACCAAAGTTCCTCAGCTCAAGATCGGTGAAATCATTGGACCTGGTGGTAAGATGATTCGCCAAATTCAGGAAGATTTTGATTGCGAAATCGATATTCAAGAAGATGGCCGCGTTACAGTTACCGGAAGAGATCAGGCAAAAGTTGATGGAGCCATCGCTTATATTGATTCTATGGTTGCCGAAGTCGAAGTGGGTAAAACCTATGAAGGAACTGTTGTTCGCATTGAAGCCTTTGGCGCTTTTGTAAATATTATCCCCGGTAAAGATGGCCTGGTTCACGTCAGTCAAGTACATCCTGACACTTTCCGAGCCATGAAAATGGGTGACAGGGTTCAGGTCAAGTGCTACGAAATCGATTCTATGGGCAGAGTAAACCTAACCATGCTGGAAGAGGGCGAATCCCCGATCAGGGCACCTCGTCCGGAAGGTGGTTCCGGTTTTGGCGGGGGGCAACCTTCGGGCGGTCGAAGTTTCGGCGGCGGCGGTGATCGTGGAGGCAGTCGGGGTGGCCCGTCTGCCCGTAGGCATGAAGACCGTGGAGGCCGACCTGGTGGCCCGTCTGCCGGACGTGCAGGTCGTCCTTCCTTCAGCAAATTCCGCGACACCAGATAAAATCTGATAGAATCTCTTCATCCCAGCTCTTTGAAGGAGATGTCATGAAAAACCGTCAGATAATCTTTACCTTTGTCTTTGTGATTCTGGCTGTCTGTCTAGAATGGTGGCTATTCCGTACTACCACCACCTATGGCACAACTGTTCACATCCTCGTCGATCAGGGTGACCTTGTTACTATTTCTGGGGTCGACACCGTCTCAATCTCCGCCGTTGATGATAGCTATTTTCGCATTTACGCTGGTGATGCTCGTCTACTAGCCGAACCTGATAGCCAAGACCGGTTTTTTGTTTCAGCCAGCGAGTTTCCCGTCAGTAATTGGGAAATAATGGATGGTCAACTGATAGAAATCACTCTGAACTCAGATAATCTCATGGTTGTCCAAGTTGAGCAATCGTTAGAGACCAAAGTAATTGGTATATTCTTGCTCTCTTTGGTATTTCTCCTACTATGGTTGCTTGTACTTCTTTTACTATCGTGATCTCCTCTCTCCCCCGCTATCAGTGGGGGATTTTTTGCTAGAATGAATCCAGATGGATAATTCTGCACCAACTTCAGAGATCAATTCAATCGCGAGACGTGATCTTGATCTTCTCAACAAAAAACTCGAAGGGGTGGAGATGCCTCCAGAATTAAAAGAGAAAGCTCTCGACATGGTTGCTCGACTGGAGCGCATGTTCACTCAAGGGTTTTATTCGGAAGAATTCGAAAAAGTTTCTCACTATATCGACTGGATTATCAAAGTACCTTGGGTAAAGCGTGTTGACAGGCCTATTGATCTTGTCGCAATCAAAGAGACCATGGACAAAAGTCACTACGGCATGGAATCGGTTAAGGAAAGAATTATCGAATACATGTCGGTTCTTAAGCTTCGTGCTAGCCGAAATCTCGGCGCAGCCCGTGCCCCCATTATCTGCCTTGTCGGTCTCGTCGGTACAGGAAAAACTACTTTTGCCTACGCCTTATCTGAGGCTCTCGGGCGTCCCATCGCCCGTATCCCCTTTGGAGGTTTGGGATCAGCCAAAGACCTTCGTGGAGAATCCCGACTTCATATCGAAGCCGAACCCGGCTACGCCGCTCGGGCTCTTTGTGATTCCGGAGTAAAAAACCCCATTATTCTTCTCGACGAAATCGACCGTGTCACCGAAGAGGCTCGTATGGATATCATGGGTGTCTTGGTCGAGCTGCTCGATCCTAGCCAAAATAATCGCTTCTTGGATCATTTCATTGATTATCCTATCGACCTCTCTGAGGTAATGTTTATTGCCACGGCTAACAACACCGGCAATCTGGCTACCGCCGTTATGGACCGTCTTGAGCCTATCATGATGCCTTCATATACAGATGAGGAGAAGATGCATATCGCCCAGAGCTACCTATTTCCCAAAGCTCTCGAGGCCGCCGGCATGGATCCAACCACGATTACGATCGACCCCACTCTTTGGCCGAACATTATCCGTCCTCTAGGCTACGACGCCGGTATCCGTACTCTCAATCGTACCATCGAGGGGGTTGTGCGTAAGGTAGCCATGATGGTCGTCACCGGCCAAGCCAAAACTGTCTATCTTACCCCAGACAACATCAAATCTTTCCTGCCTAAATGGTGAGGAGCAAATTCCCGGTTTTTCATAATATGCCTTGCGTAGATTATGAAAAACAAAGCAATTGGAATTTACGACGATTGCGAAACCAGTTTTGTAACAAACCTGGTTGAGCGGGAAAGGAGATACCGATTGCCGAGCTAATCCCAAGTTGACATCTGGCTCATAATGTGGTAAACTACCCAAGTTTTACCCATCTCTGTTCTTTTCCAACTAAAGGAGAAACCGTATGTCCCAATCTTCATTCAGCTTAGGTCCGATCCGTGTCTCGCTCGTTGATTCCACCGGGCGAACTCTGCCCATGTACCGCCACAATGGGCGCATCTATGTCAAGGCAGTTCACGGCCTCGAATACAAGATCATCGCCAACAGCGAAACCCCCGGCCGTCTGGAAGTTCTGACCAGCGTTGATGGCCGTGACACTCTCCGGAATGCCCCTGCGGATCTTCGCTTTTCCGATGGCATGATCATCTCCGGCTACTCTCGCTACGAAGTCCCCGGCTGGGGGAAGGAAGCTACCTCGCCGTTTATCTTCACCGCCTTCGATCGCCAAACCGTCGCCGTTCAGGCCACTGGCTCGGCCAAGAAACTCGGTGTCATCGCTGTCGCCGCCTTCCGCGAGTATGTTGCCCCCAAGATCACACCTTTCAATTACCGTGACGAACCTCACGCCAAGGGCCTGGAAAGCATGTCAATGGGACCTATGCGCGGCGCCGGTATGGGCACAGGAATGGGTGATCGTGTCGATCACCGCAACTTGGGAACCACCCGCTTCACCCGCGCGAATCCGTCCACCCCCGATGCCATGATCGAGATCTACCCCATGCCCGAATGGTGGCTGATCGAGGAAGGCATTCTTCCCGAAGATCACGGCCACGGCCACGACCACAACCACCCCGCCGGCTTCACCGGTGGTGGCAACGACTACGGTCTCCGCTAATATTTCCTCTCTGGAGGGCACACATCGTGCCCTCCATTTTTGTGCCAAAAAATTCAAGCTACTAGGCACTCCCCAACAACTCTTTCATTTTTCCCTCAATCACCTCTGCCCTCTTCTTATTCTTCCCGAAAACAATGTAGGACAAGTACCCGTCCATCAGCAAATTTGAAGAGCAAATCACCATGCCCTCCTTTGTCTTTCTGGAAAACAAAAGCGATTCCATCAGATTATGAAGTTTCTTAAATGTAAACTTTTTCGGTGTGATGCTATACATATTATTGGACACCACAACACTTTTCTTCGTAAAGTTCCTCCCAACGAGCTCTTTCCCCGCCTCGTACACATGCGTTCCTCCAGTCACTCTCACGTTCGATTCACTCACGAAGATCTCTCCGCCTTTGGCGGCAATAAAATCCACATCGAAGTATCCTCGATATCCGTCTTTGGAAAATTGCTCGCCGATCAGATACCCAATATCGGTCACTCTCGAAGCTACTCTCTTTGGCAACACATCTTCACCTATTTCCACCCCCCCGAACTCACCCTTGTTATTCACTCTCATCCCGCAGTAATAGAGAAACTCCACCTCTCCATCCTGCCGGATAAAAAACTCGGCGTTTGGAAAACCACCGCCAATTCTGGGGTCTGGAGTGACGAGAGATTCAACAACGATAGGAAACTTCTCCCAGTAAGCATCTTTTTTCATTATTGCCACGAGTTTTTTCTCGCACTCGGCAAACTTCTTTGGCAGATCTCCTTTTCGGAATATCAACACCCCGGCACCGGAATGTCCTTTGTTGGTTTTTATCACCACACCATCCTCTTTGATATATTTATTCGCCGCAATTCCGGCGGTATCCACTATTCTCGAACTCACCACCCCGTCCGGCATCTTGAGGTCAGCCCGAATCGCACCATTGATTTGGGTGAGTTGCCTAATGCCGGACTTGCTCCCGTAGAAGTTGACGGTCCAAGCATCTGCTTTGGTTGGCGCTTCAGAAGTTCGTACTTCGATTCCTCTATTTCTCAAGGTTTCTACCAGTTTCAAAAAATACGCTGTTGTCGAATAGGCTGTTAAGTTGAGTCTTCTATATTCTTTACCTAATTGAATTAGCCTTTTCATCACCATGTTATCATTTAGGATATCTTCACAGAGCAAACCCGTATGTTTTGCGGGTACAAGTATTTCCAGATCCCTCACCACACAAAGTTTTTTGTAATATTCAACGAATAGGGGGTCGATAGCTTTGGGGGTAATAAATGTGAACTCAAATTCTTCAGCCATCGAAAATAGATCCTTATCCGACAAATTTGCGTTCTCATCTATTTCCCATTTCTGAAGTTTTTTGTCACCGTAGGCGTCAATAAAGGGCCATACATCCTCCGAACAATTAAATATTCTGACCACTCTTTCCTTTTTCTTACTCCCAGGCTTTTCTTTTTTCATTTCCTTATCAGTTTACTCGCCTGGCCCAATTTGTGCTATAATATCCCCAGTCCACGGAAACGTTGTCAATAGTGATTTGTAAGTCGAGAAAGAGTCAGTTAGATTTTTACTCCCGCCTGTCTGCGAAACTCATCCCGTAAATTAGGATTATTTGGCGTTTTTTCCGCGCCCAACTTATCGGATTCCGGTAAGCTACAATATTATTTAGGAAAATAAATTATAAAAAAATTATGTCTCAACTTAAGTTGATTCCTCTCGGTGGTGTCGGTGGTGTTACCAAAAATATGTATGTTTACGAATTTGGCGATGACCAAGTCGTGGTTGATTGTGGTATGGGCTTCCCGACAAGCAGTGATCTGGGTGTCGATTCCGTCATCCCCGATATCAGTTATCTGGAAAAGCCCGGTAAACATCTTCACGGTATTATCCTCACCCATCCTCACATGGATCACATTGGCGGTCTACCCTACATCCTTCCCCGTCTCAAAGACGTTGAAGTCTTTGGCGGCAAACTCGCCATTGCTATGGCCGAAGTTCGCGTTCGCGAGTTCGGTATTCCGAATCGCATGACTCCCGTGGAAGGAAACACTCTTGATCTCGGACCTTTCCATATCGAGTTTATCCACTCCACCCACTCAGTCCCCAATTGTTTTCATCTTCTGATCAAAACTCCGGCCGGAACTGTCTATCATGGTGCCGATTTTAAGTTCGATCTCACTCCGGTTGATAATCTACCACCGGATATGGCCTCCATGGCCATTGCCGGCAGAAACGGTGTCGATCTTATGCTTACCGATTGTCTGGGTATAGAAAAAGAAGGTTTCTGCCCGTCCGAGAGATCGCTCAAGAAAGCCATCGACAATGAAATTCGAGATACCCAAGGTAAATTAATCTTTACCGGCATGTCCTCCTCTATTTCCCGTTTCCAGATGGCCATTGAATCTTGTATCAAACATCATCGTCGTGTCGCCATCATTGGTCGATCGGTCGAACAGAATCTCGAAGCGGCAATTAAAACCGGTTTTATCAAAATTCCTGCCGGCGTTCTTATCAAGCCCCAACAGATCGCTACCCTTCCGGCCAATCAAGTAGCTATTATTGTTTCCGGTTCACAGGGACAATCCGGGTCTGCCATGCATCGGCTTGCAAACAACGAACACCGTCTGGCACGATTAAAAAAAGGCGACAAAGTTATCATCAGTTCCAACGCCATACCTGGTACCGGTAACGATGCCGACATTTTTGATCTGATGGACACGCTTTACAAGAATGGTATCGACGTTACCTATTCCGGAACTTCCGAACATCTCCATGTTTCCGGACACGGTTATCGTGGTGATATCGCTTTGCTGGCTCAACTGATTCGACCAAAATATATTATCCCCATTGGTGGAGATATTCGTCATATGATGCTTTACAAGAAGCTAGCCATTGACATTAACTTCGATCAGGAGAAGGTGATGATACTTCCCGAAGG
>DQFC01000024.1 GCA_003531665.1 Candidatus Collierbacteria bacterium
ATCTATGAAGACTTAAGCCCTGTGATATATGACGGACACAAATTGCCATTTGAAAACAAACAGTTTGACACCGCAGTTATTATTCATGTTCTCCATCACTGTGAAGACGGAATCGAAGTGCTAAAAGAGGCAAAACGAGTGGCAAAACGAGTGGTGTTCGTTGAAGATACTTTTCGAAATTCATTTGAGTGGCTTGTTGGCGCTGTATTTGATTCATTAGGGAATTTTGAATTTTGGTGGCATAAATATAGAAAAGTTTCCGAATGGAGACAGATTTTGGCAAAGAACAGATGGAAGATAACGTTTTTCGATGAGTGGGGGGAAATGGGAATTGCTTCACTCTATGGTAGGTACTGTATGTTCGTGATTGAGTAACATGGATTGAGTGTAAAATGGGGGCAATGCTGAAGAAAATTGTATTGAGTGACTTTAGGAATTATAAAGCGGCTGAGTATGAGCTTTCCATTGGGGTAAATCTGGTGGTTGGGCAGAATGCGAAAGGTAAAACCAATCTCCTGGAAGCTATCTATCTTTTGGGAGTTGGTGACAGCTTTAGGGCAAAAAGAACAGAAGAGATGGTAGCTTTCGGTCAAGAATTGGGGAGAGTTAGCGGGGAGATAGAACTACCTAAGAACGATAAGTTGATGTTGGAGGTAATTGTAAATGGGGGTTTGGTAATGGGTAAGGTGGTCAATAAAAGAAAGTATTTGATCGATGGTATTTCAAAAAGAAGACAGGATATTTTGGGAATTTTACCTCTGGTTCTATTTAGGCCGGAAGACGTGGAGCTTATTGGCGGAGCCCCGGATACAAGAAGGAAATTTTTGGATCGCCTGTTAATTCAAGTGGATAGAATATATAGCAATAGTCTGACAACTTATGAACAAGCTCTGAGAAGAAGAAACAAACTTTTGGACGCAATCCGCGAAGGAAGTGCCAGCCCATATGCACTGACTTTTTGGGATGGGCTTCTTATAAAACATGGACAAGTTATTCAAGAGAAAAGGCGATCTCTGATTGATTATGTTAACGAGCTTTTTGGAAAGAGCGAGCTTTTTAAGGACTTGAAAATAACTTACGACATGAGTGCGATGAGTGAAGCCAGACTATCTCAATATAAGGAAGCCGAGGTGGCGGTTGGTTATACTTTGGTAGGTCCACACAAAGACGATTTTCAGGTAAAGGCGGAAACAAGAGATCTGGCTGTTTACGGATCCAGAGGTGAGCAAAGGATGGCGGTGCTGGCTCTAAAAATGGGAGAAATATATTTTATGGAAGAAAAGGGCGATAAAAAGGTATTGCTTTTATTAGATGATATTTTTTCAGAACTTGATGAAATACATAAGGGTGAAGTGCTGAGAGTAATGTCCGGGAGACAGGTGGTGGTGACGACTGCCGACGAAGGAGACATAAGTATGTTCAAGAAGGCGGCGACAATTAGACTTTCTTAGTGCGAATTTTTTCAAGAACTCTGGTGGATTGGATGGTGATAAGTACAGCAACGACGGTAACTGCCATAGCGTAAATAAACAGAGAGATTACTCCTGAGCCTTTGGCAAAGTATGGTTTGATGAAAACGGCGACATATTCTTTGATGGCTTCGTTCCATGCCAGAGCGGCGACTAAACCAAAAGATGTGGATACTAGAGTGATGACCTGAACAATAACTGTCTGATGAAGAGGCCCTGCTGGTTTCTTTTTCGTTTTCATGATTACATTATATACGTGGAGTGAAACCCGAATAGGTATAAAATATACACGATGAATATAGAAACATTTGATCCAAGCTGGTTTAAGGAGAGTAAGACATTGCGGGGAGGTAGTAGTAAGTATACAAAAGGGGTTACCGGCGGAGGTGTAACCATTGTCGGAGGTAGCAAATTATTTCATGGTGCACCGCTGATAGCCTTAAAAGCGGTTTCTAGAATTGTTAGTATGGTATATTTTTCTAGCCCTGAAGAAGATAGAGGAATTGCAGAGAAAATTAAGTCTTCGCTTCTAAATTTCATTTGGGTACCTTATTCAGATGTTGATAGATATGTGGCAAAATCCGAAGCGGCACTGGTAGGGCCAGGAATGATGAGGAGCCATATTAGCGAACATGGCTTTGTCTGTGATATGGAGGGTGAACAAACGAGGCGAATTAGCATAAGTTTGTTCAAAGCGTGTCCAAATCAAAAATGGGTAGTAGACGGAGGTACCCTGCAAGTAACAAAGGTAAGTGAGTTGCCAGGCGGGGCAGTAGTTTCTCCAAACAAAAAGGAATTCATGATGCTTTTTGGTGAAGAAATGAACAATAACCTTGATGAAAGAGCGGAACAAATTTTTCGATTGGCTAAGGAACATAATTTGGTGATACTGACGAAGGATGATGTATCGATGGTAAGTGACGGGGTAAGAGTGGTAAGGGTCACAGGAGGAAATGAAGGTCTGGTAAAGGGTTGCACGGGAGATCTAATCGCGGGATTAATTGTCGGGTTCTTGGCCAAAGATGATGGTTTGTTCGC
>DQFC01000021.1 GCA_003531665.1 Candidatus Collierbacteria bacterium
GCGGGGAGGACGTCATTTGTGCCGACTTTCTAGAAAGTGGGAGCTTTTTTGTGGCCAAAAGTAGTAAAATGTGAAGAGGTGTTCGGGGTGTAAGAGCTTGCTCAGACTTCTTTCGATAATTATCATTATCGAAATGGCGTCTTCCGCTTCCTCGAGTTAAAATATATTTCCGGGGTGTAGTGAATCGGTATCACGCTTCGTTCGGGACGAAGAGACACGGAGTTCAATTCTC
This sequence comes from Candidatus Collierbacteria bacterium, assembly GCA_003531665.1. GTDB lineage: Bacteria > Patescibacteriota > Microgenomatia > UBA1400 > MFAQ01 > UBA10133. Next base: position 233 of record DQFC01000021.1, read on the forward strand.
CGCACCCCGACAATGAAAACTTCCTCCCTTGCGGAGGAATTTTTATTTGTCCCGGAGAATTGAACTAGGCGGAGCCAAACCCGTAACGGACTTTGGCGAGCCGGGTCCCGAGAAACTTGCAGCAGCAAGTTATCGAGGGGCAATTCCGCACCCCGACAATAAAAAAGACCCTTCAAGTGTTACTACTTTTAGGGTCTTTTGTATTTATTTATCTTACGATGACAGCCTTCGAATTCTCAAGGAACCACCTACCGAAGGTGTATACCTCTGACCCCACCTCTTTTGCCAGCTTGTTTTCTGCGGGTCTTTTGGGGGAGAGTCGGTTGCGGGCTGTCAGTGGTTCGTCGTGGCTGTATACCAAATGAACTTGGTTTGTGGCTGGGTCAATGACACAGAAGCCACTGGTTATGCTTCCGGGATACTCCACTTCCCAATACAGCCTTCCGTCTTTAACCAGGGAGTTGTCTCTGGATTTGAGGCTTTTCAGAAATATTGGATGTTGGATCAGCTTGCTGACCACCTTGAACATATTGCCGTCAAAAGTTGGTTCGTTCTTGGTCTTAGCCACTTTCCTTTTAAGGTTCCGGATCATATTCTTCTCCTTAGTAGGGGACAATGGTTCAATTGATGGCCGTATTATAGCCCAATAGTGGTAAATGTCAAGCTATAGGCTAGTATCGCAGTAGCGGTCCTTTTTTGTACCTTGTGTTTGGGGTGCGAGCAAGCTCTTATCCGAATGTTTGTGAGGTTGGGCGGATTCGAACCGCCGGCCTTCTCGTTAGGAGTGAGATGCCCTGCCTGCCGGCAGGCAGGTCTATCCACTGTAGATTGTGAGGTTGGGCGGATTCGAACCGCCGGCCTTCTCGTTAGGAGTGAGATGCTCTATCCAGCTGAGCTACAACCTCGATAAGGTATTTTATATTAAACGATGAGGCTTGGGGGTAAAATACGGGCATGGGAAAAGAATACGATCTCATGTACGAGCTGGGACGGGGAAACTGGATAGATGCCATTGCCGGAGAGGCCGTGATGTTGGGATTTACTCTTCGTGACGCGGAGCTGGAGGTCAGGGGTGCCGAATTGGCTGACTTGGTGAAGAAAATCAGATATGATGATGATGAATTCTATAAAGTTGAGGTTTACGCAAGGAGTTTGGAAATGGAGCTGTCAAGAATCAAGGATGAGATAAAAAAGACAATTTTCATTGATAAGATCAGGAAAGAAGAAAAACCTCGATGGCCCACAAGAGATTGGGAATATGAACTTCTTTTTGTTGAAGGCAAGTACCAGATTTGGATGAATTTGTTGGATTATAATGACCAGATACTTCTGACCAACCCTGAAAAGACATTGGCAGAAGAAGGGATTAGGCAGTTTTTTTCAGATCCAAGCTTCAAGAATTATCGGTATCTGTATGAAGAAACAGAAAATCAAGGACAGAAATTTAGAGTAATGGTCTGGAGAGATTTTGATGGAAAGATATTAAGGAAGATCGTTAACCATGATCATGCCGACGGAGGAATTAACAAGGGGTGGTTGGAGAAGTATTTTTTTGATGACTTTGGAACTGCGACGGAGGCTTGGAAAATGGTTCGCGAGGCAACTACTTCANNAGGTATCCGGCTTTTGGTTGATGTTCGTTAGCAAGACGAGTTTACCCCCATCCGGGGAGGTGGCGATGAAGCCATCCAGAGGAACGACGTAAGTGACATTTACCATGTTATTTCCGTCATAATCGACCATATTGACCCCATCCTGGTTGGTCACTATGAGTTGGCGGCTATTGGAGTACCAAGAAAGATTGGTGGTGAGCCGGCTTTCGGTTTGGGCCTTTAATTGACGAATGATAGAGAGACTGGCTGAGGGAGTGGCGGACACGGAGACAATGAGTTCTTTGGTAAGTTCAGATGATTTGGTGGCGAAAGGTAAAAGATAGTTGGTACCTTCTTTAAGGTCAAAAAGATAGGTTTGGTTCTTGATAAGGTTTCTTGTTTCTTGGGTGGAGTTGATGTTTGGGAGAGTTTTGGCTATTTCGTTTTCCGGAAGAGTGGTGTCTAATAGTGCGGTGTAGAAGACTTTTTCCTTGTCCGGCGAGAAGTAAACATTGACGGCATTGTTGGTAAGTAAGTCAATCATATATCTTGGGAACAGATTGAGTGTGGGGAGGTTTAGTTTGGCAAATTGATCTTGCCATTCACTTATAATTAGGGGCAGACGTAGAGTGACATCCGATAAGACTCTGGAGTTCATGCCTTTTGTCGAAAGTAAATATGTAGCGGAGATCCTTTCGGTTTGTTTAGAATTTTTGGTTGCAGGAACCTGCCTACCGGCAGGCAGGTCTTTTTCGGTGAAGACGGCCAGAATTTGAGAGCTATCGGGAGACCAGATAAGTAAGGCCTGGGAGTAATCTTTGGGAGTATTTTCGGCGATTTGGACATTGGAAGAGCCGAGAAGATTGCCGGACAACGAGTGGATGTAGAGACCGTTGGTTATTTCTTGGGGTGAGTCTTTTAGAACATAGGCGATTTTGGTGCCATCGGTATTCAGAGCGGAGTTTTTGACTTGGTAAAAGGTAAGGGGTGAGGTGGCAGTGATGATGGGGAAGAGGCGAGCGTCGCTCGCTGTGACCAATTCATTTTTGATCGGGAGAGTCTTGACCCAAGGGTGAAAACCGTCTTTTTCGATCTTGACGGTGTAGGTACCCGGTAAGAGGTAAAGCTTGTCGTCGGTAACTGTGGTGAGCTTGTCGTTGATGATGACTCTGGCTGACTTGGGGTAAGAACTGACACTTAGAAGGCCGGTGCCGCTTAATGAACGATTTTCAAGGTTGGGTCGATAGCCCTTGGCAAACTGTATGGCCACAAACGTGCCTACAATGAGGAAGAGAATGATGAACAAGTTGATCACCAGGCGGCGGCTTTTTGGGTTTCTGGAAACAGTTCTGTTCACAAGGGTATTATAGTCGACAGTTGAGATCTTCGCCAACTTGTGTTATTATATGGGATACAAAGAAGCCAAAAAGGAGGCAGTTATGAACTTTGAGTTTTTGTCCTTATGTTTTCGGGTCAGTCGTTGGGCAGAGGTGACCGCTACTATCGCCAGATGTTCCAAAAGAATGGGTGAAGATTTCAGCTTTACGTGTTTGCACAGGGTCGATGGCACCACATTGCTGACGTTGACACTGGGGAAGGAGACTCTCGATCAGTATGGTTCTCAGATTAGTCAACTTGTTGAAACATGTAGGCTGAAATAGGTGTTCGATCGGAGTGATGGTTGTACTTACGGAACAATCCCCAGCGCTTTGGGGATTTTTTGTGGCTTTGATCCGTGTGATACATATTGTATGGTTTTGATAGATTATGTTTGGTTAAAATTGCTGGTAGAATTGGACACAAAGATGTCATTTTCATTTTATAAAAAAATAGCGATAGATTTGGGAACGGCTAATAGCTTGGTTTATGTCGTGGGTGAGGGAGTGGTCCTGGAAGAGCCGACAGTGGTAGCTGTGTCACTAAATGACGGTAAAGTGTTGGCTGTGGGTCACGAAGCCCAGAAGATGTTGGGCAGAACACCGGGAAATATCAAAGCCAGCAAACCAATGCGTGACGGAGTAATTGCCGACTATGCTGTAACCGAAGCGATGCTCAAATATTTTATGCGCAAGGTTGGAGCTTACGGGCTGATAAAGCCTGAGGTGATGATTTGTGTGCCGGCGGGTGTGACTCAAGTAGAGCGCCGGGCGGTTTTGGGAGCGGCCATGGAAGCGGGGGCAAGGAACGCTTATCTAATCGAAGAACCTCTGGCCGCGGCAATAGGAGCCGGGATACCAATCACCGAACCATCCGGAAATATGGTGTTGGATATGGGAGGAGGAGCTTCGGAAGCGGCTGTAATATCGCTAGGAGGGGTGGTGACGTTCAAGAGCGTTAGAGTAGCCGGAAATCGAATCGATGAAGCGATTTCTAAGTATGTGAGGAGAAAACATAATTTGGTGATTGGTGAAACGACGGCTGAGTCGATAAAGATAAAGATTGGATCCGCAATTCCCTCCGGAAAAGAAGAATCTATGGAGGTCACCGGTCGGGATAGCATCACCGGTCTGCCTAAGCAAATTCATTTTTCCTCGGTCGAGGTTTTTGAAGCCATGAGAGAGCCATTGGGAAAAATTATCCAAATGCTTAAAACGGTAATGGAAGAAGTTCCTCCGGAACTATCGTCAGACATTATTGACAAAGGAATTGTGATGACGGGAGGTACAGCCCAATTAAAAAGTTTTGACAGATTGATCACTCAGGAAACCGGTGTACCAGCCTTCGTGGCAGAGGATCCGCTTAGGTGTGTAATAAAAGGAATTGGGATAGCGATTGAAAATCTCGAGGTATATTCAAGAAGTATTAAGAAGTAGGGTATAACGTTCCTTTGTATCAAGTATAAGTTGGCAGATTAGCATTTTGGTTATCGGTGTGATAAAACAGTATTTGATCTTAAAGTTAAAATTTTGAGAAATATTTTATAAGTTTAATAGAAGACTCAACGGTATGTGTTTTTAGATAAACTATATTTACCGGAGAAATTGAGGAGATAAAATATAGTAGTTATTTTTCTTAGATGTCTAATTTTAGTAGTTATCGGAATCACAAGGGGAGGGTGTGTTTGTTGTGTCGGAGATAGTGCACGGTAATGAGAATTTTCATGGAACACTTAAGTCGATGGTACATGCAGATTATTTCACGAATTCCTACATACCCACTATGGTATATACCGATAGATTTTATTATTTCTTTTTATACATCATGGGGGTATGGTATGCATTTAACGCGGGTTCTTGTTAATGTTTGTCCGGTACACCGGGTATGACGTATTGCCGCCAGAATTTGCAGAACGTCTTTATGATCTTTCGAGTGTGATATGCTATAAGTTTTGTAAATATTTTGATATCTTATATATATGTTGATTTTTGACGCGACTTTTTCACTAAATATTTTCAGTCACATTTTTATCATTGTATTTTTGAGCGTAAACATTTTGACTATTGTAATATATCCTACATATCAATTTTATCGTTCATCTGCGGAAACTATCTTTTTTTTGCGAATATATTCCCCTGTAAGATATTTTTGTATACGATATTTTCCCGCTTTCTATTTATATTTATTTATTGACAAGGATTTCTCGATCTTTCATCAGATCGTCTGACGGTAGATGAGGATAAGGGAAATTTAATTTTTGCATACTTTACGAAATAGACAGGCTTTTGTATCGGATATTATGAGACTTTGTTTTTTGATAGTGAAGTGAGAGTGGCATACAGTAGAGTACATCCTGCAATCAAGAATCTCTGCGTATGTTTGTATCACCAAGATGATAGGTTTTGTATATTTACTCCGGATACTTTAAACCCTCATATACATCCAGAATGTCATAAAGTATCTTAGATCAAAAGATATCATAATGATTCGTGATATGGGTTAGAAAAATTAGGATTTAGTTTATGGTATGTCGCAAGGTATATGTATTTCGGAGAACTTAGGATAAATATATATAGGGCTGGCAATTTAATATGCTGTTTATATATCGGTATTTGGAAATCGCCTTGAATAATGATAAAATAATGTGTTCGATAATCACAAAAATCGTTAGGATAAATCATGAAGATAAACAACTTAGTTACTTTATTATGGTCAATTCTTGCCCAAAGTAATATAAGATATCATGAGGTAACCTATATACAACGTCATTTTTTGTAATAAGTCCGTTTTTTGGACGTTCAGACCATGCATTGTCTTTGTGAAATGTCATTATTGTTCTGGTGTTTGGGTTTCTTACCGCAAGGAAAGAGCGATATAAGGATATAAAGTTAAAATTCTGCCGTTTAGCAGATATGGTCTATGAGTGATAGATTCGTGCCTAAATTGGGGATTGAGTAAGATGGTGACTCTTCAAGATATCCTACTGATAAAATAATATCATGAGATCAGAAGTTTTGGGCATACCGGTAGACTTGCTAGGACAGAAAGGAACTATAGAAACCATTGACCGTTGGCTGAAACAGCCGCGTAAAAATCCTAGACTTGTAGTGACTGCGTATAGCGAATTCTTTGTTACTGCTCAAAACGATACTGTTTTTGCGGACGTCATCAGAAAAGCCGATATGGTAACTCCCGATGGGGTTTCGGTACTGGCGGCGGTGAAGTATCTGAAAAGAACTCAAGAACTCAAGGACTCAAGAACTCAAACTAAAGGTGGGTTTTTTATTGTTAAATGTTTGGGGGAGGGTTTGAAAGTCGGAGGTGAAATTTTGTTCGGGAAGATTGGAGAGACGGTGACAGGNNGGTGGATGGGGAGATGTGAGCTCACGAACTGCCACAATGCTTCTAAAACGGTTTCCGGGACTGAGAGTAAGCTATGACGCTGGAGAAAATCGCGTTGGCACCGACAGGACTACGGATGACCGGGTGATAAAAAAGATAAATGATTGGAAACCTGATATTCTGTTTGTTCAATACAATCCGGTGAAACAGGAAAAATGGATTGCGTCTCACCTCTCGCGACTAAAAGTAGGGATGGCGATGGGCGTGGGAGGCACCTTTAACGAATACTTGGGAGATTTTAAGAAAGCACCTCAATGGATGGAACACGTGGGATTGAAATGGCTGTGGAGGGTGATGGTTGAACCCAAGAGATTTGGGCGGATCATGCGAGCGGTGATTGTCTTCCCATGGCTGGTGTTTTGTGAAAGCTTGAAGCGAAAATCTTAAGAGTTTGAACTGCCAGGGTTGATACCAAGCATCCAGAGAACGGACTCTTTTTTGTAGCGGCGGTCACCTCGTGAATTGATTCTGATGGCGGGAAGCTTGCCTCTTTTGCCCCAGCGTTTGATAGTGAGGGTGGAGACGCGGAGGAGCTGGGCAACTTCGGACACGGTCAAAAGATCGGGAAGATTGTTCAAATCTAAATTCTTTTTTATTTTTAGAGTTTGGTTTGTGTCTTGGTTGTTGTCCATTGATATACAAGTTATCAGAAACGTTATAGTTAGTCAATATGGATAATTGGACTAATTGTGGTAGAATTTCAGCCAGCACTGCCGCAGGACATTAAATCTTTTTGGAGGCCATGAGTGATTAAACCATTAGATGATCGCTATAGTCTGAAACGGGTCAAACTTTCCTCTGGAGAACTTTCACTTTCGACTAAGCCCGGTTTGGCTGGTGAAATGGAAGCGTTTATCGTTACTGCCTCATATTTTTGCAAAGTGCCATTGGAAATTGTGCGTGTTAAACGAGGGGTACAAGGTTCGCTGCCTGTGTCCAGCGTCGGCAAAACGAACATCAGGTATGTCGGCCAGACTCCGGCGATTTTGGTTGAGCCGGATGTCAACGGAAATTTGAAAATGATTTTTGCCGGTGAGGGTGTGGTGGAAGTAATTTTTAACTCCGAAAAAGTTAGAGCCCACGGCCGAAATCGCGGAGCCCACGGACAAAAAAAGATTTATATTGTGGAATAAAATTGAAAAGCCCCCGACAAATCGGGGGCTTTTTTACTGACTGATCCAATCCAGCAAGGCGATTAGGCCAGGGAGGTTGTTGGCCCAGTCAGTGTCCAGGGACTCTGTCCAGGCCGGAAATTCGTGTTCAATTGCCGGCAACCCTTGGATCTGAAACCAATCTCTGGCTTCGCCATTTTCACCGGACAAACCTGTAAGTAATTGATAACCGGAGCCATTTGCGAGAGCTGTGCCGGCGTCGTTCGCCAGATCATTTGCGAATGTAGTGCCCATCCCCCAACAGCAGTGGAAAAATACAGTAACTGTGGGTTTTAGCTGTAAGGCCAGAGCGCCAACTGTCTGAGTCTCGATCTCACTAAAGGGAGCCGACCCGGCCTTTACCGATTCTCCATGAAAAATGACTGAAGATTTCCATTCATAATCCCAGTTTCGATTTAGATCTACTCCTTGTCCATTGAAACGGCCGGCGAGTGATTGACCGTTACTTAGTCCGTCCGGGTTCATGGTGGGGATGACGTAGATAGAAACATTTTCCGGAATGATGATCTCACCGTTTGAAAAAGCGCTCAAAATATTTTCGGTAATAAGATAAGCGTTGCTTTCGTACCCGCCGTGGATATTACCGACGATCAAAAGCGTTATTGAGCCTTCACCAAACTTATACAATTGAATTTGTCTGCCACTAGGGAGTGTTGCAAGAGTGACCGGGTAAGTAGAAGCCGTTAGCCAATTCGAGGGAATCTCGATGGAAGAGATGCTGATATTCAGATTGGGTTGGGTTTCATGAGTACCACTTTTGTAAATAAGAAAAACCAGCACCAAAATGAGGATGACAAGGATCTTATTCAAGATTTCCTCCTATTACCGAAGATTGAATTTATGGATGGGCTTGTTGGGCACCGGCATCGATATAGAATTGATCGACAAAAAGTCCGGAAACCGTAACGAAACTGATCTTTATTGAAGTTTGATTTGCCTCGATCAAGATGGCACCCCTTTGCTCGTTATATTGAATGATACTTTCGGTAGTGATGGTAGTGAATTGATCAATCTGCCCTCCACCGCCGGCACCATTTACAATATAAGTGAGGCCGTTGACATTAAGTCTTTCGTAGAGATGGCAGTGACCGGAAAAGACAGCCGTAATACCGAGATCTTTGAATGGCCATGGAGTGACGCTACTGTTTTTCTTGCCGCAGGAAGAGAAAAATGGTTCGTGGGTGAAGACCAGCTTGTAGACGGCAGGTGAGTGAATAATTTCATTTTGAAACCACTGTCCTTGGGCTGAATCAAAAGTATTTCCATCCGGTTCACGGCGATCGGTGTCCAAGACGAATATTTGGACAAGTCCATTTCCGAATGTGGTTGTGTAGTAGCGGCGATTCCCGGGAAGGTAGTTGAAGTATTGGGAACTTGGAAGAGTTTCTGCAGAGTATGAATTTTCATCCGGATACCCCCAATCGTGATTGCCGAGTGTTGGAAAAAACGCTTGAGAATCGATGAATTGTCCATAATATGGGTAAGTGTTGGACACGAAGCCATCAATCGATCCGTTCGGATAATTATTGTCCCCGGTGGTAACGATAGCGTCGACTTCAAGAACTCTGATTAAGTCAGCCACATTTTTGGCTGGACTTGGCTGGGGATCTCCGAAATCACCAACAACAGCGATTTTGAATGATTCTGAGGTTGGCAATAAAGTGGCGAACACAGCATTTTCGGTGGAGGATATCGTTTGAGGTTTCCCGTTGATGAAGATGCCGTATGCGAGTGCAAGTATGAGGCAAATAAGAGTAAGGTTAAAATATTTTTTCATTTGCTTCTTTCTATATCTATGGGTTGGAGATAATTATGGTTGATCCCATGATAGAGCTAGATTTTAAATAATCAATTCCATCACAACGGATCTGGGTACTAAAACCGGAGTCTAGAGCGATGACGTTTTGACGATCGATTCCAAATTGACTTGTTAGAAATTCAACCACCTCGTTGACGGTTCGATCTTGAGTTATCGATATATAAAGCAGGCCGTCTTTTACCCCAATGGCGGTTCGATTTGTCACCGTTAGGTCTCCACTGTAGAAACTGGGGTTCAGGCCGGAGATGGCCCATTGTGATGGCTGGATCTGATCATTGGAGAGGATATCAACAATATTTAACGATCCTCGATTTAGGTATAGAATTTTTGTGGCAAATTTGTCGGTTTTTTGACCAGGCGTGATTTGACCGTCTTCAATGATTGGAAAAGTCGAGGAACCATCGCCTTCAAAAAATCCACCGTTAATAACGCAAATGGGGCTTGCGACTTGGTTCCAATGATCATCCATGTATCCATAAAAATTCTTAACGGAGACGGTTGTCTGGGTCGGGTCAACAATGAACAAATAATTTTTCCAGCGGTTGTCTTCTTTCAGAATTGAAAGTCCCGGCTCGTTTTTCATCTGTGACCAAAGCGGTAAAGATGGGGGGGGGACTCCCGATGGTTCTGTGACGATTGATTGTTCCGGAATGGATAAATCTAACACCACCACTTCTTGGCTTTTCCCACGGAAACTTCGTAGTACGAGTACAAACAAACCCAATGCAATCAAGTACAAAAAATAAAGAAGAACTTTTTTCATGATATCCTCCTTTGTTAATGGGCTGAGATGCCCTATATTCTATCACATCACGCACAAAAAACCCGCCATAAGGCGGGGTGTTACTTGAAAGGCGGTTAGACCAGAACAGAGCCGTCGATAACTAGCTCGGTGGCCATGGTTTGGCAGCTAAGCTCGAACAAGACTCGACGGGCTACTTCTTCTGGTTGGATGAATTTGCCCATCTTTTGCTCGTAGGCGGCTTTAACCGATTGAGAAACGCCGTTCCACTCCCGAGTGTCAACGGCGGCCAGCAAGACGTCCAGCATGTTGATCTGGTCTGATTTACCATATCTGGGGTTTCCGTTGACGGATTTGGCGAAGTTATGCATCTGCGCGAAAAAAGCAGAATAATGCGGTGCTGCTGGTAGTCCGTTGCGGACACACTGTCCGAGGATGTTGACGATTCGCCCGCCTCTTTTGAGAGCGTGGAAGGAATTGACCATGGCTCGCATGTGGCCGGCGTGGAAACGTTGAGCTTCCATGAAGGCGCTCCAATCAAACGGATCGTTTTCAAGGAAAGGAAAAGCGGACAATACCACAACATCCAGAGTATTCACTGAGAAATAGTCGAAGACCCTGTCGACTTGAGTAAGGTCGCGAATGTCGCAGTGAACCAATTTGTGGCCGAAGCCACGGGTGTTGAAATAAGTGCCTGTGACAATATAACCGGCACGGACGAGTTCGGTACTGATGCACCGACCAATATCACTGCTAGATCCGAAAACAAGTGCTTGTTTGTTCACAAAAACCTCCATTTAGTTATTAATGTATCCCATATTTTATCACGAGGGGTACAAAAAATCCCCCAACCGGGGGATTTTATGTAAAGTGTAGTTGAATATTATTTCA
>DQFC01000018.1 GCA_003531665.1 Candidatus Collierbacteria bacterium
GAAAACACCATTTTCTTTTGTGGCCTTTTTTATTAGTATGATTCCTTGGCCACCAAATCCCTGAACCGGTTTAATAGCAAAACCCTCCTTAAGTTTGTTCCATCTAAAGCTTCTTGCCTCGGCAACATTATTTATTATTCCCAATAATCTCGGGTGAGCCACTCCAGCCTTTTTTAGTAATTTTTTGGTGAGTAATTTATCGTCTGCTCTTCGCCTAGCACTTTTTAAATTAAGCAACAAATAGTCTGCCGAACGGGCATTCAAACCTAATATATCGGACAATCTAGGCATTATTTTGATAGTAGTTTTCTAAATCTCCACACTTCTGAAAACCTCAATCCTTTATATTTTCCTATGAGTAGGTCAAGCACCAAAATCAATACTACCGACAATTCCGGCTGTAATAATACCTGATTCTGGATCCACGACGAACTCATCACTTTATAAGCGATAAAGGCAAGAATTATCGTTTCCAGCGTCATTCCCATTGATGTGGCAACGCTTCTGGTTATTTGAGCTTCAATAAAAGTTTCCGCCAATAAAACAAAAATCATTATCGGGAAAATACCCACACTCATTAGTCTTTCCAGACCGATGGTCGGAGACATTATCAAGAGTCCAAGGACGGATATAGATATTAGCCAAATCAACACCGCCAACTTGGGTAAATATGGAATCTTGATTTTTCTAATAGCCATTCTACCGAAAATGGCCGATAGCATTACAAAGGATAAGAGCACAAGTCCCACCACTCCTCCGGTAGAGACAAAAGCCACTGACAGCAGTGCCGGAATAATCATTCCAAAGCCATTTACTCCCACTACCTGCCGCGAAAATGCAACCAACGCCGCCACTAAAGGAAATAAGAAGAGAAGAACCAAGGTATTTGGAGATACTCCTTCGGACACTGCTTTCCGAATCGCTAATTTTAGAGAGTTAGTCACCCACCAACCGGTCACCTTTTGAGATTTCATCAGTAAGGTCAGCCGGTCACCTTCTTCTTTGGGCACTGTCAGATCGACTTCTCGGGCTTTGTTTTGGGCGGATACCGTCGCCACAGTCCCAGCAGCCGTCATACTTTGACTATTTTCAGCCAAAACTACCAATGGCAGGCTCAAAGAGCAAAAGAGGACCAGAATTATTGCCATTTTTTTCATGTCCCGTATTTTACCCTATTTAGGTTACCTCCGCCATAAACCAAAACCCCCGCCATTTGACGGGGGGCTTTTCGTTTTGTTCTGTTATTTTGCCGGAGCAAAAAGGTCATCATGCATCTCCCAGAATTTACCTTGCTCACCCGCACAAAGCGCGGCCTCCGCGGCCTTCTGAGCACTCGGGTGGAAAGATAAAGGAAAACTCTTGTATTCCAAGCTGATCTTCCCCTTATATTTTTCCATTATGGCGTTTACTGTTGGGAAAGCTCTTTCGCAGTACGGGCATTCAAAATCGGTAAACTCTACCACTTTGATTTTCGCATTTGCAGCGCCGGTTACATAGCTTTTGGTCAAATTTAATTTGAGTCTTTTTCCGTCTTCACCGAGCGCGGCCGCGGCTTTATCACCGGTTCCGTCTTTCAATTCCGCATCAATTACACTTTCAAAAGAAGTTTGTGGTTGCGCCCCAACTAACATAACACCATTAATTACGAAGCTAGGAGTTCCGCTCACGCCCAAAGCCGTTCCTTCCTTTTGTTCGTTAGATACTCTCTCGGCCATAGATCCACCATCTAAACATTGATCAAACTTTGTAGTATCAAGACCAAACTTTTTAGCTCTTTCCTTCAAGCTGGCCACATCCAACTTTCTTTCAGGAGTGGGTGCCTGTTGTGTAGGTGCTGTTGTCTCCGTTCCTGCTACGTTTTTCTTCAGCCCCTCCACCTGGGACGAAAGTCTACCCACATAGAAAGCGGCCACAATTAATAACAACACCAATATTGGTGTATAGAAGGTTGTTAAACCGGTTTTTTTATCTGACATAGAAGAATAATACCAGAAAAACCCAGAAACACTACCCCTTTGTCATTTCGAACCTCACTCCATCAAACAACTACAAAGTTAATTGTCTTCCCCTGAATATAAATCACTTTTGTTATTTCTCCGGCCATTAAATATTTTTCAACTTTTTCATTCTTTCTTGCCTCTTTTACCACCGCTTCCTCTGTATCCTCAACATCAATAGTCACAGTCCCTCTCAGTTTTCCATTGACCTGAACAGTCAAAGTAACTGTATCACTCATCAGATATTTTTCTTCACAAACCGGAAACTTCTGTGTGTGGACACTGAAATCTCCGCCAATTTGGGACCACAATTCTTCCGCCACAAAAGGAGCAAATGGAGCCAAAACTTTAATTACCGAACCCAAGTCATCAGCGCTCACCTTTAAACCCGGTTTTGACAAAACATTTACCGTCTCCATTAGTTTCGCAATCACTGTATTAAATTTAAATGCCGCCAGATCTTCGCCGGCTCGTTTTATTAGTTTATGAATTGTTTTTTTGCTTTCAGGATCCGACACCGTGTCTTTCCCGGCATGCGACCCAATCAGATTGGAAAACTTTTCAATAAATCTTCTCACTCCGATTAGAGATCGCTCATTCCAGACCATGGTGGCATCAAACGGTCCCATGAACATCAAATAAGTTCTGAGAGAGTCGGCTCCGTATTTTTCAACAAATTCGTCGGGTACGATCACGTTACCCTTACTCTTACTCATTCTGTTCCCGTCCGGACCCAGGATCACTCCATGAGATAGTCTTTTTTTGTAAGGCTCGGGAATTGTTTTTGGAACTACGCCCAAATCCCAAAGGAACTGATAAATAAATCTCGAATAAAGCAAGTGAAGTGTATTGTGTTCGTCGCCCCCTACATATACATCCACAGGCAACCAATATTCCATTTTTTTCTCATCTGCCAAGACATCTACATTATGGGGATCGCAATACCTTAGAAAGTACCAATCACTTCCGGCCCAGTTGGGCATTGTGTCTGTTTCTCTCTTTGCCTTTTCGCCACATTTTGGACAAGTCGTCTCCACCCATTCTTTAATATTGGCCAGAGGCGACTCTCCCGTATCGGTTGGTAAATATTCCTCAACCTCCGGCAACACTACCGGCAAATCGGTCAGCGGCACGCTCACCCAGCCATCTTTCTCACAGTAAATCATGGGAATAGGTTCACCCCAATAATGTTGTCTGGAAAAAATCCAATCTCTCAAATGATATTCGGTTTTCTTGGTTGCCCACCCATTCTCCACCATCCAATCACTCACCGCCGCAAAGGCTTCCTCCCGAGCCCTCATGCCATTGAACTTCCCCGAGTTTACCATCAATCCATCCTCAATGACTTTTTCATAGCTATCGATCAAATATGCCGGATCTTCAGCTGGAACTTCCACTTGGACAATATCCAGACCATATTTCTCTGCGAACATATAATCCCGCTTATCATGAGCCGCCACCCCCATCACCGCCCCGGTTCCAAAGTTTGCTACCACATAATCTCCAATCCAAACCGGCACCCTTTTCCCATTCACCGGATTAATTGCATATACACCTGAAAAGACTCCTGTCTTTTCTGAGATTCCGCTAGTCCGCTCAAACTCGCTTTTTTTCTTCGTTTCATCCAAATATTTCGAGACCTCTTGTGACACCGTGGCACTGTGACCATGTGATACGATCTCTGTTACCATGGGGTGTTCAGGTGCGATAGCTATCCAAGTTACGCCAAAAATAGTTTCAGGAAATTTTGTAAAACACTGTATCTTGTGGACAGAGTTTTCTATTTCAAATTCTATATTTATTCCTTCTTTTTTCCCTATCCAATTTATCTGGGCCGCCTTAACTTTTTCGATAAACTCCGTATCGTAAAGTCCATTAATTAATCTGTCGGCATAATCGCTTATCTTCACCACCCATTGAGAAATGGTTCTCTTTTCTGTTTCGGTACCACATCTTTCGCACTTCCCGTCAATCACCTCTTCATTGGCCAAACCGATCTTGTCCTTAGGACACCAGTTGATCGGCATTTCCTTCTTTTCGGCCAACCCTTTTTCATAAAGTTTGGTAAATATCCATTGAGTCCATTTATAGTACTCCGGTAAAGTTGTATTTACTTCCCGGTCCCAATCAAAAGAAAAACCCAACTTCTTCATTTGTACTCGGAAGGTATCTGTAACCTCTTTGGTTATTTCCTGAGGTTTACGGCCGCTTTTAATAGCATAGTTTTCAGTCGGTAACCCAAAGGCATCCCACCCCATGGGGAACATGACATTTTTCCCTTGCATCCGCTGAAACCGAGCATAGACATCCGCCGCTGTCATAGCAAAGGCATGACCTACATGCAGCCCGGACCCCGAAGGGTATGGAAACTCGGTCAGCATATAGAATTTTTCTCGGTCGTTCTCAAAATCTACACCTTTATAGCCATCGAACTCCTCATATTTATCCGCCCACCTCTTTTCTATTTCCTTGAAATCATAGCTGACCATATGCGTAATTATATTCTACCTAAACAAAGAAAACTTACCCGTAATTTCCTTCAACTCCTCTGTTTTACCAAAAAGGCATATCCCCCAATAATCTAATTCAGATTCTAGGGTACTTGCCGTTGTATCCACTTGTTCCTGCGAAGTACCTATAGACATCGTTGACGTAAAGTCCATAAAGGGAATTTTTCTTGCGATCGCTTCGTTTCTTACCTTACGGATTTGATTCGAGTTATCTGCCGACAACACGATAAATGGATAGTGAGATTGTGATGGATGTACACCACCGTCCTTATCTTCATAGTTGATAAAACACATTTCCTCCAAACTCTCAATTTCTCTACTCAATCCAGCCGTCGTATGTCCTAAAGCATTCATTAGTTTTCCAATTTCCATTTTTTTATTCAGCACAGCGACAAACCTTTTCGAGTTCTCATCGGGAAAGTTAGATAAATCCATACGCCCAATTTTATCATCACTCTGTATAACCAAGCCCAATACCCATATAATCAAATCAATGCAAACAGTGGTCGACGGCGTTCTGACAAACTACGAAATATTCAACCCCAAACAGGCGGACACTCTCGTTATCCTTCATGGTTGGGGTTCATCTCTAAAGTTCTGGATTCCCATTGTCAAACAGATTTCTACTGATTTTCAGGTCATTCTGGTAGATCTACCTGGTTTTGGTTCCACCAACCCTATCGATACCACTCCGGACATCCCTGAATACACCGACTTCGTTAGACATTTTACCCAAAAGCTGAAACTGAATAAATTTATTCTGGCAGGACATTCTTTTGGAGGTCAAGTTGCCCTAGACTACTCCATCAAATATCCGGAAAATCTAGCATCTATTATTTTGATTGCTCCGGTAGCTGTCCTTGAAAAACCTGAGGTTTTGAAGTTTAAGGTAAAGATCGCTGAGACTATCAAGCCAATGCTATCAAACCCCTCCAATCGTCTAGCCGAGCAACTACTTGGCTGGTATACTCCAGACGAATACGCCAACTCAAACGAGCACCAGAAAAAAGTGCTCCACAAGATTGTTAAATACAACCTGGAACCATTAATGAATCAAGTCAAGGTTCCTACAGACATAATTTGGGGAAATCTGGATATTGTCGTTCCTAACTCAGGCAGTATTTTATTAAAAAATATTCCCAATAGTCGTCTTCATATTATCTCCGGAGCTAATCATTTAGTTCACCTCACCCACACAAAACAACTCGCCCAAATCATCGATCAAATCATCTCGCAACACTATTCATAGATCCGCCCATCTTACCCTAAGACCTGTAAATCCATTTGGTTTTTCTCTCCCTACCAGCATATGGATATGCGAGTCGACTTTTCCATCAGTCACCGTCATTCTTCCATTTAGTCCGGCCACAGCAATTACTTCACCTCTTTTCACTCTATCACCAACCCTCAAGATCCTTCTGGAAATTGGTGCTATATGAGCCAATTCAAAGAACTCGTTATTGTCAGTCCTAATATTAATCCAATTTAGGAATTTCACAAATTCTCTACCTTCACCCCATCGAGTATTTGCCAATCTCCCGGCAAATACTACTCCGTCGCAAGGAGCCAGCACTTCCGTCTCTCTCACTCGAGGATCGGCCACCGCAAAGTCAATTGCTGGTGCAAACTCACCTTTATGTTCAGGAGAAAATCTAGGCTCATAGATTCCAACTAGATCTTCTATTCGTAAAGGCAATGAATAGGTGTTTATGCTCAGCTCTATCTCCTCCAAACTTTCTTCATATTTTCCAATAAAATCTTGATGCTCCAACATAACCTAGCATTATATCAGTCATCCACCCTTTCGATTATTNNACATTTGGATAGCGTCGACGCAAGATGTCCACTCCATGAATTTCGGTTGTCACCGGATCACAAAGAGCTGCAATAAAAATCGCTTTACACGCTTGAATCACGTTGGGGGAAACGATCACCCCGCCATGGAATTTCACAGGTCCGGTCACAATTACTCTTTCCGGATCCGATACAAAGATATCTGCTCCCATTGCGTTCAGCTCTCTTACGAACTCCAGTCCGGACTCATACATCCAGTTTTTTAGAAGCAGTCTGCCTTTGGTTTTACTGGCGAGTACCGCCATCACCGGTATTGCATCCACCGGAAATCCGGGCCAAGGTCTGGGGTAAAGTTTAGGTAGTCCAGGTGCCGCCAAAGGAACACCGGAGTTTATCATGTCGATAACCAATTCTCCATTTCTGCTAACGACCAAATCCAACCCTTCTCTTTCAATTTTTATATTAAACAGTTCAAACCAATTAATCATGCCATTTACAATCTCCGGCACATTAGCACCTTTTATTCTAATTTTTCCGTCCGTCACCGCCGCCGCCACCATCAGTCCGGCCACGTCTACAAAGTCTGGTCCCGGTTCATAGGTTGTCCCTTTCAGTTCTTTACTACCTTTTATCGTTACCTTATTAGAACCAATTCCTTCCACCACCGCCCCCATTGTTTGTAACATTCTTAGCAATTCATTCACATGAGGTTCACAGGCAGCGTCCGTAATGACAAATTCCGCTCCGGTTCCGGCCGCATACAAGAAAAGATTTTCGGTCGCAGTCACCGATGCCTCCAGTTGCCAGATACCATAGGACTTTGCTGATTTTTTTGGAGCGGTAAATTTTACAAAACCATCTACGTATTGAAATTTCACCCCCGCCTTCTTAAATGAGTCCAGATGTGCCGAAATCGACCGCATTCCCAAGTCACAACCTCCGGGCAATGGGATCTCTGCTACTCCAAATCTCGCCAGGAGTGGACCGGCAAACATCAGAGACGCTCTAAACTGCCCACCTAGGGTCTGATCTACTTTATGTTGCTTTACTCCAACACAATTTATTTTTATTTCCCCGTCAATACTTTGATCAACATTCGCGCCCAACAATTTAAGTATCTGCAAAATCTTCGCCACATCGCTTGTTCCCGGCACGTTTTTATAAACCACCGTCTCATTGGTCAATATAGACGCCGGCAATACAGCTACCAGCGAGTTCTTGTTTGGAATAGGTCGTACAGAACCCTCCAGCTTCCTACCTCCCGTTATCCTTAGTACTCCGTTCATGTCTGGTTATCTTAACTAATAATTAAACTCTCCCATTCGTATTATCTCATCTTCAAGTTCCATTCCAATCGTTTCTTTGGCTCTCTTCACGATTTCATCTCTCACTGCTAGGTAGTCTTTCGCTGTCGCTCCACCGGTATTGACGATAAAATTATGGTGGTTAGGAGAGATCATTGCTCCCCCCACTTTATACCCCGTCATATTAAGAATATGTTCGACAATATACCCTGTTGCCGTGGTCGGATATCCGAGTATTTCCCTGTCTTTTTCCGAGATATTCTTGAACACACACCCTGCCGAGTTAAACGGTTGCGAGGATTTTCTTCTTCTCCATTCATCTGCCACGGCTCTGGCCTTTTCTACATTTCCCTTTTTCAAATTAAGAACCACCTCCAAAACTATTTCCCCGGATTGATGAATTCTGGAAGTATCATACTCAAATCGCATGCTCTTGGCCGGAATCTTGATCACGTCTCCATGTTTGGTCAATAGCACCACATCTTTAACTATTTCCGAAAACACATGATTTCCTCCATGAATATTGTTAAAAACTGCGCCACCAACTGTGCCGGGAATCCTGGCGTACCACTGCAATCCGGTAATATCGTGTTCAAATAGATTAAACATTGCTGCTTGAAGGCTTACCCCACTATCAATAGCCACTTCAACATCCGGGTATTCACTTTCGTCATAATCCAAATCGGAAAAGTCATATCGCATGGTTCCTTCTTCGGATCCAACCCAACGAGGATCTATCGGTAATGCTTTGTGTTTCTTAAAACCAAACAGACTTCTTTCCCTTATCTCCATTTCCCCACCGCAATTTTTCACGACCAGACCTCTGACTCCTACATCGGAAACAAGAACATTACTACCTCCCCCAATGATCGTCACCGGCACCTCAAAACTTCTGGCAAGCCTGACTGCTTTAATCAGCTCTCCGGAATTGTGTGCTTCATAAAACAAATCTGCCGGACCTCCAATTCGTAATGTGGTGTGTGAAGACAAGGGCTCATCTAACTTGACCCTCTCCGACCCCAAACTTTTAATTAACCCTCCATAATTACTCAAGCCATATCATTCTACCACCACAAACCTTCCGTCATTGCGAATCTCGCACCCGAGCTGTGGCAATCTCAGTTATAATTATCCCCATGGAACGAATATCTATTAAAAACGTTAGAGACAATCTCGGACCCGTCTCTATCTCCGGATATGCACAAACTATTAGAAAGCAGGGAGGCATCGCCTTTGTTATTCTCCGCGACATCACAGGTATTATTCAGGCCGTCATTCTCAAATCAAACACCGAAGCTTTTGCCTCCATTCAAGAGCTATCCCTAGAATCTGTCCTTACCATCACCGGAGAGGCCAAAGAAAACGCCCAAGCGCCCGGTGGCATCGAGATTTTAGTCGAAAATATTGAAGTTCTCTCCAAAGCCCAGCCGGAGCTTCCCATCCCCGTAGACGAAAAAGGCGAAGGTGAGACCAACCTAGACACTCGTCTTGACTGGCGCTATCTTGATCTGCGTAAAGAAAGAAACACTTTAATCTTCAAGGTTTGGACTCTTATGGATCAGGTTTACACCAATTTTCTGACCGATCAAGGGTTTATCCAGATCCATTCACCGAAGTTAATGAGCACTCCCAGCGAATCAAGAGCCGAGCTGTTTGAAGTCAAATATTTCGAAGGCAAGGCCTATCTTGCTCAATCTCCTCAGTTTTACAAACAAATGGCTCAAGCTGCCGGGTTTGAAAAAGTCTTTGAAATCGGCCCCGTCTTCCGTGCAGACCCTTCTTTTACTTCACGTCACAATACCGAATTTACCGGCTACGATCTGGAAATGTCCTTCATCAAATCCCATGAGGACATCATGCAGTTGGAAGAAAAACTTCTGATAGAAATCGTCAAGGCTGTAAATGAAAAATACGGACACGAAATAAAATCTGTCTTTAATCGTGAAATTCCCATCCCCATCATATCCTTTCCCAGAATTACTTTTGCAGAAGCCAAAGCCATTACCAAAGGTCAGGGCGTGTCAGGTGAAAAACCTTCCGATATGTCTGCGGAAGAAGAACGTATCTTAGGTCAATATGTCAAAGACAAATACGGCCATGAATTCGTCTTTATTACCGACTATCCCATCGAAGGACGCCCCTTCTATCATATGAGACACCAAGACAATTCCAAGCTTACCAAGAGTTTCGACTTGCTCTGGAATGGTTTAGAAATCACTACCGGAGCCCAGCGCGAACACCGGTACGATGTCCTGAAAACTCAAGCCATCGAAAAAGACTTGGATCCCGAAGGTCTTTCTGGTTATCTTGATTTCTTTAAATACGGCTGCCCTCCTCACGGTGGTTTCGGTGCCGGTCCCAATCGCTTTATCATGAAAATGCTTGGTTTAGATAATATTCGCGAAGCCACTTATCTTTACCGCGGTGTCAAACGCCTAACACCATAATTCAAAATGCCTACCCCATCCAAAGAAACCACTCTCGAAAAAGTCATTTCCCTAAGCAAACGACGTGGCTTCATCTTCCCCGGTTCGGAAATCTACGGAGGGCTAGCTAATACCTACGACTTCGGCCCCCACGGAACCGAACTTAAACGAAACCTTATCAACCTCTGGTGGAAGACTTTTGTTACTGACCGCCCGGATATGTACGGTTTGGATACATCGATATTGATGAGTCCCAAAGTCTGGGAAGCTTCCGGACATACGGCGAACTTTACAAACGTCATGATCGATTGTCTTACCTGTCACTACCGCACTCGCGCCGATCACCTTATCGAAGACAAAGTCGAAGATATCGGTAACGTCGAAGGCAAACCTCTGGAAGAGCTGGATAAAATCATCAAAGACAACGAAATCGAGTGCCCCAAATGCGGCAGCCAACACTGGACCAAAACCAGAAATTTTAACCAACTCTTTGAGACTCAAATCGGTATCATCACCGAAGGCAAAAATACCGCCTATCTTAGAGGGGAGTTGGCCCAAGGTATGTTTGTCGACTTCAAACAAGTTTTGGATTCACTTCACCCCAAGCTACCCTTCGGATTGGCTCAATCAGGCAAAGCCTTTAGAAACGAAATCACTATGGGCAAGTTTACTTTCCGTACCTTAGAGTTTGATCTGGCCGAGTTCGAATATTTTGTCAAGCCGGAAGAATGGGAAAAACACTTTGAATACTGGAAAAAAGAAATGTTCCAATTTGCTCTTGCCTGCGGTCTCTCCGAAAGCAAACTTCGCTGGAGATCCCACTCCAAAGAAGAGCTTAGTCATTACAGTTCCCGTACTGAAGATCTCGAATACGAGTTCCCCTGGGGCTTCAAAGAAATGTTTGGTCTGGCTTACCGCACCGACTTCGATCTTAAGAATCACATTGAGAAATCCGGTGTCGATCTCCGCTACACCGATCCCTACACCCAGGAAAAATTTATCCCCCACGTTATTGAGCCCACTTTTGGCCTTTCCCGCCTCCTCACCATTATTCTTATGAATGCTTATTTCGAAGACACCGAGAAGAACCGTGTCGTCATGAAGTTTCCAAACCGGCTCTCTCCCTATCAGGTCGCTGTTTTCCCCCTTCTCGGGAACAAAGACGAACTCCTCAACAAAGCCCGTGAAGTAGCCAACACTCTTAGAAGTCAATTCCGCGTTGCCGTCGACGAAAGAGGCAATATCGGCAAACGCTACTTTACTCAGGACGAGATTGGCACTCCCTTCTGTATCACTGTCGACTTCGATAGTCTTACGGATAGTTCTGTGACGGTCCGGAGCCGCGACACCATGACTCAGGAGCGTATTACCATCGAGGACCTCCCCAGATTCCTACTTGAACATCTATCTTAGTCATGTTACACTATAAGACGATGACTCTAACTTTTGCCAAATCATATCATCACAACTTTCTCTTTTTTGGGAGAGGGTTGTCTTGATTTCTTGTCAAAACTGAAGCTAACCCCCTCCCTATAAGGAGGGGTTTTTGTATCCCCATACCCAATTACAGAAACCGGTACTTTGACAAGGAGAAAGTTATGCGTAGATTGTTGGATTATTTTTCGAACGGAATTACTTCTCAGACGCTTCAATCCGTCGGCATGGAGGTCGAAACTCAGTTTGTAACCACCACAGGTGAGCCTATCTCTGTCGAAACCTCCCAAGCCATTCTCCGCAGGCTGGTAGAAGGACTGCGCGGCTGGAGAATCAGCAAAACCAAAGGGGAGTTGATTACCGAACTCATCGAGGATAATGGCAGTATTCTGTCATACGAACTTGGTCGCCACAATATTGAGTTTTCTTCCGCTCCACTCACCACCTCAAGCATTCCCTTCCTCCCCCGTATGGGGCTTGAGAATCTTTACTTTTTTGCCGAAGAGCTCGGAGCTTACCCTTACTTCGCGCCGGTTCTGCCGGGCTCGGAGGATCTTCTCGTCATTCCCGATGAGCGCGACGCAAATTGGCTCAAACTCGATGGACGCGATGCTCTATCACCACTTGCTCGTACCTCGTCCGTCCAGTTCACCAT
>DQFC01000044.1 GCA_003531665.1 Candidatus Collierbacteria bacterium
ACCGGTGCCAAAGACCACTGCGGCGATAGTCCCACTCAAGACCTTGGAGCCACTAAAGACGATATTGCTTCTCAAAGCCAGTGGGGTATCTTCGGGCAGAGTAACCGAGTTATCTTTCTTGACCGGTTTGGATTCTCCGGTAAACATCGACTCGTCGACTTCGGCGCGTTCTGCGGTGATTATGCGGCCGTCTGCCGGGACTTTGTCACCGGCTTTCAGCACGATGATATCTCCCGGGACCACTCGGTCGGTCGTAACCTGAAGGTTGGACTTACCACGAATTACCGCGGTAAGGAGCTTCAAAGATTCCTGAAGCAACTTCATCGAGGCATCAGCCTTCACTTCTTGAACCCAGGCGACCACAACCATGAAGACCACGATGATCACAATGAACGCAGCCTGGACCAAGGGATCGACCTCTTTGAACATGAGCCCAATGGCCGATGTTACGGCAGCGCAGATCAGTAGCAGTCTCGTCATTGGATCGGAGAATGCATTTCTCAGGCTGGTAAAGAAACCTTCCTTGGGAGGCTCTGGGAAAGCGTTCGGCCCATAAAGGGCAGTGCGCTTTTCCACTTCACTAACGGATAGACCGTCGGTGTTGGTCCCTAAGACAGCAAGTACCTCATCGGCACTCTTTGCCCAGGGTTTTGAAACAAGTTCGACAGGCGCTGGGGATTCAACAATGGGCATATTACTCATTTCTTTTCACTCTCCTATGTGGATTGGGATGGATATGTTTGTTGCCAAAGGTCTAACGGAAATAGTTTTGACCTAAGCTCAAAACCGCTCCGGATACAGGGGTGGCTTTGTGCCTAGGTCAAGCTTGTCAAAGATCGTGAATTTTTAGTTCCCGTATATTTTACCCTGATAGTATGCCTGTGTCAATACTATAAGGTTACGGCTAGTTATGCCCAAAAAGACCTATAACACTTGACAAATCAGACAGTTTGTGTTAAAATCTACGCATGGAAAAAGAAATATATCACCTTGAAGGGATTAAGCTCATCAGTTTCGACATCTGGCAAACTTTGTTATTAAGTAATCCTGCCTATAAGAATGCAAGAGCGGAAGCATTACGTAAACATTTGGGTGCCGAAGACATGGAATTAGGATCATTTGCCAACCTGATGAAGACTGTTGACGAAGAGATAGATAAAATTTCAGACGAAACAGGAGTTCAATTTGGCCTACCGGAAAGAGTCAAAAAGGTATATGAGAACCTAACTTTAGAATTAAGAATTCCAGAATTAACAGACGAGCATATTGCAAATTTTGAGACAATCGCTGATCAGTTGATAATCGATAATCTGCCTACAGTATTAGAGGACGACCTACTCAAAACCCTTTCAGCAATTAAAGAAAGAGGTATTCAGATGGCAGTCATGAGCAATACTGGTTTTATTAGTGGAAGACAGATGAGACTAGTCCTTAGACAACTTGGCATTTTACCTTTTATATCTATTCAACTATTCTCGAATGAGATGGGTGTCTCAAAGCCAAATAAGTTAATTTTTGAAGCCTTAGCTGAACAAAGCGGTATAGACGGATCGATGATATTACACGTTGGGGACAACTTTAAAGCTGATTATGCTGGAGCTAAAGCAGCAGGACTAAAAGCAGTCCAGCTTACAAGTACAAGCTCTGATTCCAGTGTTGCACAAATCAGGAAGTTAAGTGACCTGATCCAATAATACTTACAATAACAGTCCTTCGGTATTAACCAAGTTTCTGATTTTCATTTCGTTATTTAGAATCACAACCGACTCTTTGTAAAGATCGTTTTTTGGGTAATCATTGTTGTGAGCAGAAATATAAAGTTTGGATAGACTATTATCCGGGACAGTTTTTAAAAAAGTCGTCAAAACTGATCGGTTTGTCTCGTTCAGAATTAACCGAATAAGTCTTTGTACCGGCTGGAAGGCATCCTGTTCAAGGATATATTCAATATCCTGATTTAGCTCGTTTTTCACTTGTGCTTGGTTAATTTTGTCTTCTACTCCGGGAAATCTCGCGGTAAGTTCCGGATCCAAAGAAACCCAATATATTTCAGAAAAGGAGAGAGCATTGTGTTTCTCGGTAGCGATTTTTGCACCCTTGGCAGTGGCTCCGGTTATTTTGATGTCGTCACCAAAAATAAAATGAATGGGGAATCGGAAGAACTCTTGGCCCGGAAGTATCTGGTCGGTGGTAGGAGGCAGTGAGTGTCTTTCCTCTGAAGACAGCGTGGCGTAATTGGCTTTGTTAGATTCAAGTCTGGGAAGTTTCATGACGATAATGGTGGGGAGGTTCTTGTGTGATAGAAAAACGTTGATTTTTTTGATAGCCTTGTCAATGAGCAGGTTGGAGGCAGATTCGACGTTGCGGAAACCTGGAGCGGTGACTGCAATGAATTCATTCCTGTTTCTTCTTTCTTGAAAAAAAGATTCAAATTCCGGAAAGTCAATCATAAACTTTTGATAGATTTCGTTAGCCGCGAAGTCGATGTCTGCCGCACTACCAAATTTCATCAGGCTATATGTTTTAGCGATGGCGTTCTTGTTTTCTCCTGTTTTGGAGTCGACATAATTTCCGTCGGAATCGATGGAAAGAGTGTGAACTGAGAAGATTCCTAAACTGTTATTCATTGTTCGAAAATATATTGTCTAATAAATCCGCAAGTCCATCGATTGTTTTGACGTTCTTTTTGGCATGAAGAAGAAGTTCGGGGGCGACCGAAATGCCGTATGTGTGTAGGAAAACTTCAGAATCAACAGCGGGATTATCGCCGGCGGTAAGCACTTTGCTTGGATCTATACCTAGGTAATCACATAGCCAAAGTAGCGAAGTTGCTTTACGGACACCTTTTGCCGTGATCACGTAGTCTGTTTTGGAGGAGGGGTCAATTTCAATGGTCTCAAGAAGTGTAGGAGGGAAATCGATATTTGATTTTTCAAGGGTTCTAATGGTTACCATCGAAGTTTCGGTATCCTTGAGCCAGTGAGAAAACTCATTGATATCTCTGGTAATTTGGCCAAAAGAATTGGTTGATTTGTACAAAGTAGTAAACTTCTCTTCAAGGGTGTCGTTATCGACATAAAAATGAATATTCCGATCACCTTTGGGATAAAAACGAACAATAGCGATATCGTCTCTTGATCTAACAAGGTCGGCTATACCGGTCCTGACTTCCTGAGAAAGGGGAAAGGCCTTAATCATTTTATTTCCAAGATCCCAAATTTCTCCACCCGAAAGAATAATACTGGGAAGAATGGTTTTGATTATTTTGGGATCAATGGCTTTTTCAGCCATGCCGATACTTCTTTGGGTGTTGATCCCAAAGCGAGGTACTTTGGCGAGGGCCCTTTTGATTTTCTCTGAAGGCATTTCATCACCATTGACCAAGGTACTATCAACGTCAAACCAAGCTGCTTCAAATTTTTCCATTTAGTATATATTTCAATAATAAAATTAAGTAGGTAATTGAATGTTAACGTCAGGTTTTAGTGGGTCACCTAAAGAAATTATGATTTTATTAAAAAGTCGGTTAAGTCCACGTCTTTCCAGAATTGCCTCACGTAGGATATTTAGGCCCTCGGAAAATTTAGGATCCGTATGATACCCGTCCGGGGACATGGCGAACTTATAGATTCCGGCCAAGATCTCGTCATCCAGAAGATCGACGAACTCCCTTAGATGTTTTACGGCTACATCGCGATTCACATCATAAATTCCTTCTGGTTGTGTGGTTAGGATGAATTTTAGTACTCTGGAATTTAGTCTTAGTTTGAGGTCATACTCGTTAAATTTTTTAAAGAATGGAATTAGGTCTAAAACATGCTTAATTTCCGCTCGATTTAACCACTCTTCTGTTTCAGGGATCTTTGATCCAAGGTGTTCATCCATTTTGTATAGATACAAGAAGGCCCAATCTCTTGCCTCAGTCTTTAGAAGGATATCGTGGAGTTTTCTTTCGTGAGATCCGGTAATAGCGATATCATCAATTACAAGCACAAAACCATCTTTGATTTTCTTTTGGTCAGTTTCGCTAAGGTAAATATTGCGGTTGGCCATTTTTTCGGCTCTATCATTGGCAGACAAGGTTCCATAGTGATTCGTAGAAAAGTCGCCGCTTCTAATAAATTTAATTCTGTCAGTTTTTACACCGGAGGAGTTCAATAGTTTTGTCACTTCTCGAGTGACCGCGTACGAAGCTGTTGGTACATATCCAAAGGCGGAAGAGGTTATAATGATGGTCTTGTTCGCATGAATGTATTTGGTAATTTCTGGCTGTCTAAAAAGATGCGAGGCAACTTGGATCGCCGATCTCCTGGTGGCAATCGGATCTCCATATTTCATGCGACTATAGTTCTTAGCATCATTAGGATGAACATCTTCAATGCTAGAAATAGTTGTGACCGCAAAGCTTTTTATTTTCTTGTTTTCTCGGCTTTCCATATAATTTACATTATGATTTTATGACTTTTTAGTATACTTTCGATTAAACCATATCCAGCTTTAAAACGATCCATAGTACCAAAACCGTCAGAGGATAAAGAGGTGTTGAAAAGCTTCAGCAACGTGGCAGAACCATTTTTTGCTTTCTCCTCAGATCCTTCTCCAGAACACAATCTTTCACACAGATCAGCCAACTGTCCTTCTTTCTCGGGAACAATGTGTCCGGATTCATCGGTAATGGGTAAAACATATTTAATTATTCGTTCACTGGGTTGTACTCCAGGCAATGTAAATATGTCAAAAAGGTCGGCCAAGGACTTAACCGCGGATTGGTTGAGTTCTTTTTCAAAAGTGGGATTTTTCCCAGCCTCCGGGCTTATCTGTATCCAATAAATTGGGATAATATCATCAGAAGAAACACCGGAATTCATTAACAGGCTAGTTTGGTTGTTTTCATAGGTTCCGGTGATCACCAAGTCATCAAAAAGAACCACCTTTTTGCCGGTCAGTTTGGCCACGTTTTCAGGACTAAAGAATCCCCCTCGCTGACCTACCCTTGCTTGTCTCTGTTTTACTGTAAGGGAAGCGTAATCATCAGAAGAAATCTCGCCCCTTCTCTCACTTCTAACCGTCTCAGTTGGTTTTAAGTAATTTTTAACAAGATATGGATTGAGAAAATCGTTGACCAAGGATACCATGATGCAGTACGAAGCTGTGGGAACATCTCTAGCTTCGTTAGTAAAAACAACTTCATGGTTCGAAAAAACGGAGAGAAGAAAAGAATTGCTTACGATCAAATTAAATACGTCTGAGGCCGCTGTCCGAATTGCGCTTGGATCGCCGTATTTCATTCTACTGTAAAGTTTTCCATCAAAAGGACGGGAAGAAATAATCTCACCACTGTGGTTACGCGTTATTTTTACCACTTGATTGGCTTCTCCAGGACCAATTTCATGAACAAATATTCTCTTTTTGAGCTTGAGAAGTTCATTTTGCATAAGTTCGGGTTGTGTCATAGTGTTTTACCTATATAATTTCTCGATTCATACAGTAGTATATTATACAGGTCTATATCTGTATGTCAATACAGCGGTTAGTATGGCTAGAAAACCAATATACTAGCCACGAAATTATGTTCATAGGACAAATAATAAACATATACTATAGGAGCTACCACAAAAAACTCCCCTATGAAGGGGAGTGTACGGGCATCTTACCAGTGAACGCGGCTATTGCCGGCGATCAGGTTGGGATAGCCCTTGAATTCGGCGATCAGCCTGTTCCACATGTCCTCGTACGTGACAGTGTGGACATTGACGCGGAAGAAGTTGGCATTGTCGACCACACGGCCGGACAGGTTGTCGAGTTCTTCGAGCAGGCCGAAGTCGGTGGAGGCGCCGGGAACTTCCAGGCCAACGAACTGCCAGAAGACGGGCTTGCTGGAGTATTGGCGGAGCAGGGTTTCCACGCGATCCTTGTCGCTGGCTTCACCATCAGTGAAGATCATCGCAAAACCGGGATCTTTCGATTTGGGGTCGAAACCGCGCATCATGGCTTCCATGGCGCGGGACATGTAGGTGCCACCGTCGATCGAGCGAGCCGGCATATAGCGTTCAACGTAGCCGTCGAGATTCTCTGCCGTGATGGCGGGAAGCTCTTTGACGTCGGAACTCCAGCGCCAAGCCGGCACGTTGCCGTTGTCATCCAGGTTCAGACCCATGGCGAGAACCGCAGTGGCAACGCCGTTCATGTAGCCCTTCGAATAGAAGTGGCGACCGTATTCGCGCATCTCGGTCGAGCCTGAGCAGTCGAAGCTGGCTTCAACCTGAGCGTGGAAGGTGCCGAGGGCAACGCCGTGCTTGAGCAGAATTTTGGCGGCTTCACCACGTGCTTGAGTAGGGGCTTTCTTGATTAAGAGATCAGCCATTTGAAATATCCTCCGAGGAATATGATTTTGTTTGGCGGTGGAAAGTGTTTCCACTCAAACTTTTTGGAAACTATTAAAATAAATTCCAAGAAGTCTGAGTGGAATGAAAGAACATATCAAGGAACAGAACGTCTCATATTATATAAAACATAAAGCTATTGTGTCAATAGGCAGTTTTAATATACTCCCTTCATTTGAATTCGGAACACAATTGATAATTGCATAAATGATATAAAAAAGAGACATCGTGAGATGTCTCTATGTTTAGATCAGATTCCCTTGGTGTCCATCGAGGCGGCCTTGACGGCGTTGACCAAGTTCCTCTTGATGTCGTCGATCTTGGTGCCGGCGGCCTTAGCGCTTTCCTCAACGCGGGTTTGGGCGGCGAAGTAAGCCTGAATGTTTTCGACCATCTTGTTGCCGCTCTGTTCAAGAGCATCGATGGTGACCACACCGGTTGCCTGCGCGTCAGCAGTGGATTCAATGGCCATACCGATTTGGTCGGCGGTTTGAACCATCAGCGAGCCGAGGTTGGCCGCGAAGTTTTGCTGGTGCATGGCGATCTGGTGCTGTTCGTAAGCGGACAGAGCCACAACGACCTGGGTTTTCCAGACGGTGTTGACTGCGGCCATGTTCATCTCGACGGTGTCGAGCAGGCCAACGCTGTTGCTCAGAACAGTTTGAATGGAGAAGATTTGCTGGATCGCGATCATGCCCATCTGTTTGAGAGCCATTTTGCGGGCTTCGAGGCGAGTGATGACGCCGGTCAAGGCAGTGATTTCTTGCTGAGCCATGACTTTGTCGGACGCGGTGCTCGCGGCCATTGTTTTCTGGCTTTTCAGCGCATTGAGCTGAGCGATCTTGGCATCGGCGGCGAAAACGTGGCAACGCATCTGGTTGTACATCTCCATTGATTGTTGCAGGAGACCAAACAGGGTGTTGGCGCGCGAAGTCAGCAGGTTCTTGTCCTTTTCCAGCAAACCTTCGGCCTGTTTCATCTTCTTGTCCAGAGTCTCGACCTGTTTCTTCAGGCGGTCGATAGCCTGGGCCAGCTTCTTGATGCCGTTTGGCAGTTGGAGCTGAGTTTCGTATTTCTTGATCTGGGTGAAATCCAGATTCTTGGCATCCTTGGCACAGTTGTCAAGAATCGCCGCGGCTTGCGGGGAGTTCTTGCCACGCACCAGGGCCAAAACGGGATCAGCCAGCTGGGAAATGCCGTTCGCCTGAACGATGCCGAACTTGGTGATGGCCATCGGGTCTTTCAGGGGATCGAAGTCGCTGATAATCTTCCCCACAAGTTGTTTCTGGGCGGCAGAAAGCTGTTCATTATCAGGGTTCGTGGTCATCACTGAACGATCGACTTTTAGAACTTCACCTTCAACAATTGGGTCTGTCATTTTTCCTCCGGGAGATTAGAAAATTAGTGTACCGTACACACTGTACGTTGCAGATGATTTTATAATTGACTATCCTATATGTCAAGAAGGAGATTCTATTAACTTGAGATTTGGGACTTGATTTTTAGTGTTTGTGCTAGTAAAATTGCATCCGATAATATACCAAATATAGATTATATGCCCCTAGAAACATACAAAGAAAAAGAAGTATTCGACAAGGTAGTGGGTACTGTGGACTTAGGTACCTACAAACTACTTATTTATCCGAGACCCCAGGGTGGCTATTTTTTCAAAGCTGCAAAGGCGAACAGAGCCGATTTCCTCAATAAAGTAACAAGGGATTTGGCTCCCCACATGAACGCTGTTTTTGCCGGACTAGATCCTGATCTGCTAAATTTGATTGAAACAAGCGGAATTCTTTCTCCACAAGTAACCTGGAGAAGCGGTTCCGGCATCCTAGATGAGCCTCAGATTAGTATCACGGGAAATGATGCCTTTGATTTTTCAGTCTCCAAAGCTACTTTGTATGACAATGAAGTGGTTGATTTGTTCTCAAAATCGAAAAATTCTAAGGACTTTAAGTCAGCCTCATTTGTATCTATGAACACTGCAGTTGGAGATGTAATGGGAATCGCGGTGCGCAGAAATAATCCGGTTGTAATTCTTCTGGCTCCATCGATTGATGGATCGAGAATGAGTTCCAAAGAAGGCTTAAATAATTTATTATCTGGAATACTAGGCGGAATGACTTCAAGGTTAAGTACTTTTGAAGTTCAAGTTTTGAATTCTCTTGCTGAAGCAAACGCCAATGGCTATTTCCAGCTTCCATACGATCAAACAACTCTTGGCGGGAAATTACAAAATAATCTTCTGATGCAGGTATTCACTGCTAAAGTGTTTTTCTTAGCTCGTGAAGCTGAAACCAACGGGATGGGGATGAATCACGCCGCTCTCCTGGAACACTTCCCTTACCTAAAAAGCGCAGGGAAAACCGGTCTCGCGGCTATGGTATCCGGAGCTCCAAAAAATCAAAAACTCGATCCCAGTATATGGGATGAGTTGGTTGAAGATGGAAGTAGAGGAGTCAATTTGAAGAATCCAGGGGATAAAACACCGCGTCCAACCTCTTTAAAGCCTCTTGAACAACGAGGAGTCACCTATATTACCCAGAAAATCGCCACTCAAACTTCGAACCAATCTTCGGTCGAGGCTAAACCAACCGCGGTCATCAATACCAAACCGGCCATTTCAGTTGATACGGAGAAAACTGAATCGGTTGCAATGCTCAAGAAGCCTATTGAAAGCTTGGCAAAATCACTGGGAGCCTACTCCTTTATCCGCGCCGATAGAATTTCGTCTCAGGACATGGCCACCACGGCTATCAAACTCGAACAGATAAAGGCAGAGTTTAAGCAGATTGTATCGTCCAAAAAAATCGGAAGACCGCCGGTAACAGCTACCCCCGTGGATTTTCAGGCTAGTTCCTCAAAGTTAAAGGCCTTTGGGATAAGCGGTGGGCCAATTCTGGAGTTTTTATCTCCGACAAAAGGAAAAGATTACAGGAGTATTGTCGAGGAAGCCACCTTTGCTTGGATTGCCGATTCGAACCATCAAGACGTGAATTTAAGAAATAACCCCAAAGTACGCCTGGCGGACTCATTGCAAAGTTCTGACAGACTTAAGAAGCTTGCTGAACATATCATGACTGCCTTGAATCTAAGAGATGTGCGGATGATAAATAGGGGATACGACTTGGTCTACATGTCCTATTGTCTCTTGGTTGAAAAAACCATCTACGCTCTTTCTGAGTCCGGTAGACAGCTATGTCAAAACGGTCAAAGTATAGAAATAATCAATTGGGCTCATTATTGTAATGTGGTTCTTGAACGATTGATTAAACTTGGAACAGACATAAAATAGATATTGACAAACATATTATATAATCTTATAATATCAAAATAATTCGTTTGGTCTAAGCTAGAAGTGATCTATAAAAGATTGTTTCTAGCTTAGACCAAGCAGTACATTCCAAATTTCCCCACTGGTCTAAGTGTGGGGATCATTCATAAACGGAGGCTCTAACCATGCCAGCATTACTTCCTAAAGGCGTTGCCATGCCCGTCAAGCACCAAACCGTCAAGATGCGTATCAAGTGGGACGCTGCCGGCGATGTCGACGGTTTCATCTTCGGTACCGACAAGGACGGCAAGACCGTGCTCTTCCCCGCGTGCGGCCACCCCCTCGAGGCCCAAAATGGCGGGAAGGCTCCGGCGATCTCCGGCTACTTCATCGCGGCCAAAAAGGGTGGGGTCTATCCGAACGATTTCGGATGCGCCAATAACCCCTTCAACTGGGTCGTCCCCGCGGAAGACGCGCGTGACGGCACTGCCGCCGGCTGGGACGAAGAATCGGTCATCTTCCTCGACAAAGTTCCCCCCGAAATCGCCCGGCTCGATGTGGTCGTCGCCATCTACCCGCAACAGGAAGATGGTACCCCCAACCCGCTGACCTTCGCGCAGGTTGAAAACGTGGCCGTCGAACTCGCTGATGAGAACGACAAAACCATCGTCGCCGCCAACGCCGAATTCACCAATCCCGCGATGTGGGGTCTGCAGGGCATCTGGTTCTGCAGTTTAACCCGCACCGCCACGGCCTGGGAATTCAAGAACGTCATGTTCGCGGATGCCGCGAAGTTCGGTTACTACAACGACTTCCAGGACATGGTCCGCGCCACGATCCCTGACCACAACGTGTAGTCTGTTACACTCCCCCTAACCCGGGGAGTTTTTTATAGGAATAAGGTATGATATAGGGTATCGAAAACAAGTTACCCTGAAATGACAAATATTCAGGAAATCGTATAAAATAAAATATCAAAAGTAATTAAAGACCAATGAAAGACTATCTTATCTTTTCCGGATCCAGTAACCTTCAACTCTCCGAAGCTGTGGCAAAGATAATGGGCCAACCTTTAGGCAAAGTTGACCTCAATCGTTTCGCAGATGGCGAGTCGCGCCCTTGGATTCAAGAAAACGTTCGCGGTAAAACGGTCTTTATCGTTCAGTCTCTCTCCAAGTCCAGTGATGAAAATTTCATGGAGCTGGCTTTTATGGCAGATGCCATTAAAAGTGGTACTCCAAGATCAATGATCGCCATAATTCCATATCTTGGCTACGCGAGACAAGATAGACAGGCACGACCGGGTGAACCAATCTCAGCTAGAGTTATCGCCACATTTCTCGAAGCCTGTTATTTTGATGAAGTAATTACCGTAGATATTCACAACACAGCAGTCATCGGATTTTCCAGAATTCCTACTCAAAACATAACGGCCAAAGATATATTTGTTAACAGAATAAAGGAAATCATAGACGAGAATACTATTGTAGTTTCTCCGGACATTGGTAGCGCAAAACGCTCTCGAAAAATCGCAGACGCTACCAATCTTCCCATGATCACCGTTGAAAAAAACCGCCCGGTCGATCAGTGGGACAACACTGAAATGGAAGAGGTTCATGCGGATATATCCGGGAAAAATGTCATCATTTATGATGACATGATCTCCACCGGAGGTACTATTATCAACTGTACGAAAATTCTGAAAAATGCCGGAGCACGCGCGGTTACTGTTTGTGCAACGCATGGTGTATTTGCAGGAAATGCCATTCAAAATATTTTCGATAGTGGCGTTACAAAACTTATAGTTGCCGATACCATAAAATTGCCGGAGTACCGAGACACCAGGATAGAACAGATTTCGGTTGCCGATTTATTGACTAAAACTATCAAAGAGATACTAGGATAAATAAAAGACCCTGTCTGATGACAGGGTCAATCAAAGCTACTTCGAAGATGATCGTGAAGCGGTTATCAGGCGGATTAAGGCAAAGGCAAATCCAATCAGCAATGCTTGCCACCAATAATCACCAAGAATCCATGGCATCGAGAATTTTTCAGTCCAAGATGCGGCCACAAGCAATCCGATGTATATAAACACACCATTCATTGCATTGGCAAACAAGCCTCCCGTTAAGCAACTTAGAGGGATTGAGAATATTTGGACAAAAAACTTGAATCCGAACAGGACAACCTCAACAAGGGCCACGATAAGGCCAACCCAAAAAACCAACCAAAAATATCCCCAAAAGCCTGTCACTCCCTCATTCAAGACAATCCATCCAAGGGTATTAAATCCCCAAAAAGCGAACATAGACAGAAGGAATCGGATCATTTGTGCCTCCATATTTTAGGTGCGATTTATCTTACAGACCCTATAATAGCACACTTGTGCTAAAAAATCAATCTGT
>DQFC01000029.1:0-84055 GCA_003531665.1 Candidatus Collierbacteria bacterium
CCGATTTTGCCGTTTTGGCCGGCGGCGTTTTCCAGAATTAGATCACAATCTTGAGTTTCTCCCAGTATCCTTTGAATGACGGCTACCAGCTGATCTTTGACCGAGGCAAAGCCCGCTCCCATATGAGAGCCAATGTGGACGATGACCCCAGCCGAAGAAATACGGGCGCCATTTTGGATATCGATTACTAGGGAGGCAATTGATTTTTCAAGCAACTCGATATTTTGGGAGGCAAGATTCACCAGATATAAAGCATGAATAAAGACCGGTCCGAAATTATTTTGCTTCATTCCCGATAAAAATGTTTTTACTTCCGCGTCCGGAAAGGGCTTACGAAACCAAAGTCGAGGAGAGCCGGCAAAAATCTGTAAACAGTTGCCTCCTATCTTAACGGTATTTTCGATGGCATGAGGCAGGCCTCCGGAAATAGAAACATGGCCGCCAATGTAACGCATCTACTCCTCAATAATATTTATTGCCGAAATGACAACGTCCTTAAGCGGACGGTCATCCGAATTAACGGGGGTAGTTGCGATTTTGTCAAGGACAGCCAGACTCGCGGTGTCGGAGGCATCTATTCGTCCAAAAATTGTGTACAACTTGGGTAATGGGTAATCTTTGTGAACAATAAAGAATTGGCTGCCGTTTGTATTGGGACCGGCATTGGCCATGGCTAGTGTCCCTCTCAAATATTCATCGGTCACAGGTTCGTCGGCAAAACGGTAACCAGGATCACCTCTGCCGGTGCCGAGAGGATCTCCACCCTGGATCATAAAGTCCTTAATGACCCGGTGAAAAATTACATTTTGGTAAAGAGGTCTGGTGACTTTCTGTCCGGTTTTGGGGTCGGTCCATTCTTTGGTACCCTTTGCCAGACCGACGAAATTTTCGACGGTTTTAGGTGCTTTGTCCGGAAAAAGAATTACTTTTATATTTCCTTCGGAGGTTTTGATAACGGCGGTCGCTTTGGAAACTTTGGCTGAAGGTGTAGACATGGTTGTAGGTGTTAATTCGGGAGTATTAATAATGGTCGGTGACGGGGTGATGATAGAAATTTTTGGATCCGTTAACTGAATTGACGTCGGTGACGGCTTTGTCCAAGGGATTAGCTGACAACCAGAAAGAAAAATTGCGAATAATAAAAGCGTAAGTTTCTTCGTGGTGGTCATCATCTGTCTATGATAACATGAGATTAGTATGCAGATGCCTATCGTGGTCGGTGTGATATTAGCCATAATATTTTTGGTCGCTTTTTCGGAGTGGTTCTACCACATGGTGGCGGGCTGGGGAGAGATAGTGATCGACGACGTCTATTTCAAATATAGAATTGCCGGAGTGACTCTTTTTTCGTTCGTAATAATCAGCATGACTTTCTTTGGAATGGCAATAGTAACGGAGTGTCCAAACGAACAAAGAGAAGGCCCGTTTGCCGGGCTGAGGTGTGAGGAATACCTGAAGATAAAAGCAGGAACCGAAAAGTTATTTCCTCAGAAGCCTGAAGAGGCGGAAACCGTACCATATTAGTTCTGCCTTCTGACTAGAAGTTTTTCGAGTCCCCTGAGAGCCCGGTCTACCCACTTCTCCAGAAAAAAACGATTATCTTTTTTATGGGCCGGATGACCGTATACCTGCCTGCCGGCAGGCATGGCAGGATTCCACCATGCTGAAGTAATGATCCAATCACTTCCCTGACGTTTGACTGCGGCCACAATTTTGTAACCCTGAATAACTTTAATGTGTTTGTTGGAATTTGTGGTCGAGCTGCCTTGAACTTCGTCCGGGAAGCGGACGGCTTTATCTACCCAGTCCGGATTTAAACCACGCTGCCTGATCCTCTCTCGTAGATGCGTAGTCCAGATGACTTTTGCCATTCTCTATTTTACTAGCTTAACCAAATCAGGATCTTCCGACAGAGGATTGACCGGAGTCGCCGGAGGCAACTCTACCTGAACTGAAGGAGCTTCTGATGGGACGGAAGGAGCGGGTGTTGAAAGATCCGGAAGTGAAGGTAGTGCCTGCGGGATTACGTCGACAAGATGAGTGACTGCCGGTGTGACAGAGAGGGTGGGTGTGTCACTTATTGGTTTTAAAACTTGAGGAGGAGAATCAGCAAAAGAAGTACCTGTGGTAGCAACGGGGGTAATATCTTCGATCTTTGGTGGATGAACATCCGCAGAAGGAGAAGCGCCAGGAGTTATATCAATGACACCGGGAGGGATGGGAGGTCCAGAAAGTGGAGTGGCTTGTGGAGTTCCTGTCTGAGGAGTAATCATGTCCGGATTAATATCCAGAGTTATTTGAGACGAGTTTGTGTCATCCATATTTGTTGAGTTATTGATATTTTTAATTCCAATATCCGGTAGGAGTGTTCCAGGAGTTAAGTTTATAACATATTCTATGACAGATGCGACTTCACTCGGGTCCAGAGCCTGACTCAAATTTCTTTTTGCTCCTTGTTTTTCAAAAAGACCTGTTTTTAGTAACCCAGGATAAATACCCGTAACACCGATATTGTCTTCCGATAAGTCTACTTGCAGACATTTGGTAAAACCGGTAATGGCCCATTTGGAGGCGGTATAGATACTCCGGTTACTTTTTGCATTAAGTCCATCTTGAGATATGATGTTGATGATCCTACCACTGCCGAGAGATTTCATTGAAGGCAAAACTGCTTTGGTTAAAAAGATGGTTCCAAGTGTATTCACATTTAGTACCTCTTGGATTTTTTTCGGGTCATTTTCCTCCAATTTTCCCTCGACCCAAATTCCGGCATTGTTTATCAAAACATCGATTTTTTTGTATTTTCCCAGGACTATTTCAACGGCTGCTCTTAACGAAGAATAGTCGGATACATCCGCAACGACAAAATCACAATTGATTTCTTTTGACACGGCCTCTAACTTTTCCTGATTGCGAGAAAGAATTATTACTTGGTGGTTTGGAGAGAGTTTGGCGGCAATTGACTTCCCCAATCCGTCACTTCCACCTGAGATGAGAACAACTTTTGACATAATTAAAATGTTTGAATTGGTTGAGGAGGTAAGGGCTGTCGCGGAGGTAGAATCACCGGTGCCCGCCTTCTCTTGGTATCTATAAAGCTAGAAATTCCCAGAACAATTATCATCATAATCGAAAAGGTCATCAGACCACCGGATACATTGATATACAATCTTCTTTGAGCTCTGGTTAGCTTTGGTGTTTTATCTTCGACAGTACCAATCTTTGACGAAACCTCTTTGATATATTGCTGTACCGTAGGATGTTCCGGGTAAGCTGAAGATACCTTCTCAAAATCTGTTTTTGCATACCTGAAGTAAGAAATCCCGTAGTTGTTTAAACCACTTTTCCAGGTGTCGTAAGTGCTTCCAATCTCTTCCGTGACATTGTTTTTTGCCATAAGATCCTTGAGATCGGCTATGTCCCTGAGAAAGTTATAATTTCCTCCGCCCTCTTCCGGAGTAAGACCATAAGTGGCTAGCCCCACAACCTTCCCTTCCGATGATACAGCCGGACCGCCACTGTTACCGTGATTAATTGAAGCATCGGTTTGGATTAAGTTTTTCTTATTTCCCTTAGACTGTTTGAAAGCACTAACAACCCCTTTGGTGAAAGTCGGCTCCGCATTGGCCGAAGTATCCAGTAGCATACTATTGCTTCCCATGGCAACTCCGGGGAAGCCAACAAGTAATATATTTGAACCAACGCTAATATCATCTATTTTACCTAGTGGGAGAGCCGGGTAGTCTGTCCCGTTTATCTTGAGCAGGGCAACATCCGAACTGGTAAAACCAAGCACCGGGTCCGGATCGGCATAATCTGCGGCAACGAAAGTTGCGGTTACAATATCGGTTCCTGTACTGACTCCGGTTTTGGAAATCTGGATTGGAGTATTTCCCAACTGAACAAAATATTTATTTACCGAATTGTCTAATTTTATGAAATTTTTCTTATACATATCCCCCACCAAGGCGGCCATTTGGTATATGGTCTCCTTGCTCGAATGAGCCTCTTTTATTTTTGCTTCCAGAAGGGATCGCTCAACGGGTGCGCCGGTAGTAACGGTAAAATAAGCCTGAAGAGAGTCTATCAGCAAATTATCTAGCCCCCCGGTAATGACACCGTAAAAAAGCGATGTCTCCGGAAGATTGCTGACTACGTGACCATTCGTGGCAATATAGCCATCCTTATTGACAAAGAAACCGCTGCCTGATTGAGCCAAACAAAAAGGGTAAACAACATTGTCTAATTTTGCCTGT
Source organism: Candidatus Collierbacteria bacterium (assembly GCA_003531665.1). Classification (GTDB taxonomy): domain Bacteria; phylum Patescibacteriota; class Microgenomatia; order UBA1400; family MFAQ01; genus UBA10133. The sequence goes on from DQFC01000029.1 coordinate 4,257, forward strand.
GTACAATAATTATTTAATATCATTACCACCGAAGGTCTAACTGACGCGGCCAGCCTGGCTGAATCATCCGGGGTAGAAGATCCTCTCACTTCACCCACACTTACTCCGAAGACAACTTCCGAGACGAGATCTGATACGTCACTTCGTGATGAAATCTCAGGCATCACAGCAAGAAGATTAATCCCCTCAGTACTGGTCCAAACGTCAATAATTTTTTCGTCCCCAAAAAATTTGTATGAATAACTTTTTATAGCCCAGCCTTCTACCATCGACTTTGGGCTAATAAGAGGCTTTGGATTGGTAAAATCGGGACCAAGGATTTGTTGGAGCTTGGTGGAATTAATACTATCAGGGACTATCCTGACGGTCACCGGTTGATATTGGTGATAAAAAACAGGGGCATCTTTTTGCGGCGGGAGCCAAAGAGAAGAGTCGTATTTGATTTTTGCGGGTATGTTCTGGGACTGTCCGTCCCAAACGGAGTCATTTGGCAAAAAAGACCCCTCCGGTAAAGTGGGAAGAAGACTACTTACCAAACCGAGGTCTGCTCGACTGGACAGATCTTTCTGATCATCCAATACCAACAGAGCCAAGCCAATGGTCGAGAGAAAAAATGTCAAAATGAATAAACCGATGAACCCCCTTTTTTGAATCATACTTTCAGTATACTTGGTATCCCTATTCTTGGGAAAGATGGCTTATTAAAAATTGAGAGTAGATGTTACGGTGGGAGAAACAACCTTGATTGAGGAAGTTGAGGAGGCTTCAGGAGAGGAAGTGGCCGACGGCGGGGTCGAAAAAATATCAGGTGGTGAAACAGTCGGGGTAAGCAAAAGCTCCGGAAAATCATAAACCTTTTCTGCTTTTTCCGGACCGGTCCAATAAGTGGCGATAGCGATCCAGAGGAGGGCAATAAGTAATAAAACAAGCCAAATTATTTTTCTCATAATAAAAGTATACTGTGAGTAGGTCTAATCAGATTATTCGAAATCCGATTCTTTGGAGCTCACACTAACCCCACCGGTTAAGGATATTAGTTCGTCAACCTGAACTTCGCTCAATAACACCTGCTCCGCTTTGGATAACTCCATATCAAAAAGAGAAAAGCCTCCATTTATTCCCCGTCTGGACATTTCACTTCTGATATCATCCTCCAACTTTTCAGTGTCCCAGTCAGATTCCCGATCGTTAAGAAGATAACCAGCCGGATACCAAGCTAGAACGCCTTTTTGGGAATTCATGATGACATATGATCGTGCATGGTCTAGAGTCAAAACCATACGATCCGGCCTAGCAGGTAACTTCGGTAATTCTTTGCCCGAGTTCAACAGCTCTTGACCAGGCCAGGATTCGTGGTACGGATTGTATTCTAATTCAGAGCTCATAAATTTATTATAATCCCAATAAAAAGACCAAGATTGCTCTTGGCCTAAACATTCTAGACACTGACTCCGCCAAAAGTGGCGTAAAGACCAACGACGCGGACTTTTAGCTGACAAACAAATTGTGGAGAAACGCCAAAGCCATTACCGAAATCGACCCCGTTGATCTCGCATCTAACCTCTCCGTTTTTGTAGATTATTTTCACTCGGTTCCAACCATCAGGATGAAAAATAAGTGGTTCCGGACTTTGATCGGGTAAATACTCACCGTTTAATTTCACGGATTTGCTAATTAGGCGTTTATCTTTGTTGAAAGACAACACCCAACTGTTACGATCATCAACACAGATCTCTAAGACGTTGGCAAACTGTCCCGGAAGCGGATTTTTAGGAAGATAAAAATGGAAGAGGTAAAACTGACCCGCCAAGAGAGCGGCGAGGATCTGACTATAATGAAAGTGATCCGGGGGTGATTGAAGTGCAAACAAAATACCCTTACCATTCTCCACTCCGTAGGCCCAATCCAGGTTATGAACCGGACTTTGGTTGTTTTGACCATAAGCAGAGGCAGAGGTGGTGGTTGATGGTTGAGATGGCGGTGTTCCGGTAGCTTTGGAGGCACCGGGGGAAGGAACGACCGGACGTTTCGGCAAAGTGGTGGGCTGACCGGCGAGGGACGGCTTGGTTTCAAGTGGACGACCATCACCGGAGACAATAGTCAAAGTCGTCTCTTTTGGGTGATTAAATTCGACTAAAGTGCGGCCTTTGGCTAGACAAGAACTACAGATATAGGGCGATCCTTGGTCGGGAATGTTGTATTTCCAAATGAAATCAGCCAGAACCACACCTAGACTGTCAACAAAACCGGAAAAAACATCCAAAGCCATCCAGTTCTCACAGCGGTCACACTTGTAGGTACAATCCATGATGCTATCCCGATCGAGGGACATACAAGTTGGACAGTAAATTCCCTGATAAGGATTGGGGACTTCCTTGCGACACCGAACGCAGTAGAGCGGCTTCTGACTCATACAACTCTCCTTTTAAAAGAACAGAATAAGTACCCGATTATTTTATCACCTCGAAAAAAGTGGGTCTCAACCTAGTTTGGGGTAGTGGCAGGCTTTCCATTTTTTGCCACTTTCGCACCAGCAAGGATCGTTTCGACCGAGCTTGTTGGTATTTTTTATGGATTGACGTGGTGTGGCACCTCCTTGTAATAAAGAAGAGTTATCGGTGTCGGAGGATGATTTTTCGATAGTGCGGCGCTGGACGGGCTGAGGAATATTTATCTGGACCCGGAAAATACGATGTGAGACGGTAGAGTCGATCCGGGACAAGAGACTCTCAAACATAGAAAAAGATTCTTGCTTATATTCCACCAGCGGATCTTTCTGGGCATAGCCACGCAGACCGATACCATCACGGAGATTGTCAATGGCATCGAGATGGTTCATCCAAAGTTCGTCATAAGTTTCTAACAAAACATATCGCTCCACTTGAGGAAGAACATCATTACCAAACCGTTCTTTCTGGGCAGCTCTGGCCTGAAGAATAATTTTGCTAAGCATTTCTTGGACATCCTCCCCTGTTTTGCCGACCAGATTTTTTTCCAGTGAGTCGGCCGATCGCGGATCCAGGGGCAAGATGCTTTGGAACTCTTTACCGATTTGGTCGGCCTCGACCTTATCAATACCTGCAGCGGCGTAGATGTTCGAAAGATAAGCAATTTCTTTTTCCAAGGCTTGATCGATCGAAGCAGTGGCGACATCCGGCCCCTCCGTCAACAAATGATGCCGGCGGGCGTAAAAGATCTGACGCTGTTTATTCATAACGTCGTCATAATCGACCAAATGTTTCCGCTGATCAAAATAGAAGGACTCGACTTTGGTTTGGGCAGTTTCTATGGCTTTGGTAACCATACCTGCTTCCAATGGCTGATCATCGGGAACTTTGAGGAAGTCCATCAGGCGACCCACCTGCTCCCCGCCAAAAATACGCATAATGTCGTCCTCGAGTGAAATATAAAAACGGGTGGATCCGGGATCCCCTTGGCGACCGGCACGACCTCTTAGCTGATTGTCGATGCGACGTGATTCGTGACGGACAGCGCCAATGATATGTAAACCACCCAGACTTTTAACCTTGTCGGATTCCTTCTGCCACTCTTTGAGCTCTCTCCCATGCGGATCACCTCCGAGCATAATATCGACACCCCGGCCGGCAATGTTGGTAGCCACCGTGACAGCATTTAATCTTCCGGCTTCGGAAATAATCATGGCTTCGTTCTCATGATTTTTGGCATTTAAAATTTGGTGAGGAATATGTTTCTTTTTTAGATACTGTCCGACGACATCGTTTTGCTCGATAGACTTGGTTCCAATGAGGACCGGCTGACCTTTGGCGTGAAGCTCCGCCACTTCGGCAACCAAGGCGCCATATTTGGCCCGCTGAGTCTTGTAAATAATGTCCGAGTTATCCTGACGAATATTGGGTTTGTTGGTGGGGATAATCAGAACATTAAGGTTGTAAATCTTTTTGAACTCTTCGGCTTCGGTAGCGGCAGTCCCCGTCATACCGGAAAGCTTTTTGTAAAGCCTGAAATAGTTCTGTAGAGAAATGGTGGCCATCGTTCTGCTTTCTTGCTGGATCTTGACAGCCTCTTTGGCTTCGATGGCTTGATGCAACCCATCGGAGTATCGTCGGCCAAACATCAAGCGTCCGGTATGATCATCAACAATGATCACCTGGTCATCTTTTACTACATAATCACGGTCTTTGACAAAGAGTGTTTGGGCTTTGAGAGCTTGTTCCAGATGGTGAAGGGTCTGATAGTCTTGCTGATAGAGATTTTCGACATTTAAAATTTTCTCGAGTTTCCTGAGACCATGATCCGTAAGATTGGCGGTTCTTTGTTTTTCGTCCACCTCAAAATCGGTATCGGCAGAAAGCCCTCTAATCAGTCCGGAAAAACGGACGTACTGATCGGTGGCTTCGGTGTCCGGAGCGGAAATAATTAAGGGGGTGCGGGCCTCGTCGATGAGAATAGAGTCGACCTCGTCCACAATAGCAAAATGATGCGGTCGCTGAACAAGCTGCTCGGGAGTCTTCGCCATGTTGTCTCGGAGATAGTCAAAACCAAATTCGTTGTTGGTACCATAGGTAATATCACAGGAATAAGCTTCCGTCCTGGTGACCGGCTTGAGATGATGAAGGCGGTGGTCTGAATGGGAGGAATCGGTAAAGTTTGAGTCGTACTTGACGGCGGGCTGGTCCCCCTGACCGGAATAAATACAGCCAACGCTTAAGCCAAGAAAATCGTAAATTTGACCCATCCAGCCGGCGTGGAGTCTGGCCAGGTAATCGTTAACGGTCACCAGATGGGCACCTTCTCCGGTGAGAGCGTTGAGAACCAAGGCTGGCACGGCGGACAAAGTCTTGCCTTCACCCGTTTTTTGCTCGGCAATATTGCCTTGATGGAAGGCGATGCCGGCGATAAGCTGAACATCGTATGGTCTCATCCCCAAGGTGCGGGAGGCGGCTTCTCTCGTCAGAGCAAAAACTTGCGGCAGGACGTCATCGAGAGTTTTTTCATCTTTTAACTCTTCTTTGATTTGAACAATTTCCGGCTTAAACTCATCATCTTTCAGACCCTTGGCCCAATCCTCCAAGGAGTTGATGGCGGTCACAATCTTTTTGATCTTGTCGATCTCGATTTTGTTCGGATTGAGAATGGAATCTAGAAATGAAAACATACAGACATGATTATACTGTCTAAACCAGGGAAATGATGAGGTTGGAGATTGTTCTGGCTGTTACGAAGATGAAACGTGTGGAAAGAGATCTCATGAAGTTGATGGTTGGCAAGTGATGGTCGTACCAGTGGATGCGATTGATCAGAGTGTAACGAGAATGGCTTTTGAGTTGCTGCATAAAATCCAGATCTTCCAGTTTGTGGGGAATATACCTGCCCTCAAAACAATCGACCAGAATCAAATCATAATTATTATTTGGTGTTAAATTGGCGGCAAAATTGAGGGCATCATCCACAACAATTTCCAAATTTTTGACCCGGCCGATACCAAAATATTTTCGGCTAATTTCCACCATAAAAGGATCAATCTCGACTGCGGTGATTTTGGCTTTGGGATAAAGACGACTGACTAAAAGAGTATTTGATCCTCCGCCGAGTCCCAAAATTAAAATTGTTTTGGGAATGAAATACTTGGGGATTAACTTTTTGATGCCGGTTTTCCATATATGAGTGAGGATGTCTCCGGACTCGATCAATCCGTCTACGTGCAGGGTGGGCTGGGAAAAATACAGATTTATGGAGATATTATGATTGAATTTGGAATCGGGAAGCTTGATTGTTTTGGGAAAAAATAAATGACGTAACGACATGATAGTTATTAGTGCGAAGTTATTAGCGGTTTGTTAGCAGCTTTTAATTCACTGCGAATTTTTCGGGCCAGGTCTCCCCAAACTTGATAATGACGATTGAGCATAAATGTAGAGACTCTAACAGCCGGCAGACCTTTGGTCATAAAGGCGGCATCCAGAAGGTCGGCGGCGGCACGATCCCTTTCCAAGTAAGAACCGGTACCGGAAACGATGGCCACCATAGAAGTATTGTCTCTTACGGCAGTGACGATGGTCGAATAGCCGGCTTCTTCCGTGTAGGCGATCTTTAGTCCGGTAACGCCCGGATAGACTCCCAAAAGCCCGTTCCAATTGGGTAGATAATATCTACCATGCTTTGAAGTTTGCTCAATGTCCTGATTGTCCGATTTACCTGCCAAAACTATTTCCGGGTAATTTATTTGTACATTATTGATGAGTTTCGCCAAATCTTCTAAAGTTGAGTACTGATTTTGATCATCTAGTCCGTCCGGGTTGGAAAAGTGAGAGTGAGCCATGCCCAATAGTCTGGCTTTTTCGTTCATGTAGTAAATGTATTCCGAAGAGAATATACCCGAAATCTCGGCTGCTCCGTCCGCGAGTGCTTGAGCTGAATCGTTAGCACTGGTGGAAATTGCCCCTCGAAGAAGATCGGCAGCAGAAATAATCTCACCGGCTTTTAGACCCAATACTGTTGGAACTTTATCTAAAGATTTGTCGGAGACAGTTATCTCCTTGTCCAGCGAAATAAGATCAAGAGCTATTTGAGCAGAAAGGAGTTTGGTGAATGAAGCGGGAGACATTTTTAGTCCGGTTCCTTTACTGTAGTAGACTAGCCCGGTTTCGGAATTGTAAACGATATAACGGGGAACTTTCTCAAGCGTAGACAGATCTTTAGATTTGGAAAAATCAAGAGTAAATTGGCTTAGCTTTTGCGAGATTTTTTCGGTTTGATCTTTTCCGGCAAATAAAGGAGAGATGAGAGATAAGGAGCCTTCCCTAAATACCAATATGAGCGCAACACCCAAAATTATGAGTAAAACAGGTAATACTATTAGTACTTTCCTAACCATGCTTAATGACATCCTTCCCAACAAATGGAATCAGTATCTCGGGAATTTTCACCGAACCATCGGCTAGTTGATAGTTTTCGAGAATTGCTCCCAGTATTCGAGGTGTAGCAACGACGGTATTGTTTAGAGTGTAGACATACTTTTGAGTACCATCTTTGGCTCGATAGCGAATATTTAACCGACGACTTTGAAAATCGTTGAAATATGAGTCTGAATGAGTTTCTCGATAAGCGTTTTGGCTCGGGAACCAAACTTCAACATCGTATTTGCGACGCTGACCGGCTCCCATATCTCCGGTACACATCAGGAGGACGTGATAAGGGAGTCCAAGAGCCTGAAGTAACTTTTCGGTATGGCCAAGCATCTGATCGTGCATTTTACGAGTTTCGCCTTCGTCTGCCACAGTGTATACAACCTGCTCGACTTTGTTAAACTGATGAACTCTAAAGATACCCTTTGTGTCTTTGCCGTAAGACCCGACCTCTCGACGATAACACGGAGAAATGCCCACCATTTTGAATGGCAGATCATTTTCGTTTAGAATCTCGTCTTTGTGATAGGCGGTAAGAGAGACTTCTGCCGTACCGATTAGACTTTGACCGTCTTGGGTGCGATAGTGATCTTCCTGACCCCAAGGAAAGTAGCCCGTTCCCCACATGGTCTCATCATTTACCATCCATGGAACAGTCATGGGAGTATACCCTTCGCCGATCATCATCTTGAGGGCATACATCAAAAGTCCGTATTCCAACAGAACCAGATCGTTCTTCGTAAAGAAAGCCCGACTGCCGGCAAGGCGAACAGCTCTCTTGTTATCCAACAAATCGAGGCTTTCGGCCAGCTCTTCATGAGGTAAGATGGGAAAATCAAAAACCGGGATGGTCCCCCACTTTTTAACTTCGACATTGCCCGATTCGTCTTTGCCTACAGGGACATCATCTGCCGATGGATTGGGAATTTGATACATCAGTTCATTGAATTGTTTTTCGATCTCGACGAGACGTGGTTCTACTTCTTGAAGCCTTTGCTTGATCTCTTTGCCTCTAGATATTTGCTCATCACTAGGCTTGCCTTTGAGATCGGCAATATTTTCGTTTCCCTGTCGACGAAGGGCTTCAACCTCTTTGATCAGCTTGCGTCTCTCGTTGTCTACACCAATCAGTTTGTCTACGAGAGCAGGATCAAACTGTTTATTGGTGATAGCCTTTTTGAGACTTTCTTGATTGTCTCGGATGTAATTTATGTCTAACATTATTGATTATTGGTTACTAGTTATTAGTTTAATAATATCCCTAAATCACAAAAAACACGCAAGGAATTGCGCGTTACGGTCCCGACAAATCGGGAAGATGCCACCTTAACAATACTCAATTTAGCGATTACGGGCTGACCCGTCCTCGGTTGTTACCCCGGGAAGCTCGATGGTTGGAAGCCATCTCAAATGCTTTGTGACTATATTGTAGCAAAGTTTTAGAGACCGAGAGACCCAGCCACCTTTTGCATGGAGGTGAGGCAGAGGTCAATGAATTTTTCGAGAGGTAGACCGAGACCTTCAGACTTCTCACACATGGCCACCTCATCACGACGAGTACCGGCGGCGAACTTGGGTTCCTTGAGGAAACGCTTGAGGACAGAGCTAACCTTGACATCGGCCAGCTTACGGCTGGGATAGACGTAGGCGACTGCCATAATGAGACCGGTGAGGGAGTCGGCGCAAAAAATAGACCAGTCGGCTTTGGTCACCGGTTTGACTCCAGTCAACTCGGGAGCGTGGGCAAGAATAATATGATGAACCGAATCGGAAAGCTCCAATCCGTATTTGGCTAGAGCCTCTTTGGTGTGAGTAGGGTGGCCTTCTTTGAATGGTTCGGAGTAGTCGATGTCGTGAATCAGGCCAGCCAGTAGCCACTCTTCCTTGGGAGATTCATCCGGGCCAAGTAAATTATTCTCGGAGAAATAATCATAAAGCCCGCCCATACAGGCTTGAAGTGCCAATGAGTGGGTAAAGATTTTTTCGTCCAACTGTGTTTTGACTGCCTCCAGATATTTTTGTTCCATGTGTTTGAATTATACTAAGTATTATGAAGAAACTTGCAGTATGGTTGGCGGTAGTTTTGTCCATTTTTCAAGTGCCCGGCGTCTTGGCTCAGGAACCCACTGAGGAAGTGATTACAAGATTTGATTCCGTCATAGAGATCAACAAGGATACTTCTTTGACTATCTCCGAAAAGATTGAGTACTTCACCCCGGTAGAAAAACATGGCATCTTCCGCTATATTCCTGAAAAATACAGACGAGAAGGAATGGTCTATTCCAATCCTATTTCCGAAATTTACGTAAACGATGACGAAGGAAAAACATTGCCGTTCTCCATATCGAGGGAGAAAGGAAATCTGACACTGAAGATTGGAGATCCAGAACTTACCTTCTCGGGAAGTCGTATATACAACATTTCCTACAAAGTCGGCCACGCCATTCTAAGACAAAAAGATTTCGACGAACTTTATTGGGATATTACCGGAGAAGGCTGGCAGTTTCCGGTCTTGTCTTCGACGGTTACCGTCAAATCCCCTTTTGCCGCTGGTGGGGAAACAGTTTGTTTTGTGGGTCCGGTGGGCAGTGTCTCTTCTCACTGCACCATAAGCCAAAAAGATAATCTAATTAAGGTGGAGACCAACGAAGAGATAAATTATGGTGACAACTTTACCATTGCAGTAAAAATGGACAAGAATAATACTTTGATCTTCCCCGCTCCTTGGGAAAGGCTAATTGATTTGGCGAAAAACAATTATTTCTTCATTCTCTTGGTCTTGCCCGGACTACTGATGTTTTTTGTTTGGTATAAGAAAGGTAGAGATTTCCGCTTTGTGTCCCCCAATGTATTCAACTTGGAAACCGATCAACCTAAAGGCCTGAGGCCCTTATTCGAACCGATAAATATTCCGATGGTCTATGAACCTCTCAAGGATCTGACTCCAGGAGAAGCCGGAGCCATGCTGGATGAAAAAGTTGACAATCAAGACGTAGTGGCTGAGATAATTGACCTAGCCCGGAAGAAATATTTGGGAATTGAGAGAGTTGCGAAAAAGGGTTTTTTGAAGTTTGGCCATGATTTTTTATTGACTAAGTATAAGTCCGGCCCAGGAGATCTGCCGCCACAACAAGAATACTTGATGGAGCATATTTTTAATTCCAAAACAACAGTAAAACTGAGCGAGCTGAAAGGCACCTTTTTTACTCATATGACAAAGGTAAAGGAAATGATTAATGAAAGATTGAAGGAAAGGAAACTCTTTACCGCCAACCCCAATACTACCCGTGGTATATGGATGGTGCTGGCAGTTTGCATGTCCGGTTTGATTTTTGTCCTTACCATTGGTGCCATCAGTTTTCTGCAAGAGGCATGGACAGTGATGACTTTACTATCTTCCGCTATAATCGCGATTTGGTTTGCGTGGAATATGCCTCAAAAAACAGCTGTTGGGACAAACTTGGCGCTTCAGGTCAAGGGACTCAGGGAGACGATTCGACTCGGTAAGTGGAGAGAGGAGATCAAGGAAAAGCATTTATTTATTGAAGAGGTACTTCCCTTTGCGATTGCTCTCGGAGTCATCGACAAATTAGCCAAAGATATGTCGGCTTTAAATATAAGACCACCAAAATACTTAGAAGGTGGAATGGGAATGAATCACATGGCGTGGTCCGGCTTTGTGTCCGACTTTAATCATGCGGCAGCCAGCGGACTTTCGTACAACCCCTCATCTTCATCATCTGGAGGATCCGGATTTTCAGGAGGATCATCTGGCGGTGGGGGCGGTGGTGGCGGAGGCGGTAGCTGGTAGGGATTACTTGACGGATTTCACGATGTAGGTGACTTTGCCAGCAGGAGCTTCGACTTCGACGTTGTCACCGGCCTTTTTACCGATCAAGGCTTTGCCGAGAGGAGATTCGTGAGAGATCTTCTTGGCCGCAGGATCTGCTTCCCATTCACCGACTATAGAAAATTCGTGCTGACTACCGTTGACGGTAACCATAACGATACTGCCGATACCGACTTCTTCCTCCCCAGACTTTTTGAGGTCGACGACGTTTACTCGGGAAATAATATCCTTGAGTTCTTCAATGCGTCCCTCTAAGGCAGCCAGATCTTCTCTTGCGGAATGATATTCGGCGTTCTCGGAGAGGTCACCAAATTCACGGGCCTTTGCCACGCGATCTATACCCTCTGGTCTACCGACCGTTTCTAACTGTTTTAGTTCGTCGACCAAGGCTCTGTAGCCTAGTGGCGTCATCTGAACTCTTTGTGTATTTTGAGTCATTTTTTGTAATTACGTTAGTTGTTTTAATATAAAGGTTGTGGACGGGAAGTCAAGACTCAGAGTGGGTCAAAAAAAACACCAGACCCCCGTAACTTTCGGGACCCGGCTGGAAACCAACGCTCTATGGTGTGTATTTTAGTTCAGACAGGCTATTTTGTCAAGTAATGGAGGCGGATTTAGGCACAAAATGATGTAAGCGTTGCTGAGCCCAAAAATGATAAAATAAGCCCGTTGGCCCCGTCGTCTAGCGGTCTAGGACATTTGGTTCTCATCCAAAAGATCGCGGGTTCGATTCCCGCCGGGGTCACAAATGAAAAAAGTTGGCTAGTCCAGCTTTTTTTATTTGTCATAACGCAGGGAATCGAATGACGGAGCCAAACCCGTAACGGTTTTGGCGAGTCTGGTTCGAAAGAATTTTCTACTGAAAATTACTTGAGAGATTCCCTATCCCGCCGGGGTCACTAAGTTCAGTTTGTGCCGAAGAGCCTTTTCCTGGTAAATGCTACAATATGGCAATGAATTTGGAAACAAATAGTGCACATCTGATGCACGAATTTATGAGGGAAAATAGAAAAACCCAATTTAGAGCAGGTGAAAATTTTTTCTATTACAACTAACCTAAGACATGGAGACACGGTTAGGATGAAGGACAATAAAGGCATGGAGGTTGTGTTTGTTGCCGGAGAAAAAACGACCCAACCTATACATGGAATGGCAAGCGTGTCCGAAGTGGATTATCGATTGGCGACTTTTAGGAAAATTGGTGACTTTGATTTAAAAAGAGAAGAATTAATAATGCCGGGTATTTATGTTAAAAACGGGATGCCCGACGTAACCCTTGTGCGGCCCTTAGAATCCGGCGCACCCGATCCTGCGGTAACTGAAGGACTAAGGGTTCAGTTAAGCCCGTTTAAAGCAATCAGATATGCTCCAACAGAAATAGATATAAAACCGCGTTATGAAACAGAGATTTTAGATATTGTTCCCGGCGATATTGTTGATATGAACCTTTTTAAATCTGGCGATACTCTGGAAATTACGGATTATAAAGGACGCACTTATCGTTTGAAGATCGGTTTTGTTAAAAACGGGAAGGTCGATTTTAAAAGAGGAATGCTAGAAGATAGAAGAATTGTGCTTTTTACTGAATTTGAGTCACCTTCTAATCCGCGGGTAGCTGAAGAATATGGACAGATGGCGGGAACGGGTGGATCATTGGTTTTTGTTGCGGTTAATAATGACAATAGTGTTCGGGTTGTAAATCCGGGAGAAAGAACTTCTAAACGTTTTGCTCTTGGATATGTTGATGCTGGCGGGATTGTTACGATCCCGGATGAATTATCGAGTAGACCCGGATTGGTTATTACTCCATCATCGATAAAAATCAAAAGAGAGAGACTTGGGTAATTAAATGGTTTTCCTCAACATGCGGATAAGAGCACCCGTCAAGTGTAAGAGGAGACTAAAAAAACCTTTTAGTCGGCGTCTTGGATGTCTTCGGCGGCGCTCTTAACTATCTTTTGGACATCTTCTGCTTTATCCACTATTTCTTCTTTTTTGTCCCTTGCCTTGCCTTTTAGATCCTCCATCATGCCCATGGCTTTACCTTTCGTGGCAACGAAAGATTTTTTAATTTTTTCTCTATTCTCTTTGTCGGCCAAGGCCATGGCACCGGCAACAGCGAGACCTCCGACGATGGCTCCTTTGACGGCGGCTCCTAAAATGCTTGTTTTTTTGTTAGTTTTCACGCCTGTTGTAATTATTATTACTTTAAGTATAGCAAATTCAGACGGTTGTTTAAACAAAAAACACCCACTATATTAGCGGGTGTTTGTAACCTAGATCCTTGGTCCGTCCATGATGTCGATAATGCCGAGGCAGATCATGCCAATAGCAATGCAGATGAGGGCGACAAGCCAGAAATCTACATAGAAAAAACAGAGGATTCCAAGACCAAAGTAATAGATCACGACAAGGAACACAATGAGGTAGATGAGCAGAGCGCCAAAAATCTTCCCCCAGCCGTCGTCCGAATCGCTAGATGAGGATGACGATGAGTCAGAATCTACGTCGGCACCATCAACCGGCACCGGAACAAATTCTGAATTAGGGTCCTCATTGTAAGAAGACGTGGAGTCGATGATCTCGCTACCCTCACGGAACATGTTGAAGAGGGTCCGTTGTTGGTAATACGACAACTGTCGCAACCCGAATTCATCCGAGGTGCGCATCTGGTAGTATTTCATTCTTGGAAAGCCAATGAGCATGATGAAGAGGGCTAGTACCACCATACAGTTTTTGAAGCTGACGTATACAAATCTAGCCACATCTCGTGCAGTACCGTCGACAGGAGAGTTTTCCGAGCCTCCCCAGTAGGTGGCAAAAAGCAAGATTGGTGCCAAGGGAAGAAAAATCGACAGAGCCCAACCCATACTCAAACCGCCTTCCCCGAATGGCTCGATGGTAAACAGGTTGTAACTGATCATGATCAGCAACCACACGAAAGAGATGATTGCACCGGCCCATATCAGCAAGCTGGGTCGATTTTCACGCAGGAAATACCGAATATCTTCCATTTGTTGCTCCTTTAGAAAACAGGTATATTTTGAATGTTCAGAGGCTATTATACCACATTATGAGCTATTTTGCATGAAATATAGGCCAAAACTGCCCACAAAATCTCCGAATGAGTTTGAACGGACATGAAGTGTTGAACAGAGAATGCTACAATCTTCCCAAATATGAAGTCCGAACTAGAAGAAAATATCTCAAATGCCCAGAACTTATATCATGGAATTGTCGAGGCTGGATATACCTATGGCTGCCTAGAAGTAGCCCTAACGGCTATGGGAGCTGATCTGACCATAAATAAGGTAAACCGAGAGGGTAGGACTCCAACACCGTTGATTGAAGTACTGAAGCGCGCCGGTTTGAAGATTAACTGGCTGGTAAGCCCAGGTGCCGAGCTTCAAGCCCAGGACATGACGGCACTCCTAAGCGGCACGCTTCCTTTAGATGAAGATTATCCGCAAGGGGATCTGGCCGGTTACCTCTGGATCGAAACCTACACAGATCAACCTGGACACAGTTTGGTTATTTTCCCTGAAAAAAACAACCTTTATCCCGTCATGGATGCTATGGTTGGAGGACTTATCCACGCCTCGGCTGAAAATCTGGCCCATATGGCCAACCATGTTTCTTCACAAGGTGGTAGCTTTGAAATTGCCCAAATCCGTAAAAGTATTTCCGAGACCCCACTCTGGACAGACTACTTACGATGAATCTTTTCTTCTCCGCCGACGTATGTTTTGACAATACCGTTTATTCCATAAACAGATATTCATGAAGTGTAATATACATTACTATTTGTTATACTTAATTGTGTTACCGTTATTAAATCTAAAATAATATGGCGGAAATTATTAAGGAAACTGTGGTCACCCAAGGTGAAAGCCAAAAGCCAATTGTAATTGCTCCCGTTACCAGACAAGCCACCGACACTCAAACCATTGAATACTTTGTGTATTTTATCTTTGGGATCATTGAAGTGCTTCTCGTATTTCGGCTAATTCTTAAACTCATGGGCGCCAGTACCCTAAGTAGTTTTGTGAACTTCATCTATGCTATCACCGGAGTTTTTACCTTACCGTTTCAAGGGATATTCCGCAGCGCGGTAACTGAAGGTTTGGAAACCGCTTCGGTCATGGAACCTTCGACGATGGTAGCCCTGATTGTTTATATGATCGTGGCATGGGGTATCGTGGCTTTGGTAAGAATCTTTTCCGGTGAGCAACAGGAGTAACGTTGGTTGACTTTGAATCTCACAAACTACTTATCAGTGGATTATGACTCTCCTGTCAGTTTATTTTGTTCGTGCCTCCAGAAGGCTTGTAGTGTGGAATCTCTTTTGAAACCGTCCCAAGCCGCCTCGGCGTTACGTAGTATGTCTATCGCAGAAACACTCTTACCTAGGTCGCCGGTCGCATACTTGAAGGCCTCATCGAAGTCGCGTTTCACTTGCTCTTCTGCATTGAGATCGTCCATGGCATGGCGAAGCCGGTGATGAAGTCTGCGGAATTTCTCTCTTTTCTCACTAGACCACGGATGGCCGGCTAGGGCTGTCTGGAGCTCCATTTTTTCTAGTTCCAGATCGTCTACAAGAGTTTGATCTGCTAAGTCTTTAAAGAGATGGTGAAGATTTTGTCTAGGAATACTCTCGATAAACTCCTGAAAAGACCATTGGGCAACTAGCATACGAATTTGCTCTAGATCGCCAACACCCCTTTCGTTGATGGCCTCGCAAATAGCTATTACCTGATCGTTGTCTCTAGTCCAGTATTTTTTGTCAAAAGACTGTATTGTGGCTACGATTTCTTCGGCTTGGGTTATTTCAGGTAACTGTCGTCCCAACTGTCTAAGAATAGGATCAACCCACAATGTCCTGACTGAATATCCCGTTTTTCTACTTACTAGCGCTTTCAATTTGTTATTGATTTCACCAAAGAGTTCTGGGCAGCCCTTGAGAGCGGCGTTGGCATCCTGTTTCTCCGGTGTGGCGGGTGTAAGAAGTTTGGTGGCTTGCTGGAACCTTTCTATCCACTCTTGTACTTCAGCCGCCTGTCTCCACCATAGGTTAATTTTGTCTTGGGCATCTTCACCCACGTCAATGACTGCAATTTTTTCTCGAAACAATTCGAGCGTGTATCTCGGAAGATGTGACTTGTTGCGCTCTCTCTCGGCATGATCTTGTCTCGTTTTATCACCGCCGGCATCAGTTATTTCTGCTCCCATGGCTAGATAATAGCACCAATTAACAATGGTTGACAGTGGGTGGTGTATATAGGATAATTCCTCAACAAAACAGGATTGTGGAAGGCCGGCCCCGGTAGCTCAATGGATAGAGCAGCGGCCTTCTAAGCCGAAGGTTGTGGGTTCGACTCCCGCCCGGGGCGCTCGATCCCACAGGGGATCACATTAACACAGGTCTGTAGCTCAATGGGTAGAGTAATCGCCTCCAAAGCGAGAGGTTGTAGGTTCGAGTCCTACCAGGCCTGCTCCCAAGTAAAGACGTCATCAAAGACGTCTTTTTTTTTGGTTTGAGACCACAACCTGTCTAGATCTATAATGTGAATACATGAAGACAATTATTTTATTGGTCTTGTTGTTTAACTTGATTGTAGCGAAAAGCAAAAAGAGCCGAAAGTTCCTATGGCTGACGTGCGTCCTCGGTGTATTGGTCTCCGTAATGACTCTCTACGGATATTTCCTTACTCGATGACTATGAGTTTTCCCACTTGCCCGTTTTTACGATGCTCACCGAACGAGCAATAAAACTCAAACTCACCTATTTTGTCGACAACGAATTCGACCGTTGAGAAACTACCAGATTTTGTCAACGGAACCTTGATTCCTAGCTCATCTATATTAAAGTCGTGTTGCATACTGACACTATTAAGAATTAGCTTGACCTTCGCACCTTTTTTGGCCCTAATAATGTTAGGTTTGTAATAAAAGCTACCGGCCTCAACGATTATTTCACCATTCACAACGTCTGCCATAACAGTGACCGGAACTTGTGATGTTGGAGCCGTCGCGGTTATCGTATCCGTCTTTTTACCGGAACTGAAGAATTTGGGAACAATAATCAGGGCAATAATTATCAACAAAATGATGACAATCCCCTTTTGGGATTTCTTTGAGACGGGGTCAACGTTAACCATCTCTACTTCTTTTGTTTCTTCCATTTATACTTGGACTTAATTGGTATAAGAAAATAATATACTCCCCCTAGAGACAGCTGAGGTTAGTGCGACAAGCTGAAGCTGCGGTTTCGTTTGAAGTTTTGGAACAAATCTGGCAAATTTTTGAGAGATCCTCCTTTATCTTTTGAGTGGTTTCGTTTGAGTCTTCGAAAGTAAAATCGGCAGGAACTTTGAAAACCGGATCGAGGTCGTCCCATGTATAACAGAGTCTGTCTCCGGAGATATTCGACCCGCTGATTCTCTTGACCTCATCGAGTGTTGAAGTGGCTATGACAAGAGGAGGAGAAGAAAGCTTGATCTTCTTTCCTGGTGGATTGACTATGACGTCGTCCTTGTTGTAGCGGTGTGGCTGATTCCACACATAGAGCCACTGCCCATCAGAAAATACCTGAAGATTGATGGCTTTTTCTTCCGTCATGGCGGCTACCCGGTAATCGAAACGGGTGAAGTTGCCCGATTGATAGGTGAAAAGCTCGACGGTTTCTCCGGCGGAAACAACAACGTTTTGGCATTTGGTGGTGCTTGAGAAAACTTGAGACGGGGTGGGTGATGGGGAGTTCTTGGTTATTGGTTGCTGGTTCTTGGTTGGAGACAAAGCCCGGCGACTAAAAATAAATAAAAAAATTAAAAGAAGAATCAGAACAAAAAGAAAAACCTTCTTACTTTTTCTTGTCATGAGTTATAGTATATCGCAATTTACCGGATCAGTTTGGGATACAATTTAGTTCGATGGAGACAAAAAGAGAACAGTTGGAAGAACAACTGAAAAGGGCACAAGCCAGATTAGATCAAGCTATGAAAGAACAGGGTGAAGCCTGTGGGGAAAACTGTGACTGGCATGATAATAACGCCTATGACTTGGCGACAAGTCTAACGGATACGTATCAAGCTTTGGTAGACTCGATAGAGAAGCAGATTAAGGAACTGAAAGAGCACAAATAGTCGTGTTAGGAAATTTGGCTAAGTGCATCTCTACAGACATCTTCCAGGGTTGAATGTATGGTGATGTCCGGACAATCTTGTCCGAGCCTCATCTTGATGTATCTGTCTCCGGTGAATCCATCCTGAATGCCAATCACCAGCTTGGCGTCCTTGTAGATATGTCTTTCTTTCCACTCAAATAGCTCTGCTCTCGTAGTCTGAGCATATGATCTTCCGGGAATTGGTTCAGATTCTTTGGCTAACCAAAAAATTATGACGCCATTTTCTCCAGCTTCGTTCAAGAAGTGCGACTCCCAATTGACCTGCTCTTCGTAATGAAAGTCCTTAGAAAACTGAGGCCGTCTAGGGGAAGCAATGACCACTTCCGGATTCAACCGGTGAATTATTTCAATGGCTTGTGATTGCCAATCTTCGGCTCCCTGAATGGGGCCTGCTAAAAAAATAATTGGTGCGAAAGTTTCTTTGTACTCGGGGGCGATGATTACCAATGTTTCTTTCATTTTATATTTTATTGTTCATTAATCTGTAAAGGCAACCTCGGCTTCCTCCTCACTCACCGGCATGACAATGAGTCTTCTGGCGTTGTCCTTAACAACCTTTGTAAGCGCAACGACGAATTCGACCACTCTGCCTTTTTTATCTCTATTAGCACCGCGAAGCTCGGCTATATCACTAAACCTTACAACCTTACCGCTTCCAGCTAGAGTATAAAGAGGACGTGGTGCCTCTGTTGACCCCTCGATAAATTTCATCGTCTCTTTGGCAATTTTAGCCATCAAACGAAGTGCTCTTTCTATTCCGAAACGAGTTCCGTTTAGATGATCTTCTTTCTTTTCCATATCTCTTATTTCACACATTAGAGCAGGGGCGTAATAGAAGAGTATGCTGACTTTCCCATCGAGACCGCTTATTCCAAAGGCTTCGACCAAGGCCTTACGATTTTCGGGGCACAGACTGATGAAACAGCTGTTAAGTAAATCGAATTCGGCATTGGTACTCATACGTAATAAACAAGCAAACCTAAGGAGTGTAATCCTTTCGAGTCCGGCTTGATTGATATAATCTCCTTCAACCAAATTAATCTTGATCCCCATCATGTTTGCTCTTTCCTGAAGCATCCCCAGATAAGCTTCCTTGAGAGTGAGCTCTCCTCTTCTCATAGCGTCCACAAGTGCATCAGCAATGCGATAATGGATATAGACCTCTTCATTTAAAACACCTCCGATACTACCATCAACCCCGGCCAGATCACAGTTACTTTCCTGGCGCTGAAACAATACAAGCTTTTCATCAGCGTATTCAGGACTAACAAAAACTAGGTGGGCGGCGGTCGCTTCTGCTTGAGAGTGCTGACCCCGATTATACTGAGAATTCATGACTAAAATAGCGAGTTCTCTTTGGGCAGAAGAAAGGCGGTTTAGACTAGGAACGAGCTCGTTGACGAGTCCTTGATCCTGAGTCATGTGGGAGAGAAGCAGATCATGATTGATGCTTTTGATGCCGGACTTGGACTCTACTCTTTTGGCGACTGTTTCTAGTTTTGTGGTGTCATGAAGAGAAAGTATGGTTACTATAGTAAGTAGATCATATTTATTTTCACAGGCACGAAACATATCACGGCGCATAGTGTTGAAGCTTTCTATCGAAAGCTTGGTTTTGCCATTGGCCGGACTGTCTTTTTGAGTATGAGTAAATATTTGATACAGGGCACTGTTTCTATCCACCATCAACTCTTCCCTTGTTCCCGGAGCCAAAATTAGGGCGGCAAGCATAGACCGAAGAGTTCTTTTTTGTTCGAAAGCGGCGTCTTTGTATTTTGAAGAGATCGTTCTCTGACGATGAGCGGTAAAGTGTCCTAGTTCGGTGGGGAATAAAGTTAGAGCTACTCTGTCGAACCTTCTGCACACTTCTTCAATCTGTTTCCCCCTTTCAGAAAGGTCTGAACTAAGCTCAAGATGAGCAATTTCGTCGCGAAAACCTGCCAATGCGTTGGCAGCCTTTTCCTGGGCCTCAATCCTTTCAAATTCGCTTCGAAAAAATTCCATATGCGACATTATAGGTCGCCGAAGGCTGTTTGTCAAGTCACAACGGTCTTATCTTGCCGGGATGGTGGGCACGGTTTTCAGCATTTCCGAAAAGTCGGTGAACTGAACATCAGCCGGAGGGGTAAAATCGGCGTCCGAAACACCTCCTCGAGTACAGTCCATCTTGAACTTGGTCTCATCTTCGAAGGTGTCGACTTGTTTGGCTGAGTCTACCGGAGCTGTTCGATCCAGATTTTCGGTGGGTTCGAGTGGTTTTTCCGCTTCTAATTTGCTTTTGAAGCCCACCTTCTCTCCTTCTGTCCAAATATAGGTATAGGTTCCGTCGTTTATCATCGTCCCCTGCTTCCCTTCCCCAAAGTCAGAGCCGACTATCTTCATCTTCTTACCAGAGACGGATATTTGAGTACTGGTATTGTCTGTCAAATTTGTAACCTTACAATTGGCCTGACCGCCGCTACTGATGATCTGGGAAAGTTTTTCGGCTTTTTGCTGTTCCGTACCCGTAATCGGAGAAGAAGGGAACAGAGTGCACCCGGAAAAAAGAAAGGCGATGGGAAGAATTATGGCGAGTTTTTTCATACTAGAAAATTATTAATATGGATTTATTATATATAATCTAGACGTGATAATAAAATTCGTGCTGAACGGAACAGAACAGTCGATTGAGACTAATCCAGAAGAACGACTGATAGACTTGCTGAGGAATAAATACCATCTGATGGGAACTAAAGAAGCCTGTGGTGAAGGAAAATGTGGATCGTGCTCTCTTCTGATAGATGGAAGTCTTGAACTAGCCTGTTTAATCCCCGCCATAAGGATTGACGGAAAGTCAATTGTTACAATCGAAGGTTTGGGGGATGGGTCGATACCGAACTATGTTCAACGGGCGTTTGTTGACGCAGATGCAATACAATGCGGCTTCTGTACGCCTGGTCTGATAATGGCAGTTTTTGACTACATTGAAAAAGGGGGGAGCCCAAAAAAAGAAAGGGTGAAGAAGGCTTTATCAGGAAATCTGTGTCGCTGTACCGGCTACACTAAAGTTATAGAGGCGGTAGAACTTGCAATAAAGTATCGAAATGAAAATAATCAGAATTAAACAATTTGAAGATTTGCTCGAAGAGATAGACAGAACCAAGGAGCCATTCGCTTTATTGGCCGGGGGTACGGATATTATGCCGGAGGTGAATGAAGGTCTTTTCCGGAAGCAAACGGTATATGACCTGTCGCCGTTTGAGAACGAACTTCATTTTGTCGAGGTATCTAAGAATGAGATTGAGATCGGGTCACTGGTGAGTCTGGCGGAAATCGCAAGCAATACTACTGTAATAGAAAAAATACCGCAGCTAGTCGAGGCCATACTGAGTATTGGGTCCAGACAAATAAGAAACATGGGAACCTTGGCGGGAAATATTGCCAACGCTTCACCCGTTGCCGATTCGGCACCGGTCCTACTAACTACAGAAGCTGTTGTAAATGTGGTTAGCCTAAATGGGAGTAGAGAAATTTCAATTGATGACTTTTTTGTGGACTATAAGAAAACCTCACTTAACGGTAATGAAATCATTAGATCGATTTCGGTCCCCTTTAATTCCGTTTCCGGCAAATATGGGTTCCGAAAAGTGGCGAGCCAACAAGAGGCAATCTCTAAAATTACTTTTGCTTATGCCATAGACGCAAAGAGCGTGAGATTTGCTTCGGGAGGGGCGACTAAATTCCCGGTACGACTTCTTAACGTGGAGCATAATTGGGGACAAAAACAGTCTGTAGAAGAGTGGGAGAAAGTATTGTCCAAGGACATTTCCCCGATTTCCGATTTACGTTCAACGGTGGAGTACAGAAAAAAGGTATTGGCGAATATTATCTCAGAGCTTGCTCTATCTTCTCCGGAGTGATCGGAAGGCTACAGTAGCGGACTCCAAGAGCGTCCTCCAGAGCGTTGGCAATAGATGGTGCCATTCCGCAAATGGGAATCTCGCCCAGACCTTTGGGCTTGGCGGTATCGTCTTCGATGAACTTTATGTGGATATTGGGAGTTTCTTGTGAGGATGGAAAGGCATATTGAGAGAGTGATTCATTCAAGTATCCCGTATCACTTATTTTCATCTCCTCACAGAGAGCGAACCCAATACCTTGCAGTACCCCGCCCTGAACTTGACCTTCAGCACTACTCCGATTCACTATTCTTCCTACGTCCAACGCCATATAGACATCCAAGACTTTTACACTGTAGGTAACCAAATCCACCTCGAGCAACGAAACTGTGGTAGCGGAGGCATAGTTTTCATAAGCGTGGCCTTGCATGGTTTCGTAATCAAACGGTTCCTCTCGATGATAACTTTCGACGACGGAAGATTCTTCTTTTGATCCCATACTGGCTAGTAATTTGGACGCGGCTTTCTCGACTAAAGTTCCAAGTACTGTCGTGGTTCTCGAGGCGACAGTCGCGCCGGAGCTAGGAGTAATTTGCGTATTTATATTTTTGACAGACACCCTATCAAGAGGAATATTTAGGGTTGTCGCGACAATTTGCGAAAGAACAGTATGAGATCCTTGTCCAAAATCGACGACGGAAGATTCAATTGTCACACCGCCATCGACAGACTTTCTTAATACGACCGATATAGGTGTATCAATATCCTGAAAACCGGTATACCCCGTACCATGAAAAACGGAGGCAATCCCCAATCCCATCTTTTTTTTCCGATTCGATTCATTGAACTCCTTAACTTTTAGTTTCAGATTTTCATAACTGCAGAAATCGATTGCTTCTTCAAAAACTAAATTTACCCCGTATCCACCCATTTTTTGACTAGAGAGACTTGCAGACTCAGATGTTAGGAGATTGTTTTTTCGAAAATCGATTTCGTTCAGTACCAGCTGTCTAATACAATGATCGAGGTGGCTTTCGACAGCGAAAAATATTTGAGGCGCTCCGAAGCCCCTGAAGGCACCGTTTGGAGGGGTATTTGTCTGAACCGCTTTTCCGGTAACCAGAATGTTTGGAGAGGTAAAACTTCCAGGATGTAACATGGCCCGACTAAGAACGATGGAACTGATAGTCTCATAGGCGCCACCATCAAGGAGAAAATCAACTTCCAAGGAATTAATTTTGTTATTTTTTATCCCTGTTTTGACTTTGGTGATACTTGGATGCCTCTTGGTAGAGTGCGGTAAATCATAAGAACGGTCTAACTTGAGTTTAATTTTCTTACCACTTTTGATGGCTAATAACGACGCCTGAAGAGCGATTTGGGTGGTGAAGTCTTCTCTGCCACCGAACGCCCCGCCGGACAAATGTGGTGCTACCACGATTTCTTTAACTCGATTCTTAAAGGAACGAAGTAGCGCATCACGAACATTGAAGGGTGCCTGCATAGAACCTTCGATGAATAAAGCTTGAGTCTCCTCGTCAAAATGGGCCACTATTATTTGGGTTTCCAGATAGAGGTGCTCCTGAGCTGCAGTAGAGTAAGTTCCCTCCAAAATGTATTCCGACTCAGCCATGCCTTTTTGAGAGTCGCCTACACTTAAAGTCTTGGAGGAAAATACTTGGTTGACAGGATGATCTATATTTATTCCGATTGTGGCAGTTTCGGATTCAAACTCAAACGAAATGTGTGTGGTAGCTTCTTTGAGGATGTCCTTATCGGAATTGGCGAGGAGAACGGCCGGCTGACCGTAGTAGTTGACTTCGTCTTCTACAAGAATTGGTTCATCGGACTCTTTCGGTGGAAGTAGATTTTCTTTTTCGAGATCGGAAGCAGTGCAAATAACGAATTTGTTCCAATCGTACTCCGGATCAAAAATTATTTTGGTTAACCTCCCTTTGGAAACAGGCACGCCGACAATTTGACCATAGAGAAATTCTCCAATATCAATATCATCGGTATATTGGGCTGTGCCTAAAGATTTGATTAATGAATCTTTTCGGAGAGTTTTTGTCATAATCGAAATACAAAGTAACCAGGTAATATTATCTCACCATTCAGCGCGGGAGATAAGCAGGCATGGGATATAATTTAAGACATGCGCACTTCCACCAAAGAAGGAGAACACAGCCTCCTGAACTTTGCCGAAAGATATAAAAAGGAGTTGGATGGTTTGAACCTGCCACCAGATATAGTGGTGGCGTCCGGAAGTGAGATTAAAGTGAACGCGGTTAAAGAGGCGTTGCGTTTTTTGTTTCCTGGCAGAGAATTTAGATTCCGAGCAATCTCTGTATCTTCCGAAATAAATGAACAACCTGTAGGAAACGAAACAATCACCGGAGCAGAGAATAGATTAAAAAATGCAGAAGCAAAATGGACTGACGAAGCCCCCAAATCGGCATTGTTTATAAGTATCGAAAATGGATTATTTGAAGAGAAGATAAGAGGAGATACAAGGTGGGTAGATAAAGCAGTCGTAGTGATAAAACTACCCGACGGAAGAATGGCTTCTTTTGTTTCCGGTGGGGTAATATTTCCCAAAGAGGCAGTGGAGGCAACATCGGCCAAGAGTAATGCCGGGTTCAAAAGCAACATAGTGGGAACAACACTGGTGGAAATGGGTTTCGTGAAGAACAAACAAGATCCTCAATCGGACCTAACACGGGGAGCATTTACCAGGAATCAACAAATGGTTGGGGCAATCATGGGAGCCCTGATTCGAGCTGGAGGGTGATGACAATCTTATTCACGCTACAACATAATTAATACGTTCCATATATAATTGAATATAGTAATGAAAACTCGGTTTGGTTGGCAGATATTTGCTTTTGTGTTTGTACTATTTGGAATACTGGGGTTCTTTACCATACAGGGTCGGGGGCTTGTTTCACGTCTGTTGTTTCCAACTCCATCGACAGAACCCACTGAAAAAAAGGTCTGTGTTGAAAGAGCTTCTCTCAAATGTTCCGATGAACCCGAACTGTCCTTTGAATGTACCTCAGAATACCAAAGCTGGGCTAAAGACAACTGTCCCGGGTGGGAGGAACAAATATTTTGCGGAGGAATAGCAGGAGTGGTCTGCCCTGAAGGCTATTCATGCCAATATGACGGTAACTATCCTGACGCAGGAGGAAGATGTATTCAATCAGAAGAGAAAATTCCTTCTCTTTCAAATTCCGAACTAGCCCGAGGTTGGTACTTCGGTACTAAGCTCCAAAAAAAACAGGGCACTCCAATTAACTGGATATATACTGAAGCGGGGAGAAGTTCTTGCTGGCACGAACCCCAAATAGAGTGTCGTTTCTAATTAAGCTTGTCCAAATATTTTCTTTAGGGTTTCGGACAGTAGTTGGGTGCGGGTAATTTTGTTTAGATAGATATACGATTGGGGATCGGTGGCGATTTCTTTTGAAACTTGATCTTCTGAGAGAATAGAACCGACGGTGAAGACGTCGAATCCTCTGCTACCGGCCCTTTTGACCGCCTCAGAGGGAAGTGGAGTGCGCCGACTCTTTCTGTAGTGAAATTGTCCGTCCGGAGTCTGGATAAAAGTAACCGCTACATCGTGATAAATACCAGATTCTTCTACGATTCCACTAACAATACTAATTAACATAGTGCCTGCCTCAACAATACCCTTTCGGATGGCTACAAGTCTTTGTAGAGAAGCACTGATAATCTCATCCATGCCCACTAACTGCTCGTTTGCCGGAATATGAGGATCTGAAGCAATCATTTCGATATGCGTAAGATGATCGCCTAGAGTTTCTCTGACCGCATTCACCTTCTCCTGCTTTTCGGAAGTGAGGATCACTTTTGAAATAGCCGATAAATCTACATGTTCGTTCCGGTTTTTCAATTTTCCTTGCGTAGGAAGCCATCTTTGCTTCTCATTTTTATAATATAAAATATCCTCTCCGAGTGATAGCTGAGAATTTGAAATGATGTCTTCCGACTGTCGGGAAAAACCGACATGGTGGATATGATAAAAGCGACTGAAAAATTCTAAGAGGGTCGCGGTCTTTTCGGAATTATTCCTTTGGCCAACAGTAAGAAGGTTGAGTGAGAAAAGCAGGTTATCTATTTTTTGAGAGGAAAATCTATTTTGGCCGCCAGACAATAAATCCAAATAAGATTTAACTGTATGAGGAAGAGAATTGCTCAATTCCGGAATGTGGTAGTTATCACCCACAATAATATCTCCGTCTTCGAGAGGAATCTCTTGACAGAGAAAAGAAGAAATCGGTAAAGCCGAAAGTGAAATTGAGGAAAATTTGTTTGCGTAGGCCGAAGAGGTGAGAATCTCCGAAACAGCAGTATCGATTTTGAAGACCAAATCCTCGTTTAGAAAAATTTTGGTAGAGTGGGTGTCGATACTATCGCTCCCGCCAACGTTGATTCCAAGTCCCAACTCTTCAACCCGCTTGGCAACTAAAAGCTGGTCTCCGAAGAAAGGAACAACGACCATGGGAACTTTTTGGAGTAAGGACTCGTGGAAACTGTTGCTGCCACCATGGGTGATAAAGACATCTGCACGGGAAAGAATTTCTACCTGGTCGACATGATCATAAACCCACCAGTTCTGAGGATATTGATCAAGCAGATGCTTCCCTTGGGTAACAAAAATAACTTGATAATCTTTGTCCTTCCACTTGTTCGCCAACTTACCAATGAAAGAGGTGAGCTGTAATCTCGTTTCTTCCTGACGGTTCCAGAGATTGTTCATTACTACCGTGCCGAACGATAAATAGATTAAGGGTTTTTTGTTTTTAAAATTTGTCTTCTCATAGTTATCTCCTCTCAAATTCCCCACAAAAACGTAGGGATTTGGAGACCTATTTAGAGAATAATCCGACCTAGTCACCTCTTTGAAGGACCAGATCAGATTTATCTGGCCGGGGAGATGAAGTCCGTCGGACACAAGCTCAAAATCCTCCTCGTTTACGTCAAGCTGATACTTTTCTTTGATTGATGAAAGCGCTTGAGTATTGATTTCCGCAGATAATTTTTCTTTAAGATATCTCTGATTATTAAATGGCCCGATGAACGCCGGGAGTGAGCAATAAAATGGTAGATTCTTTATCCTCCCCACAAGGTACCCTTCGATGGAAAAGAAATCATAAATGATGAGATCCGGGGAGAAATCATCGACAATTTTGATGGCATCCTCGAGAAGTAGATCGGCACGGTGAAGAGTCCATAGAGCGGGATCTGTTTCCAGAAGATCTTCTTTCCCCAGAAAACTAATGCCTATATCGGTCAATCCGGAAAGATCAGGGGGTATATTTTTCCAGCCGGTAATAACTAAGTGATAATCAAATAGATGTTTTGTATCTTTGATTAGTTCTTTGAGTACATTTAGATGGCCACTGAATGGTGGTGAGAAAAGGATGATTTTTTTGGTTGAGAGGTAGCTTTTGGTGAGAAAGTGGACGATTTGCTCTGTGCCATCACCTCTAAGTAAAATGTCCCTATCATTTTTAATGTTATTGGAAAAATCGTTTAGTTTGTCGATAAATTGGTGGACTTTTTCCGAATCAAACTTGAGGACTGAGATTCCAAAGCCATTATCGTTTATGCACTTAGCATTGAGATGCTGTTCGTAGGGAGAAACAGGAATAGCGTAAACAGGAATGCCAAGATACATACACTCGGAAAGTAAAGAATGCCCAGCGGTGGAAATGACTCCATCACAGATCGACAAAGTTTGCAAAAAATCGGCTGATCCATGCGGGTGAAGATGTATATTATCCGGGTGGTTTGAATACTTTTCAATGTCCGTCTGACTGATAAAGAGTTCGAAAGTCGCTTGTCTTTCTTCTGCAAGGACAGAAACTATCTCGTCCGGTGATTGAACAAAATCTCTGGCGGAAGAAATATAAACCAAGAAAGTATTATTTTGGGATGGATTTCTGATTAAACTTTTTATCGAATTTCTTAAGGGGGAAGGAAAGAAGGTGACATCCTCTCCTCCGATACGTTTTTGAGTTTTGAAAAAAGAACAGACTATTCTGGAGGCGGCTTTCGGGAAAAACATATTGAGTCGGTGAACTTCGTCTGCATAGGTAAACCCAGCGATTTCTTTGGGGAGATCGGAGTGGAGGAATTTGCTTTGCTGGTCGATGGTGACCAAAGGAATGTTGTAAGAGTAAGCATATTGGGCGGTAAGGGGTTCGTAGTCAGAAATGGCCAGATCCGGCTTGCCCAATTCTCGAAAGACTTTGTCTAGAGCCAAGAAGTTTATCTTGGTGAAATCCACGTTTTGATTGGAAGGGTGGACAGCGGAGGAAGCGAAGTCCAGGCCCGCTGATGAACCGACCACAAAGGGTATGGCTATTTGTACCAATTTTATATTTGTGTTACTTCCAAACTCTCTTTGGAAAGTGGTGAAGCTGTCGCCATAACACAGGATGACGATTCTATTGTCTTTGGCTAACTCGGAAATAATTGGGAGCTCTCTGTTTGCATGGCCATTGCCGATGCCGGAAACTCCATAAAGTATTTTCTTCATGTTAAATTCTTTACTTGATCCGCCATAAAGCTGACAGAACCTTTCAAATTGTAAACTTTTACTTTATTGAGTGCGCTTCTTAAAAAAGCTGACAGTCTACTTTTGGATGAATCATCAATATTGCCGGAAAAGACGGCTTCCCCCCCACAAAGAACGGTATCTGCATAAACAGTGTCCAAGAAGAATGGATAAAGTAGATGAAGATTTGAAGGTGAGATTATCTCCTCAATCCCATCTTGTCCATCGTCAATTTTGACGATGAAGATGGCTGATATTGGTACCGAAGCTGATGAAGAAATGTGCCTAGCCGGAAGATCGAAGGCAATACGGTCAGAAAAAGCTGATGAATCATCGACCAAATTCGGATATTTATTAAAATCTTCAGACCGGATAGAGACCGTTTTTGTCCCCGCAATGGCATGAAATCCTCGTGAAAAATCGATAAAAGTTTTGTTTCCTGAAAAAATTTGCCAGTCAAGATCGTTCATCAGTCTTAAGGCGAGAGTGGTTTTTCCCATACCCGAATGAGCTACCAGCAAGGCCATTTTTTCTTTTCCGACGCAGGAAGCGTGGACAGGGAAGAAGCCATGCTTGATGTAATCAAGACGAAACACGGAGTAAAGCAAATGCCACAGATCCAAGGAGAATTTATTATTCCAAGTGTCTTTTATGATGAGTACGTCGCCCATGCGAACTAACTGTTTTACCGGTGATTCTTCGAACCTGATCGAAAGCCCGACATTCGTATTGTCCTTGGTAAGAGTAATTCCGGGCAAGTAGGCACCAATTAGGTATTCATCCGGTGTCTCTCCCGGAGAGATGTCAGCCGATTCAAAAGAAACTTTATATCCGGTTTGCGACTGAAAAAAGAGACTTTTCATTCCACGATTATTATACTGCACAAGTTCGAAGAATGTAACCTATAGTTGACTTTGTTTGGTGGCTGAAGTAGAATTGGCCGGTACCTGTAAAAACCTGAACCGAGGAGTCAAAATGACAATTCTGAGAATAGCGAAGGCCTACAAGTCGTACGATAACAAAGGATCCTGTTTGGAGATGGCATAGGCTTACAACGTGGATGCACGTACTTCAGTCCAGACGGTGGCCAAACTTTCTTCCAGCTCGAATCGACCGGTTGGGGAAATGGTCACATGGGCTACTATGACCCACACCACCAGATCAAAGTTGATCTTCGTAAGCAACGAGAGGAAAACTTCATTCGCGAGGAAACAGCTACCGGACCGGGCCGGATCTACCGGCCAGCCGAAGTTCCAACCAGTTACGAAGTGGTCCTCCTGCCACACGTCCGTGAGTCACGGTACTTTTTGGCCTTGCAAGACGGTAGCATCCTCGTGTATGTGAGCTGTGATAAATACTACCCGAGCGAACCACCGCACGTCTACCTGGGAACCGTGGGTGCAATGAAAAAACTGATGGTCCTGTCTGAAAATTCTACAGGGATTGTGACCGAGGACGGACTCCTGGAAGTAAGAAACTGTCGGTTTCCGTCATGGGAGGGACTGAGGATGATACCTCTGAAAATGGAAAACTATATTTTCAAGGAAGAGAACGGGAAACTGACAGTCACTCCGAAGAAATAAGAACTCACCGCCCTGAAAAGGGTGGTTTTTTGTGACTACAAAGGCTAGTGTCTGAACCGAAAAGCCTTGTTTGCAAGTGTGAGAGTCGTGGCGATGAAAAGGTTGATGGCCGTGCTAATTAGTAAGGTGGTAGAGACGGTATCTGTCATTGAAATGATCTGAGAAGAGGGGTTCACAAATACTTGGACCCCCAGCATCCAAGTCAGGAAACCGGTAATGAGAAAAATGATGACCATAGGCAAGGTCTGCCGGATATCGGACCAGCTAGGGAAAAAAGAGTTGGCAACCGTAAAAAATAAATATCCCTGAAGACATAAGAATATTATCTGACCGGAAGCATAACTCGTCTGAAGAAGTGAGGCCAACCAGACTAAAAGAAACATACCTACAATAAATGGGGCAGTTCCTACAAATAAACCTTGTATCGGATTTAGTTTTTGGGTCTGAACGTAACCCAGAGCGACAGACCTCCCCTTTTCTTCATCCTCCCAATCATCTTCCAAATACTCGGGAAAAATTTCGATTTTACCGGTTCTGGCTCCGGTAATTATAGCGAAAAAGAAGTGAGACATTTCATGGATAACAGTCCCAGGTAGGAAGATAACACTCCAGATGACAATAAGGCTTTGATGCCCTCCACCGAAACGGTGAACAAGGTGACTGATCTCAACAGTTAACCATCTCTTGGAAAAGAATAGTAAGAGCAGACTAAGCGGAACAAGGGCGATAGGCATTAAGATTTAGTATAAAGCTAAAATAAGTGTAATATAGAAGTATGAACAATTATCAAAACTTGATGTCTTCTGGCCTATCCGGTTGGTTATATTTTTTCGTCCTGTTGGACCTGATCCTGAAAGGGATTGCTCTCTATAAAAGTGCCGGAAGAAAACAGGTTGTCTGGTTTGTTGCCTTACTACTAGTGAGCAGTTTGGGTATCTTACCAACTATTTATCTCGTGATTCACAAGGATGTCTTTGTGGGAACTGCTCCTAAGTCCGTGGTTAAGAAAAGTACCAAGAGAAAAAAATAAAAAGCCCCGCTAATGCGAGGCTTGTAGAGATCTTATTCCGTTTGTAAAGAGACCATTTTGGCGTAGAGTCNNGGCGGTTTTTCCGGTCAGGATGGTTCTCATATTAGTTTGGATCTCACTCTCGGTAATAGCATCTACGGCGCTAGTGGCTTCATCGAGAATGAGGATGGGACGATCGGCTAAGATGGCTCTGGCCAGAGCTACCCGCTGTTTTTGGCCACCCGAAAGACGAATGCCTCTTTCCCCTACCTGAGTGTTGTACCCATCCTTTAAACCTAAGACAAAGTCATGGATACCTGCCAGCTTTGAAGCGTTGATGACTTCTTCGTCGGTGGCGTCCGGCCGGGGAAAGGCAATGTTATAACGAATAGTTTCGTCAAAAATATAAACGTCGTCACCTTGGGGAACATAGGAAAATTGTTCCAGCAGCTGGTGTCCATCCCAGTCGTTGATGTCTATACCTCCAACAAATATGGAACCCTTTTGACATCCGGCAAGACGCGTGACGATTTTTCTGATAGTGGTCTTCCCTGCCCCTGACGGACCGACAAGTGCCGTGACTTGACCGGGTTCTATATCCAAACTAAANNAGTCTGGCAAAACGCCAAAAACTTGAAAATAACCGCTCGACCAAGACGCTCACAAAGATCAGCCCGGCTATAGTCATTGTTCCTTGCAGCAACTGTAAAATCCAGATAACAAGGATGATCCGGCGAGCTAGAGTAAGGATACGGATTCGCCAACGATTGTATGTAAAGACTCCCAGACGATGTTCCTTTAGGGCCTCGCCAATAATACCGTCATGAATCCCGGCTTGATCCTGCAATAACCTTTCTTGCTGGCCAAACATTAAATTGGTTTCTACTGATTGAACCGAGGCAATCGACTTGTTCCACTCTTCTTCGTAGAAATCTTGACGTTTGGCGCGGAATGGTTCTTTCTCCCGATTTCCCTTGATTGTGAGCCAGGCAAATAGAACAAAGGTGATGATGGCAATCAGAGCTACCCATGGGCTGAAGAAAAACAAGGGTATCAAACTAATGATGGTTTGAACCACCGTCGGGACAAATTCCCAACTCATGACATCTACAATATCTAGCGTCTTCCAAACACCGTCACCGACTTTTCCGACTAACGTACCCGAATTGTGCTTGTGATGCCAAGGTATATTCATCTTGAGAAACTTGGAAATTGCGGATAGCTTCAAATAACGAAAGATGGGATGACTTTGCTTGGCGATGATATGCCAATCAAAGGCGTTATCTAATCTCATATTGAGTTCATCGAAAAGGAGTAATCCTGCGATTAAATATACCCACACAATAGGAGCGACACCGCTTCCAAAAAGGCTTACAACGAGACTAATAACATAACTACTGCCTAACTGAACTGTTTCATATAGAAACGCCAATAAGACAAAAATAAGAAAAGTTCTGTGGAACGGAGCCAAGAGAGACCAAAGTTTTCTAAACATACTACCTCCTGATAAATTTAATGTGCTCTGCAACATGCCAAAAAAAACGCCGCGTATGCCGCGGCGTTTGTGTAAATCTATAAAATTATGGATTGATATACGCAAAAGCCGTGGCACAATTAAGGCCACAAGAACCCTCCACAAAGATTTGTGGAAGAACTATTCTTATTTTTATGATGGTGTTTACCATATTGATTGCCAAAATTGGCAATTAGTACTATATCATCTTCTTATAGGGTTGTCAACCGGCAATCACGAGGGTGTAATATAATTAAATTATGCAGAGGATAGACAATATAAACATCAACATTAGTCTAGCGGGAATTCAAAAAGTAATGGGTGATATCAGCCTCAGACTAAGTCACCTGAGCGGGAACGACGTGGCTTTTATCATTCTCGCCATTATCCTGCCTCCCATTGCTGTTCTTCTTAAAGTAGGCTTGACGACACAGTTCTGGATAAACGTCATCCTGACCATACTGGGAGTGATCCCCGGTCAGATTCATGCTATGTGGATAGTCCTCTTCTGACCAAATTGCCTAACATGATAGAGGCACTAATTGCAAAATATTTTCCAGAAGGTTAAGACTTTGTTCAGGCCCGCCGAACAGGCGGGTTTTTGTGTCATTTGCTACAATTTAATAATGAAGGTGAGCTGGAAAAAAAGAAAAAGAAATTATATATTCCCCCTTGTTTTTGGCGTGATTGTAACCGCCGGACTCGGATACGCCACCATGGAACTTGGAGGAAGGAATAATCGATTGATCCTTTCCGATCCCGCGACACCGTGGCTACCATTACAGGTAATGGACATCAACAAAACTTCCCCCGAACCCGTAATCAATATTGTGACTCCCGGGAGAAAATTCTCGCTACCCAGCGCCAAATGGGTTCCGCAGACATTTAATAATTGTGGGCCAGCAACAACCTCTATGGCTTTACAATATTTCGGATATTCTGTAACTCAAGAGGAAACAAAAAGAGCCTTGAGGACAAATCCCAAGGATTCAAATGTCTTCACCTATGAAATTGGAAACTATCTGAGAAACGACTTTAACATTGAATCTCGATTAATGTTCAACGGGAACATGATGATACTGAAAACTCTAGTTACGAATGGTTTTTATATCATCATCGAGGACTGGTTGCACCCTTTTGAAGATATTGGGCACAATGCCATAATCCGAGGGTTCGACGATGACATGGGAGTGTTTATTGCTGATGATCCCTTTACCGGAGTAGGAGTGAAATACAAGTATAGTGATTTTGATGAAGGACAGTGGAAACCTTTTAACCGTGAGTACTTGCCAGTATACCGGAAAGAAAAAGAGAGTCTTTTGAAGGCAATTGTGGGGGAAAATTGGGACACGACCAGGATGCATTTGAATGCAATCAGAATAAACGAGCTTGATGTTCAGAAGAATCCAAACGACATGTACGCCTGGTTTAATATCGGAACCAGCTATTATGCATTGGGACAATATACAAAAGCAAAAGAGGCTTTTGAAAGATCCAGAACCATAGGATGGCCGATGAGAATGTTGTGGTACCAATATCAGCCGGTACAAACCTACAACCATCTTGGTGAGTATGATAAAGCACTTGAAATGGCCGCGATTGGCCTTTCGACCTACGAAGCGTTCTCCGAACTTCACCTTGAATTGGCCATCGCCCACAAAGGACTAGGGAATTTATCAAAAGCCAGAGTCGAAGTAGAAAGGGCAATCACCTTGGCTCCGAACTTCGAACAGGCGATCACTTTTCAAAATCAGTTGTAGCCGATTGACTACCTCCGGTTTGACAAGTATTTTTTCTGAGCAACACGAAGTTTGCCTTTGGTAAAGTAGATGGCAATACTAATAAAAAAGACAGCTAGGGTATTAAGACGTAGAGCGGTGCCGGAACCTAACCTATCGGTCAGGAAGCCGATCTCTAGATTGCCCAGAAACAGGAGTCCTGCGTAAAGCAAAAAATAAATACTGGAAACTCGACCATGATATTTTTCTTCGACCATAAGTTGAACCATAGTCCCTAACACCACATTGATAGACACCAAGCCTCCACCGGCTAAAAAAAGATAGATAATACCCAAGTTTAAATTGGAGGTGAAAGAAAATAGAAACAGACTAAGAGAAAATAAGGTGTTTCCGAAGATGACGATGGCGAGTTTGCTAAATCTGCGAGAAAGGACAGGAACCAATAACGTAGCCACTATAGCGCCGATCCCTATGGAAGAAAAGAGGTATCCCATACCGGTAGAATCCGAATGAAAGATATCTTTGGCGAGGACAGGGATGATGGTAGTATAAGACCAACCAAAGATGGACATGGCACTTACATAAAGAAAGATAGCCCGGATGATGGGGTTCCGAACCGAATAGGTGATGCCCTCTTTGATAGCCTTAAGAGGTGATAAGTGTTGATTGGTGACTTTGTACGGGGTGTCGATTAAGAGAAGGGCTATGATGACAGCTATATAACTAAATCCGTTGATAATAAAAGCCCCACCGATGCCGGCCAAGACGATGTAGAGCCCTGCGATTCCTGGTCCTATAACCCTCCCCAAACTGGAGATGCCGGAATTTATTGATATGGCTGATGTAATTTTATCCTTATCGGCCAGCTCGCTCAAATATGCAAAATGAGCCGGAGTATAAACAGAATTGACAATGCCTCCCAGCAGAGCGATGATCACTATTTCCGGAATATTTACCCATCCAAAAATGGTGAGAATGCCCAAGAGAAAGGCCAAAAACATGGATATGGAGTTGGTAATCAGTAAAAGACTTTTTTTGGAAAAACGATCCACAATAATTCCACCAAAAAGGGAGAAGAAAAGAGCCGGTAAGGAAGACATGGCCGCTACAAGTCCGACCCAAAAAGCCGAGTTCGTCAATTGAAAAGTCAGCCACCCTAAAGCGACTACTTGCATCCAACTGCCGATATTGGAGATTAACTGACCGGTAAAATAACGACGGCAGTTCTGACTCTCCAAGACCGGGATTGAAGAAAAGATTTTGTGTATCAATTTGGAATTACCGACATAACCAACATGCGAACTACCGCTAATGAGAAATTTTTCATCCGGAGTAAGATGAGGGCGTTTTGTCTTGTGCACAAGTATAATAATAGACTATGGCAAAAACGACCGATTACGTAACTTTGGAAGGCAGAAATATGGTAAGAGATGGTTTGGTATCCGGACAAAAAATCCGAACAGTACTGTTTGCTCTTGGGTCGGTAGGAGATCCAAAAATAAAAGAGATCGATAAACTCGCAAGGGACAAAGGAGTACAAATTCAATCAATCCAGACAGACGAGCTGAATAAGATGGCCGAATCCAGAAACCCTCAAGGAGTGATCGCTCTGATGGATGTCCCAGAAATCACTTCCCTGAAACAAATTTTGGATAACAAAAGAAATTGTTTTGTGGTACTACTCAATCATATTGATTACGAACAAAATCTCGGTGCTATTTTGAGGACTGCGTGGGCAGCAGGAGTAGATGCTGTAGTAGTATCCCCCAATGGAGTCCACGAAATTACTCCGGTCGTGGCCAAAGTGTCTATGGGAGGTGCCGCCTATGTGCCGCTAATTCCCATGAGTCTGTTTCAAGCCATCAAAATGCTCCACGAATATGCTGTACCGGTAGTCGGAGTGGAGGTAGAAATGGGCAAGACGATGTACGAACAAAAACTGACCGGCCCGGTGGCCTTCTTGATGGGAGGAGAGTCCGAGGGATTGTCGGAACCTTTACAAAAAGAATGCGATTACTTTATCAACATTCCCATGCAAAAGGCCGTGGCCTCACTGAATGTGAGTGTGGCGACAGCTCTGGTGCTGTACGAAAAAAATAGACAGGAAAATAACAGATCATAGTTCTCAGATATCAGATCTCAGTTTGTGATATTTAGTGCTAACATGATTGTATGGAAGTAATCTATAAAAAAGCGGAAACTAACGAAGAGATTAGAAATTGGGTGGTGCTTCATGGGGGTAAACCGGCCACGATTAACGATCCCGAAGTAGTGATGGATAAGATTGGTCTGCGTATCGACTGGCCCGGACATAAGGATGAGGGAATGCTGAGCTCAGGAAGAGCGGCCACCAAAGATATCTCGTGGGATGAGTTTTTTGCCGTCATAGAACGGGAGAACCTCGATTTTGAGTATTCCGAGCAGGAAAATATTGATCCTACTTGGAGATATCGGTTCGTGCCTAAATACGCTCCCGCGTCCGAGGAGTAACCTTGCTTTTGGATTATGGGGTTGATAGAATATGCCTGTTCTTGAATAATTCAATTGGAGGCAGAATGAAAAATGTATCCCTTTATCTTTCCGATGCGTCAGAAATTCTCGCAAACAGTCTAACGGCGGCAGTCCAGAATGTTATCTTGAAAGTCACAAAAATCGAAACCACGGTTTCCATTTCTTCCGTCCCGATAACAAGAGGTGTAAGCATCATTCTGCATGATTTCAACCTTCAACCGTGGAAGGCGGCTACCCTCGTAACAGCCCTCAAGCTGGCAACATATGCCGTCCTTGGAGGCAAAATACCAAGTAACGATATCCACGTTACCATGCACGGAAGCGTCAGCACAGATCTATAGACTCTTGCCCTCACTAAGTGAGGGCATTTTTTATCTATTTTTCCTTGGAACGGCGGGTGCCTTCAGGACTAAAGCCTAGTTCCGATATGAGATAGTAATCGACGGCTTCAAGTAAATGTTTTTTTGTATCTTCATTTTGTATGACTACATCAGCCATCTCCAAACAACGGACAACTTGCTGACCAAAATTATTTTCACCAAGACCTAGATCCCGATTGTTCGCCCTGACAAAGTCGGCGTCCGATGTGCCATCCTCACCTCTCCTCCATGCGCGGTCAAGGTACCACTCCATTCTAAGCTCCGGTGAAGCATCGATACCAATAACGGTGATTCCAAGAACATGGCGGAGAAATTCAATTTCCGAAGGGTTTCTGATCGAGTCGATGACAACATTGCCATCAGTACTCCCCAAAAGTTCCAAGGTTCTTTCCGCCAAAACATGTCCACCAAAAATTTCTCGGAGATCATTTCCCACATTTTGAAGGTTTTCTCTAGACAAAGGTAAGCCTCGTGCACTAACTTCTTCGCGAACACGATCCGAAAGACTAAGAACGGTGAAACCTAAATCGCGAAGGTATTTGGCGACCTCGCCTTTCCCTGAGGCGATGGGGCCTACTAGGCCGATAACCATCCTTTTCATAATTCTAGTGTACGAGCAAGAACTCAAGAACTCAAGATAAACAAGGTGAAAGACTGAGATTGAGATGGTAGAATCTTTTTTATGGCTGCAAAATTTAAGGAAACTTTTGAGGAGATGGTATCGAAATACGAGAAAGAGTTCGACGCCTTCCAGGAGCTACACGACAAATACGAAAGTGATCCAAAAAGATGGCAAGCGGAATTTAATCTTGAAGGGGGAAAAATAATGGAGATTGTCAGGGTTTATGAGAATAAGCTCTGTGGACACATGGAAAATACCCAGAATGCGACATACTCAGCCGGATTAGCTGAGAAGTTTAGAAATGAAATAAAGAGGTATTTACCTAAATTAGACATGATTGGGGTGACGGTGGGATAAAGAACTCCAGAACTCAAGAAATCAAGAACTCAAGTTGAGGTATAAATTTTATTTGCCGCACTCNNGCCTGTCTGCTTATTTCCTCCGTAATCGAAGAAATTGGGGATTGAGTGTATTCGGTGGTGACCCCCATAATTTTGGGGGTGGGGATTTGAATCTTGTCCGGGATAACTTTGTTGGCTAATTCAACTGCAGGGCTGATGATGGAAGATTGGAACTGTGGGTTCTTGACATAGTAGTCAACGGGCTGCGAAATCTGAGGAAACATTTTGTACACTCCAAACAATGCGAGGCTAAATATGGCTATTCGGATAAATATGTTGTTCACAATGTTATGTTTTACAGATTTCTTTAATATGCAGTAAGGTGGCGTTTATCTCCTCGTGAGTAAGGATGTCCGAAACATGGTTTTCCTGGATGGCATCCTTGAGCCTTGCGCAAGTAACGATTCCCCTCTCCAGCAAACGGTTGATCTTGGACCTCGGAATTTGGTAGGCAAGAGTAACCGGATGAAGCCCGGCTGACATGATCAGATCCGACATACCGTGTCCTTGTGGGTCGAGCCAAGAAGTGAGCTCCAGTCCAACACAACTTGCGTAGTCAAAAACTTCGGATGTAACTTTGGTATTGGTAATCAGCCAGGGATAGTAGGTAATGTTGGTTCCGTGACTCTGCTCCATCGCCGATTTGATATCCAAAAACCGTGCGTAGGTATATAGAGCGACCTGAACATCCGTTTTGACACCGGGACTGTTGTGGAATTTACATTCGATAAAAAATTGCTTGTATTCTTTTTTGGCTACCACATCAATTTCGTGGGTAACGCATTTTCCAAGAACGATAACGCCTACTTCCGTTTTGTAACCATATTCCGATAAAACATCGGAAACGATTGTCTCGAATGGGTGACCGGAAGGTCCTAAATCCATGATGGCGCGCTTGAGACCGTAGTTGTAATAATTATTTACCGGAGCGTTTTCTTTGAGATAGGAGGAAATGTGCTCATGGATATCTTTGGTGGTGATGCCGGTTTTCAGATGGCGCTTGAGATAATCGACTGTTTGCGAAGCAACGTCGACAGAAAGGCCGGTTTTGGCGAGAGACTTTACGAGCTTCGATTCATCGAAGTGCTCTTGTTCACCGGAAGCCTTGGTGATAGTAATGGGACTAAGGGTTATCACTGAATTTATAATAACAGGTAGTGGAGTGAGATTGCCACGTCGCCCTGCTCCTCGCAATGACGGCGATGAGGTAGAATAACAGTATGAAAATGAGCAGAATGGGCGCGAGGCCCGAAAAAATGGCACCAAAAGATGCCGAAACGATAAATCACAAGCTCCTAGTCCAAGCGGGTTTCGTCAGACAATTGATGGCCGGAGTTTATACATACCTGCCTTTCGGTTTAAGAGTATTGAGAAATATTGAAAAAATTATTCGTGAGGAAATGGATGCCATCGGCGGAGAAGAAATTCTGATG
This sequence comes from Candidatus Collierbacteria bacterium, assembly GCA_003531665.1. Classification (GTDB taxonomy): domain Bacteria; phylum Patescibacteriota; class Microgenomatia; order UBA1400; family MFAQ01; genus UBA10133. The sequence continues at coordinate 43,832 of DQFC01000029.1, forward strand.
CCCATGCTACACCCGGCCGAGATTTGGAAAAAAACCGGAGGTTGGGACTCTGTCGATATCTTATTTAAGTTAACAAGCAGAACTGATCGGGATTATGCCCTGGGATCGTCTCAAGAAGAGGTCGTGACCCCAACCATGAAAGAGTTCATCAGGTCTTACCGAGACTTACCAAGAATGCCTTACCATATTCAATGGAAGTTTAGGGACGAGCTCCGGTCGAAGTCCGGGATAATGAGAGGAAGAGAGTTTCTAATGAAAGATATGTACTCTTTTCATCTAGACCAAGCAGACTTTGATAGATTTTATGAAATTGCCAAATCGGCTTATTTAAAAGTTTTTTCCAGAATGGGGCTGGACGCCAAAGTGACAGAAGCTTCGGGCGGAGATTTTTCGGAGAAAATTTCCTATGAATTTGAGGTTCTGACCGATGCCGGAGAAGTAAATATTTTATATTGTGACTCGTGTGAATTCTGTGCCAATGTAGATGATCTAAGCAATTACAAGGAGGGGGACAAATGTCCCAAATGCGGAAAATCGAAACTGAAGCCATCTGTAGCGGCTGAAGTAGGGAACGTGTTTGATTTGGGACAGAAATACAGCAAGGCATTTGACATGAAAGTTGCAAATGACAAGGGAGAGATGATTTACCCGATAATGGGTTGTTATGGAATTGGCATCACCAGAACTATGGGAGTAATTGTGGAAAAGTTTCATGACGATAAAGGAATTATTTGGCCAAAAAACATAGCTCCATTTATGGTGCATTTGATTGACATCAAACAAAACGACAAGGCACTAGAGATATACCAGCTACTTCAGGCCAAAGGCATCGAAGTGCTGTGGGATGATCGAGATATTAATGTCGGGGTAAAGTTCTCGGACGCCGATTTGATCGGATGCCCTTGGAGATTGGTGGTTTCCGAGAAAAGTATGTCTACAAACGAAATAGAGGTAAAAGCAAGACAAAATGATGAACCGGAGATGATGAATGTCGAAAGTTTTATCAATAGCTTAAAGAGTGATTGAAGTACTGGGAATTACGATACATCTTTATGGAATGATTTTGGGTTTGGGTGTGTGGGTGGGTATCGAGGCCGCCCAGCTGGCCTTTCCTAAAATAAAGAAAGAAATTGATGCCGTCTTTCTGTGGGCACTGATAGGAGGAGTAGTGGGGGCGAGACTATACCATGTGATAGATTATTGGAGAAGATATTATCAATATAATTTGGGAAAGATCTGGGCTGTTTGGGAAGGCGGTCTGGGAATATGGGGGGCGGTTCTAGGAACGGCAATGGGGATTTTTCTCTATGGTTATTTTAAAAAGAAAAATGTATGGCCGGTGCTGGAGGCCCTCGCTATTGGCGCACCGATAGCTCAAGCCATTGGAAGACTGGGGAACTGGGTAAATGGCGAGCTTTACGGCAAGAACGGTGAGCCGCTTTTTGCCTGCGAAGCATTATTGAACCTATCTCTATTCGTGCTCCTCTTGATACTGAGAAAGAAGAAGGTGTTTTCGGGAAAACTTCTAGGCGTCTACTTGATAGGCTATGGAGTAATAAGAATATTGCTGGAAGGCCTTAGGCCAAATGAAGTTATCTGGCGGATTGGCGGGATTCCCATGGCAATTATATTTGGGTTGTTATCTATGGCAATCGGATTTTTAATCCTGCTAAGAAAGAAGCTCAGTCGAAATAGGATAACGAGTCAGCTTTGAAATGATATAGTCCGTTACCCGACTCGGTTAAGAGGCCGTGGGATAGAATTTCATTTTCAAATTTTTTATGATCGTAAGGTTTGTCCATGGTGACCTCATATATGTCCCGAAGTTGGTCCAATGAAAAGTCTTTGGGAAGAAATGAACCGGCAATATTGGAATAAGCCATTTTCCCCCTAACTCGCGTTAGGGCAAAGTCAATAATTTGTGAGTGATCAAAGGCTGTTTCCGGGAGATCTAAAACGGGAAGCCACCGGATATCGGTGTAATGTTCAGAGACGATTAAATCGTAAGACTTTATATTATTTACAAGTAGCATGTGAGCAACTGAGACTACTTGTCCCCGTACGTCCCGGTCCGGGTTACCAAAGGTATACAACTGCTCCAGATATCCGGAACGAATGTTTGTTTTGTTTTTGAGAACTCTAGTTGCGGTTATTTCGGGTGACTCACCCAGATTAACCAGTCCACCGGGTAAAGCCCACTTGCCGTTATATGGCCCGCCTTTGATCTTGAGTAAAAGGACCTTTAACTGTTTTTCGTCTATCCCAAAAACTACCGTATCTACTGCTACGGCCGGGCCTTTGACAGTTTCGTGTAGAGTTGATTGCATTTATCTTGAAATTATTTAACAATATAGATTATAGATTATATGAAATACAACTACGACGATATTAAGAACCCGGAGAAGATAGCTTTGATGCGGCGGGATCTAACGAAACTTGCCAGAGGTATCCGTGTAAGTACTATTCCAGAAGATGCCAGCCTTACAACTCCACAGTCGGCCAGAGATGATCAGGTTCTGCTGGGTGACAAAATGGTAAAAAGACGCAGAATCGTACTTCTGACTCCCATGTGCTCAGCCGCGACTTGTTTAATGTGTCCCCTACCCAATGAAGCCCTTGACAGTAAAAGACGCCCCATCATGCCGGAAGAAATCTCGGCTCAGTTTGACAGTGTGATGAAGGATGCGGATGACGCAGATTTTGACCTACTGACCCTTTACACGAACGGCAATTTCTTTGCAGACGCAGAGGTACCACCTGTAAGCCGGGAACATATGTATAAATTGTTTAAAGAGAGCAAGGCCAAATTTTTGCTCGTTGAATCTTTACCACAGTTCCTGACTAGAGAGAAAATGGAGGAAGCAAAAAATATTATTGGAGAAAAGAAGCTGATCGTGGCGATAGGTTTGCAATCAGCAAGCGATCTGACTAGAGCCATATCGGTAAACACGACAACCACCAGAGAGTCTTTTGAGCGGGCATACGCTTTACTCAAGGAGTTCGACTTTATCATTCAGGCGTTTTTGATGATCAAACCGCCATTTTTGACTGACGACGAGGCTATCGAGGATGCCGTAAAATCGATCCAATATTTACATGAACTTGGTATCCAGAACCCGATCCTGTGTGCCACCAGAGTAGCTCCAAACACAGTATTGGCCTTACTAAGTAAGGAAGGTAAATTCCGTACACCTTGGCTTTGGACCATTATTGAAGTCCTAAAAAGAAGTGCCACACAGTCTCCAAACGCTTTCCCCCGTGTGGTCATATCTGAACTAAGAAAAGAAAGTAATGCCGACTCCGAAGTCCCAAAGAACTGCGATATTTGTTCAACGAGGACAGTTGATGCCATCGAAAGATTTAACGAAGATAGAAACTTGGAACATCTCGTGTCCTTGGATCATGAATGCAAGGAAAAGTATCTCAAGGAAAAAGAGAAGGAGAATAAAACTGTCGGCCAGATACCATTGGAAGACAGGGTGAGTGAGTTCTTAGAAAAACACAGGCTACCGGAAAGTACTATTTGAAGGCTAGTTTTTGGAGTCTATTTAGATGCCATCGGCAAATATCGACCATTTTTGTTTTGTCGTCGAAACCGATATATTTCATGAGTTTGATAAAGGAGGGATCGCTGTCTTCGAGGAGGATCTCGGATTTTAAGTAGTTATGAAAAGTAACGTTCAGCTTCCAAATCTGCATGGAAACCGAAAGCTCGACGGAAGGCGGTATCATACCCCGGGAAACTAGAGATACATAGGGAAGGAGATATGGAGCCCGAATTATCTCACCGGTGGGCATGGAAACAACCAGTCCACTGTCCAGCGAGCCAACCAAAAAATCCCGTAAATCAACAATATCAAGGAGCTCTTTATCTCCTTTGGGATTAATTTGATCATTATGTTTGTCAAGATACATTTGTAAGAGTCCAATTCTTTTATTGATCTTTATTTCTTTTGGTGCAAGTTCAAGAATTGTTTTTATTGTAAAACCTGTGGCAATATCATCATCAACCAGATCGTATTCTCCGGGTTTGATGGCCAAGAACTGATCGGAGATAGCCTTTCTTCCCGGCCGACTGACGAGATGTTCCCACCGAGATTGCCCGTCACAGAGGCCAAAGTGTCTGGAGAAATCGAGCTTGGTATCGCTATGCGTACAAGCATCCAGATTAATAATTGGCCCGTTTCGCTCCATCTCGGTAACATATCCCTGTTGTTCGTTTAAATCAATTAAGGTGGGTTTGACCGACATTGGAGTATCCGGGGGTGAACAGTTACTAAAATCGAATTCCAAACTCCGGCAAAACTTATCCATGAATTCAATGGTGGCCAAAGTAAGATCGATTTCTTTGGCCTTCTTTTGCCAAATTTTGGTGGCATAACGAGAATCATTTCTAATGGCATAGATATATTTTTGTTTATTTTCAGAGGCCTTAGGATATTGATGGTGCCATTCTTTGAGCAATTCATCGATGGAAGCGAGTCCTTCTTTGGTCCCATTTCTGATTTCAGTTGAAGAGATATTGGGTTGGTCGTAAAAAGCATCAACAATCAATATATTGTTGTTTCTGGTGATCAGCGGGTCGTGGTTGATGCTGACCAGACTATCTTCATGAGATGGTCTTTTGATACAGACGCAGCCTCCTTTCTTGGCAAAAAGTCTGGCAAATGGGGCGTTGTCACCGCCAAAGACATAAAAAACTACGACCGGAAAATTTACATGAAGATGTTTAGCCAAATATGCTTCTAATCTGGTGATGACATCGGTATAGGTGATGGGGACGTCATTGAAGCGCGCCTCCCAAGGATCAGACATTAGCCAGTCGGAATGAGCAACGGCTTTTTCACATAACCTCAGCCTATGCGATGTATCAAGAAAAAGAACATCTTTGTATTTTCCAAACACGTATTTGTCGTGAGAGGGAGAAATGTATCCTCCCAGGACAGTTCTCCCTCTGTTCTCCAGTTCCTTTTTGGCATTTTCCATCATCATGAGATGTCCTTGATGGATGGGTGAAAAGGCTCCGGTGGATAGTAAAACTACAGGTGGCGTCTCTTGAAATTGGCCGATGGTATCCGAATCAAGATCGTGAATGTTATTAATGATTTTCTGAAAGGGAGTAGTCAGCCAGTTTAGGTCATTTCTTTCAGATTTGTAATTTTCCGGCTCAACCTCGTCATCAAAAAAACCGGCTTCAATGACGGAACGGACCTGTTTATAGTTGTCGTAGGCGGCGGCGGCATAGGGGTCTCTGAGAATTTTCCAGGCCAAACGGAGATTTTTGTGACTACCTTTGACCTTTGACCGGCGAAGAACATATGACCTATCGAGTTCCTCGACGGTCACACCGGGTTTGACTCCAAAATCACTCCAAAGATCTTTCATAATTTAATCCATCCAGCCACCAGGAACAAACCTTTCATAAATATCAAAGTGAACGGATGGATTTTTTCCCAGATATTTATGCTTGTTATATGAGTGCATTGATTCTAGTCTGGAGCTTAGAAGCTCAAATTGATCAATGGCTGCTTGGCTCCAGCCCCTACGAAGATGGCTCTTGGTTTCGGGGGAGTTTAAGGAAAGATAAAGCATGTATAGCTCAACAAAATCGTACGTGGCTCCGAACACTTCTTCGTCCGGTCGTGCATCGTACATATCGCCTGAGGGAATAGCGTCGATAACACTTTTGGGCAAGTCAAGTATTTTTGCCATCCGATAAACCTCACTTTTATGAATATCGGAAATAATTTGAACGTCTACAAGACCGTCGGAGGCTTTACCAAAATAACCGATATATGCCCCTTCGTCTCTGTTGGTAGTACCGCACAAAATCCCTGGTAAGCTCATTTCCGACAATAAACTGGTGATGTAATAAAGGGCGGGGGTTCTCATGTATGAAACGAGTTGACCTGAGGCCCAGCCGGCTCCAGTAAACCGCATGGCGGAGTCCACAGTTTTTTTCATCAAAGCGTGACACTGCGTAAGATCTACCTTTGCCGGAGTTAGTCCAAAATGATTGACTAGATCCAGACCCCGGTCAACGGTTGACTCCTGATTTGAGGCCGACTCTTTCGAGAATACAGGCAAAAAGACGGGCACTATTTTCTTAATCGGCGAATTTGGTTCTTTTGAAGCCGAATGGACAATCCCCAAAGTTACGGCCGAATCGATACCTCCACTGACCGCGACGACACAAGATTTGAGACTGAATTCGCGCATATAATCATTTAATAAGCCCACCTTCTTTTTCAGGTAATAACTCTCGTCAAAGTTTCTTTCCTGGCGCAAATGTTCAAGGACTTCTTTAAGTTCCGGGACAAGATCTTTGTCGGTTTGGAGATTGTATATCTTCATATTTATTATTTAATAATTATTTCATTGCATAATCTACAGCAGCTCCGGCAAGAATATCGGCACTGTCATGTAACTTGATGGATGGTTTAATATGCTCGGCAACAATTGATAATTCAGTACATCCAATTATGACACTTTCGGCGCCTCTAGCCACTAGCGAATTGATTACTTTCGTTAGCTCCCGGTTATCTATTACCGAATAACTGCCCCCCATGACATGAAGAATAATGTTGTTTAGATCGATCTGAGCCATGTCATCGACTTCGAGAACTTCAATGTCTTTAGTACTTAAGAGTTGACCATATAACTGTTTTCTATGACTCTCCTCGGATGCGAGCACACCGACTGTCCGAACGTGAGAGTCGACAACACTGTCAACCGTAAGGGAAATCATGTCCAGAATGGGAATTGAGATTTCGTCTTTGAACTCCGGAAGTAATGCATATAAGGTGTTGCAAGCAATGATAATGACATCGCAGCCAGAATTCTGAAGAACATCTAAGCCATGTTTAAATTGGGTTCTTAACGAGTCGTTATCGGTGCTGCCTTTTTCCGAAAAACCTTCTAGAGGTAGACTATATAGAATTGTTGGCGGATAGTCAGTGTCTTGGATGGCATGGTACTTAAATTGAGCATGGCGAAGCATCCGAATGTAGACATTTGCTCCCGCAATGGGACCCGAACCCCCGAGAACGCCGATGGTTTTGTATTTAGTCATCCCACCTTAAATCATAAGTGATATGAAGCAATTCATCTACCCAAAGACGATCTTGACCACATCGTCCATGCTCTTGGCGAAGTAAAATTTGAGATCTTTTTTCACCTTTTCCGGCAAATCGACCATGTTCTTTTCGTTTTCTTTGGGAAGAATAACCTGTTTGATACCGGCACGATGGGCGGCGACCACTTTTTCGCGGACACCGCCGATCTCCAGAGCCCGACCCCGCAGAGTAACTTCTCCGGTCATGGCCAGATCTTTGGGAACCGGCTTTTTGGTAAAAGCGGAAATGATGGCGGTGGTAATGGCCAATCCCGCACTCGGACCATCTTTAGGAACAGCTCCTTCCGGTACATGAATGTGAATATCGGACTTGGCGATTTTTTCTTCTTTTATGCCCAGCTCGTGACAGTGAGAGCGAACGTATGAATAAGCGGCTTTGGCTGACTCTTTCATGACGTCACCAAGCTGACCGGTAAGGGTGATCTTCCCCTGACCCGGCATGAGGGCAACTTCGATAAAGAGAATATCTCCACCGACTTTGGTGTAGGCAAGCCCCGTGACCAAACCGATTTGATCAGTATCCTCCGCAAGAGTATGACCATACATTATGGGTCCGAGATATTTATGAATGAGTTCTTTAGTTACAATTATCGGAAGGTCTTTGCCGGAAGCCTTGACCTTGGCGACCTTGCGCATGACTGAAGCAATCTGACGCTCCAGATTTCTAACCCCTGCTTCACGGGTATAGTATCGAACTATATAGCGAAGCATGGGAGAACTTAGATCGACGTCTTTGGGTTCTAAGGCATTTACTTCGGCTTGTTTTTTGAGTAAATATTTTTTGGCGATATGGAATTTTTCTTCTTCGGTGTAACCGGAGAATTCTATAACCTCCAATCGGTCCCGAAGTGCAGGTGGAATGGTATCCAGGACGTTGGCTGTCGTAATAAAAAGAACCTGGGATAGATCATAGGGAATATCCAAGTAGTGATCTTGGAAAGCAAAGTTTTGCTCGGGATCTAGAGCTTCAAGAAGGGCCGAACTGGGGTCACCACGAAAATCTGCACCGATCTTATCAATTTCATCGAGCATAAAGACCGGATTATTTACCCCACTGTCTTTTATGGATTGAACAATGCGCCCCGGCATAGCCCCAACATAAGTACGACGGTGGCCACGAATCTCAGCTTCGTCTTTGACTCCGCCCAAAGACATTTTGACAAATTTACGGCCAATGGCTTTGGAGATGGAACGGCCAACTGAAGTCTTACCAACACCAGGTGGACCAACAAAACAAAGAATAGTCGGAGGAACGGCTGACTGCTTCTTGGTACTCTTAACCATATCTGACTTAAGCTTTAGAACAGCGATGTATTCCAAAATTCTTTCTTTGACTTTCTCCAGTCCATAGTGATCCTGATTCAGTATTTTTTCCGCTTTGGAGAGCGAGTAACTGCTTCTGGTGTACTCTCCCCAGGGAAGCTCGAGCACTGTTTCTATCCATGTCCTAAGATATGAAGTTTCCGGATTATGTATGGATAGTTTGGCCAGACGATCGAGCTCTTTGGATACTTTGGCATGAATTTCCTTTGGAAGTTTGGCTTTTTTGAGTTTTCCCTTAAGTTCACCAATTTCTTCTTCTTCGCCCCCCTCTCCCAGCTCTTTTTGAATTGCCCGCATTCTCTCTCTGAGCACCGCTTCTTTCATGCTTTCGTCAAATCGTTTTTGAGTTTTGTTCTCAATTTTTTTTTCAAGCTCCAAGATTTTTATTTCTTCATTGAGGCGTTTACATATGAAGTTTAATCGGCTTTCGGTAGAATTGTCCTCCAACAGCTTTTGTTTCTCGTCATTCTTTATTTCCAGAACGGCGGAAATCTGATTGGCTATGAGAGTTGGATCGGCACTACCGAAAATTTTGGCTAGAATACCTGGATCGACATTGGTTTTCCCTAAGTCCTGAGCTCTTTTTATTTCCGCCACGGCACGATTTCCCAAGGCGATAACTTCCGGAGAAATTTCAGCGGACTCCTCAATGTTTTCGACCACCGCCCACATGCGGCCATCCCGACTTTCCAACTCCGTAATATTGACTCTGAAAAGCCCTTTGACGATTGCATGAAGTTCATCGTTAACAGGAAGAGTTTTGATTATTTTACATACCGTGCCTGTTGAGTAATAATCTTCTCTACTTTCGGCGGTAGCTTTGGCATCTTTTTGAGAAGCAAAACAGACCTCCTGATCGTTGGCAAAAGCTTCACTAATACCCGAAATCGAGGCTGGACGCCCGAAGGTGAGCACCGCCTCAGTATCCGGGAAAATTACTCCTTCTCGAAGTCCAATAAATGGTACCAGGCTGGTTTGGGATAAGTCGCTTTTAACTTCGTTTTCGGCCATAGTTAAAGATTTTAGCAGATGAGTGAATAAATTGCTAACCCATCAAAAGATGAGAAATCTAAGTCCTAAAAGAATTGTAGCCATTATGGTAAGACAGGTGATAATGAAAAAAAATGAGATCGAGAATTTTTGCCTGGGTGACATATTATTTAACTACTTCCAAACTCCTTTCTTCCGACCAGAGATGGCCACTTCCCACCTTTGCATAAGCGCGAAAAAATACCAGGCCCGGTTTATCAAACCTGATACCTAGCTCGAAATCGCTTGGGAGACGATATCGACCATTGGTGTAATCGGGTTGAGAATATGGATAGCCGACTGCTTGAGGTGAGTCCATTTTTGTCAAGGCGCTGGGACTAGACTGATAACCCCAATAAATGGTGGAAAAAGAAGTTGACAGATCAGGACTTGATTGAACATGCCAAAAGAATGACCCTTTACCGCCTATGGTGACAGACTCGGGGTAGGAAATAAGCTCGACAGACAGCTGAGAAGGTCGAGTCTCTTTCAAGGCCACTTGGGCATTTAGATAATTTATGTAAACCAACAAAAGGAATACTGCTATGCCGATAAAGATGTAATATAAAATCTTTGGTTTCATGAGTTTAAACAATTATAATGTCTTGTGAGAAAAAATAGTATTACCGTTCAAGAAATTATTGTCGGATTGATGCTTTTATTGGCAGTTGTCTACTTTTTGGGACAGACAATTGTTTCCAAAAAGGTTGTCTTCCCGGAGATTGTCGAACAGATACTTGCTCCATTAATTAGTCCCAGCATTACACTTACCCCATCTCCAACACCGAGAGCGCGTACGCTTGCGGAGATGGATAAACTTTTTGGTCCCTGTGTGAATCTGCCGACACTCATGTATCACCATGTAGAACCGGAGGCAGTTGCCATAAAGAATAAGCGTGTGGGGTTGAACGTACCACCCGAAATGTTTAAGAAGCAGATGGAGTATTTGATTAGCAACAATTATTCGATAATAACCCCGAAAGATTTGATTGATTTTTTTGACTCCGGAAAGGTTCTGCCGGCAAAGCCGGTGATGATTACCTTTGATGATGGATATGTAGATATCGGAGACGTGGCTTTTCCAATTATGCGAGAGATGAAAATCAAAGCCACCATCTACATTCCCACTGGTTTAATGGAAAACTTTTCTTACCTGACTTGGGCAAAGATAGAGGAGATGAAATCTTCTGGTCTTATTACCTTCGGAAACCATACATGGTCTCACAAAAATGTAGGGGCGGATAGGGAGGTGGTCAAATACGAAATATCGACGGCCGACGGACAACTCTCCGAAAAAGGACTCGGCGATCCAAAAACCTTCGTTTATCCTTATGGCCTGGAGAATAACTCTACCGAAAAGCTGCTGGACGAAATGGGGTACCAGCTGGCCTTCACCACGGTACCCGGAAGAGTGATGTGCGAAAAACGAAGATTGTCACTTCCTCGTATCAGAATTGGGAATGCCTCCTTATCCGTTTTTGGATTATAAGAATTGGGAAAGTCTAGACTATTTCTGAAAATATTTTTTATCCTTGAGTTTTTCCGGTAGGAGATCCTCTTTGGAGTACATATCGTATCCCGAACCATAACCGAGTCCCTTCATGAGTTTGGTAGGGGCATTGCGAAGATTCAAGGGAATTGGAAGATTGCCAAATTGACTAACATCGGCCTGGGCGGCACGAAGAGCGTCATAAGCAGAACGATTTTTGACACAGCCGGCCAAGTACGCAACGCCGTGTGCCAGATTGATGGCGCATTCCGGATAGCCGATCTGCTGACAGGCCTGGAAAACAGCGTTGGCGACTACCAGAGCAGTGGGCTGAGCAACTCCAATATCTTCACTGGCGAAAATAACCATGCGACGGGCGATAAAAAGAGGGTCTTCCCCACTATCTACCAAACGGGCGAGGTAGTAAATGGCGGCGTCCTGATTACCGGATCTCATAGATTTTATGAAAGCGGAAATGACGTTATAGTGCTCCTCCCCTTTCTTGTCAAATCTGAGGAATTTGTTCTGAATGGCATTTTTGAAGTTGTCTATTGTGAGAGCCTTGTAAAGATTGAAGGTGGACTCGATTAGCCCAATGGCCTGACGGGCGTCCCCATTGGCAAATTCCGATAGCCACTCCCGGACGTCATTATCCATCTTGGTTTTTAAAGCTTTGGTGGCCCGATCAATAATTTTGGCGATATCCTCGGGGGAATGTTCCTTGAGAACAAAAACCCGGCACCGGGAAAGTAGTGGGGGAATAATTTCGAAGCTGGGATTTTCGGTGGTGGCACCGATCAAGGTGATTTTTCCGGATTCTACGAACGGTAAAAGAAAATCCTGCTGGGCTTTGTTGAAACGATGTATTTCGTCCAAAAAAATGACGATAGGCTTGATAGCTTTGTTCTTCTCCCCTGCTATCTGACGTATGTCGTCTTTGCCGGCCGAGACGGCTGACAACTCATGAAAATCAGCATCGATGGCATCGGCGTAAATTCTGGCGATAGTGGTTTTTCCGGTTCCAGGGGATCCCCATAGAATAAAGGAAAAGATCAATTTGTTTTTGATGGCCAGACGGAGAGGTTTGCCCTCCCCCGTAAGGTGCTCCTGGCCGATGAACTCCTCCAGATTTGAGGGTCGGATACGGGAAGCCAGTGGTTCGACTGATTTGGTCATGTTCGGTATTTGTTTGGGTTAATCTTAGTTTATCAGAAGTGTGAGAAAATAGCATAAGCTCTATCTATTTTAGTAACGGCATCACTCAAACGCTTTTCTTTACTTCCGGACACGATAATAAAATTTGATTTGTTTTCCTTTAATATTTCAATGAATCGATGATGCATCTTGGTCCTGATATGTTCTCCGTCTCTAGTACCGTCCTGAACAAAAGGAATGTCGATATCCGTAAGAATGTAAAGAAGGGGCTTCTCTCGCTTAACCGTCTTCTCCATTTTCTTACTTTCTTTACCGACATAGCGTTCGTGCCAAAGGGTAGTAGCGAAAGCATCCGTGTCGCAGATGAGCAACCTATTGGCCTTTTTTAATAAAACGTTTTCGAGATGGTTTTGGGTAGTTGCAATATGAACAAACTCGTCTGTTTTCCATTCAGAAGAGTACTGAGAATACATTTGGCCTTCGTAGTAGAGACGACCATACTCCGGCACCCAAACTGTGTGATAGAAACGGGCGAGATCTTGGGCTAGAGTGGTAGTACCGGTGGACTCTGCACCAAGTACAACAATCTTCCGGGTGAAATAACCTCTTGTGGCCTGTGGTAGATAATCCCAGTATTTGTCCAAATCGGACCTGATTTTGGATGCGCTAATTGGGAATATGTTTCTTTTCAAATCCACTAAACAATGGTGACTGCCCATGAATTTGGCATATGGTTCACCGTAGAGTTCGGAGGTAAACACTGCCTCAGGGGCAAAACCCAAAAACTTAATCGTAAGATCGGCCCAGGCTTTGGAGACATTGGTAGAGTCCGAGTCGAGAGAGGCGTCGTGATTCAAGATACGCACTTCCACTTTGGGAAAAGTCTCTCTGATCCACCCGGCTCTAATCTCGGCCGGAATGAGATATCGATCGGTTTGACAGACAATGACGGTTACCGAAGCGGAGTTCTTGAGGGCAGTCTTGATTAAAAATTGATGGCCTTTGTGAAAAGGATAAAACTTACCGATAACGAGACTTGTCCTATACTTTTTTTGCATACCCTTTTAGGGTTTTTGACCAGTCATAAACTCCCTTGAAGGCGTTTATCAGGAAGAAGGCGTAGAGCAGAGCAAGAAAAATAACACCTTTTTGGTAGTAGAGAAAAACCCCAATGATATCGACAATAATCCACAGATACCAGTTCTCGATTTTTCTTTTGACCAGATAGACATTGGCGACGAAGCTTGCCGCCGTGGTAAAGGCGTCCATAAAAGGAAATGAGGCGGCAATGGGGAATAGAACCGGAAAAATTAGATGAATGTTGGACATGAAGCTACTCAAAGCATAAGTGAGTATGGCAATAGAGACCAACCCGATGAGGTTAAAGTTTTTACTGGCCCGACTAATGACCAGCTCGCTATTGGTATCTCTTTCTTTGGTAGCCGGATGAGTCCAGACCCACCAACCCCAGAAGCCCGTGAGAAGATAGTAGAGCTGCTCAAATAGGTCGGAATAAAGCTGGATTTGGTAAAACAGGAACCCGTAAAGAACTACCCCCACAAGTCCGATGGGCCAGGAAAAAACCTTGTTTTTGGCGGAGAGATAGACCGACCAGCCGGTGAAGATAGTGCCGAAAAACTCGATATAACTCATGGGGTAATTGAGGATGGTAAAGAAAATGGTGTCCACCCCAAAGAAGTTTTGTATGGTCATGGTGTAAGTTATACACCCTATTTAGTGTCCTGTCAACACTATCTTATGGAATATAATGTGTTTATGGATGATATTGCGAACCCACAACGTTATTTGGAAAGAATGAGTAAACCCCTACAGGAGAAGCTGAAAATTGCCAAATATATACCTAGTGGAGCCAACAGTCTCTTGGACGTGGGCTGTGCGGACGGCACAGTTACTTTGGCATTGGCGGATATGTTTCCGGAAATGAAATTTGTGGGAATTGACCTGAACGCGGACTTTGTTAATATGGCCCGAGAGAGAATTGGAGAGAGGAAAAATGTAAGCTTTGAGCATGGATATTTACGAGAGAGACTGAGTAATCCTGAAAAGTTTGATGTTGTCCTTTTCTGCTCAGTTCTTCATGAATTCTATAGCTACGGAGAAGGGATCTCGACAATTGTCAAAGCCCTCTCCGATGCCCATGAAATACTAAACAAAGGAGGAGTCCTGATTCTGCGTGACATGATCTTGTATGACTACGCCGATAGATCTGAACTTTGGGTGGAAGAGATCAAACGGAAGGTAACAACCAAAGAAGAAATCCGACATCTTCTGGTGGATTTTGAAACAATATTTGGCCCCATAAAAACAATTAAACAGCTTAACCACTTTCTACTGAAATATATGTATGAAGATAATTGGGAAAGAGAGGGTAAGGAAAACTATGTGCCGGTTTCATTTGAACAATACGATCAGATATTTAAATTGCTGGGAATGCAAGTATTGTTCCAAAGATCATCCACGATCCCCTACCTGAAGGAAAAATGGACAAGTGATTTTGGGTTCTCGGAAGCGGAACTCGAAAGCTTCAGATCGACAGGTATTATTGTCGCCAGGAAATAACCATTCCTTTTTCCGGCTAGCCAGACGGACAAGTTGACAGGTGAGCTGATTTCCTCTAGACTGGATTTCTGGGAATGAAGAAAACCAGAAACATATCGATTCACATTAAAAAGGCCGCAGGGCCTCTTTTTTTTGACGATTTTTATCGAAAGGGGGTGAGAATTGATGGTTGAGAAAATTACTTTTCAAATGTCCGGCTTGGTCAAGGATTCAGCTAACTTAAAAGAGATTGAGTTTTGGGGACACGATGCGGGAGAGTTTATGACGCAAGAATTAATGGAGATAATTGAAGTCCTTGGAGCCTCAAATGAGGAAGGGAACAATCAGGTTCAGGCAGAGAAATAGAGTAAAATAGGTGGGTACATTCACTCTAACTGACAATCTGGAGGCGCATATGGAGTCTGCCGTAAATTCTATGTTCTCACCGATTTTTTCAAACAAGCCAAACTCCGAGGTTTTGGCCGAGACACTGGATATTGATAAACTTAGGGAAGCCGTGGTGGCGAGACTCGCCGAAATCGAGAAAGAGGATAGGGGCCATTATTGGTGGGAAGATAAACCGCTCATGGATCTCATCCAAACTGTCTATCAAAGTGGCTGCATCCTACTTCCGACTGATTCTGTGGAAAGACTGAGATGGATCGCCCTACTCTGTGTAGCCATGAGCGACATTGAGGATTTTTCCTGCGGAAACATGGTACTTCCGGTGGACTTCCTGCCAGATGACATGATGGAACTGTATGAGGATGTTTATGGCTTGGATGTCATTGAGGAAGTGGTCAAAATCAGGAAACAGCTGGCTGAATGGGGTTGGAAATCAACTTTTCCGGATTGGTAATTTTTATGGCCGGAGCAAATCCGGCCTTTTCGTGCCTTGAAATGATAAAATTAGCTGTTGTTTGGAATGTTTTGATATTGCCGGATCGTCTAATGGTAGGACGTCGCCCTCTGGAGGCGAATATTCTAGGTTCGAGTCCTAGTCCGGCAACATTGAAAAACTCCCCTTGTGGGAGTTTTTTGATGTTTTTATAGGATGGGACTCGAAAGTCGGAGCCAAACCCGTAACGGTTTTGGCGAGACAGGTCTTAAGGAAAATTTTATTAAATTTTACCGAGAGGAGTCCTAGTCCGACAACTGTGCCAAATAATAATAGTTGGCTAAAAAAATATCAATTATCCCCAAGAATCTTCGAGATATTTTTCCGGAGCAAAGCCAGGCTGTCTTGTGGCGAGTGCTTTGTGATAAATTATATAGCCCTCAGGTGCTTTGCGAAGCATACTACCGAATTTTTCTGGATCTACGAAATGGGCATTAACCGGAAGTCGCTCTCTATTCGCGGAGGTATCTAAGACAACGGTCTTATCCGATCCAAAAACTTTGTTTAATAAATCTGTAAAGCCAGCCGGATCTTCGTCAGCAAAATTGATTTCATCAACAAATAGCCAAGGGGTACTTCCGTCAGTAGTCTCAAACCAACTCCAAAGCCTACCTCCGCTAGATGTCTCACCATGGAAGAAAATATTTTTGCCTTCAAAATTACAGCTTAAAATTCTTTTTTCTTGTGGCTCGAAAGTTTCGAAGGCCCGTTTCAACTTACTTTGTGGAAGTCCAATTTGCTCCGCTACTATTCTACCCACGGTGAACAATTCAGCGGTTCTTAAAGTGGATGGCATAAATGGATTTTTTAACCCTCCATTCTCAGCATCAAAGCCCGACCAGCCAGCCGGAAGTGGTTCTCGAAGTTCGGCTAAGACACGATTATTGACAAAGCCTAACGACCCACCAGGTCTAACTTTAATTTTTGATTGAAAAATGTCATTTTTACTCACGAAAGATCCGGGGTTGATGTGAGTATCGTAAATATTTATCAGGAAGGCAATATTGGGCGGCAACAATTTCGAAAGCTTAGCGACATGATCGTGTATATATGCGCTATATTCCATGACAACGACTGGAGTTTCTTGATCCACGCGATTGATATAGTGGCACATGACACCAGGGGGGGTAAGCCTCTTTGAGTAAAATCTTTTTGCATCTATGCCTGATGAGGAAATTAAGTGTTCTAGAAAAGCGACGGTAGTTGTTTTTCCCACGGAACCGGTTACTCCGATAATGTATGGATCTGATTCTGCCCTAACTGCTTCGTATAAGCGCTTAGCTAGTGAATCTAATGATGTGACCTTAAGATAATCTGCTGATGGTAAGTTTTCCATCTGGTCAATGACAAGATCCCAACCTTTATCTCGAGCAACACCTGCCGCCGAAGGTCTTCTGTCGTAACCATAATCCCATCCACCTTCTCCCGTTGAATGCGAAGTGAAATAGAACGACCTTTTCAAATCCTCCGGCCTTTGTGGAATACCAACAATATCTACCCAATCATATTTTCTATTTTCTGGTATTCTATCTTCTTCGACCAAATTTCCGGCAATTTCTTTTATTTGATCTTTTTCTAGGATCATATTATTTTGATAGGAAATTTATGATCGCTGATGAAACTTCATCCGGGTGAGTTTCGCCAATATTGTGATCTCCCCCCTTAATAATGAGGCAATTCAAGCCATTTTTTTCAACAATTTCAGAAATGTAGTCTGCCGGAGTTGAAGTGTCGGAATCTCCGTAAACTAATAAAATATCTTTAGGATCTACTAATTCAAGTAATGGTCTAATATCACGCCGGGCTATTTTGTCGTAACTAGCTCTCAAAAAAGGAGTGCCTTCCCGATAATATCTGCTAAAAATTGATTGATATAGTGACTTCAACGAATCAAAGTACCGCTCGGGTACGATATGTTTCCCAATTTTTCCCATTTGAGACTTTACAGTTTCTTTTCTTTTTAGGGCCGGAGAGATCAGGATGACCGGAATGTTTGATTTGTGCCTAACTTTGTAATCTAATGCGACAGCACCTCCAAATGAGTAGCCCACAATGGCTTCCGGTTTTACGTTTTGTTCTTTGACCCAATTTCCTAAATAGTCGGAAAAATCCTCTAAATCGAAAGATTCCTTTTTGGGTTCTTTGACACAGCAAAAACCAGGCAGATTGAAAAATCTAACAGGATATCTTTTCTCTAGTAAATTAACCAACTCTTGCCTTTGACTCCAAGCAGTACCCTCGACCACCTTTTCACAATCCAAATTGGAATTATAGCTTCTAGTACCCCAGCCGTGAATCATCACAATTTCTCTGCTCATAATATTGATATTATACTAGTCTAGGCTCAGATACTTCCCCTCTACTGTTGTTTGTTAGCTTCTGGACTCTCCTGACCAGTTTTCTGATCATATTCCCCATTGCAGATTTTGTGTGTCCTACAAGTTGAAATTACAACAGGGTAATCAGGACTGTTTTCCCTGGGGTCAACCTGGAACCCAGATTCGACACATTGAGGACATACGATAATCGGCACAGGTTCTCTTTCAAGATGAATATGCGCTTCCTTTGACATATTTGTTTCTTACGGAATATTATCTATATATTCTACACCCTCTAGGCCAATTTGTGCCTGCGAAGCAGGCACTTGGCCGAGCAAGCTCTTTCATTAATCGCGCGCAAGCCCCGTCTTTAAGTAAGATATTGTAAAATTTAAGGATATGACTGAATCAACTGAGAATGACGAGTGGCCATTCAGGTTTGAAATTTCTGAAACGGGGGTTGATTGGAGCGACTTAACATTTAAAGTTACTTTCAATGGATTGGTTGCTCCTGATAAAAAAGCTGAAATCGTGAAGATGGTGTCTGAATGGGCAACGAAAGGGGTTGAAGATGGATATGGGGGAAAGATGCATCTTTGGGAAATAGAGGAAAACGCTTGGAATAAAAAGGGCACCTCTTTTTCCTTTTGGGCCGATATGGGGAGTAGTGATCTGAAAAAAGCGGTTGGCTTACTTTTTGATAATTTTGCAGATACAGGTTTGGTGAAAAAGATTAAGGTTGGTTAGAAATACCCAGGTAAGTCATAAACTTTCAAAATACTAAGATCGTTTGACGTTTTTACTGACGACTTATTAGATCAACTATCCTATAACAGTTGACAACACAGTGGATTCTGTTATAATGAGGCTATTATGATTACTTGCATCATCCTCCGCCATGTTCAAAACAAGGCGGAAACTACTATCGCAGAACTTTCTTAGGGATCGTGAGCTTGTAAAGCGACTCATTGTCGCCTCTAGTATTTCGTGGAAAAATTTGGTTTTGGAAATCGGCGCCGGTAACGGTATTATTACCGAGAGCCTACTCACTGTCTCCAGGAAGGTAGTTGCAGTCGAAATTGACAGAGATTTATTTA
The DNA here is from genome assembly GCA_003531665.1 of Candidatus Collierbacteria bacterium. GTDB lineage: Bacteria > Patescibacteriota > Microgenomatia > UBA1400 > MFAQ01 > UBA10133. The sequence goes on from DQFC01000029.1 coordinate 62,835, forward strand.
CTCTTCTTTCTAGTCGTTTGGGGAAAAATAAAGCCTTGAAGCTTGTTAATGGAAATATTTTAGATTTTAAACTACCCAACGAGCCATATAAAGTTTTTTCCAATATCCCGTTTTCCATTACAGGTGAGATCGTTAAGAAGCTATTATTTTCGGATAATCCGCCGGATTCCTGTAGTCTGATCGTCCAAAAAGAGGCGGCCAAAAAGTTCATGACTAATCAGAAAAAGAGTAGTATGCTCTCTATCCTGTTTTATCCTTGGTTTGATATTAAAATCGGTCATATTCTCAAAAGAACTGATTTCCAACCTGTCCCCATGGTGGATTTGTGTCTATTACAAATTATTAAAAGGCCAAGACCACTAATTTCTAACGACGACTTGTGCAAATATCGTGATTTTGTCGTTTACAAATTTACAAGATGTAGAGCTGTCGGTGAATGGCCTGTGGCGCAATGGCTGGCTTCGTATACGAAAGATGTACATTGTCGAGGTTATTTTTTAAGGTGGCAAAAAGAGCAAGGTAGACTTGAAAAGATACACCGAACCAGAACTGACAAAAATTGGAAGAAGTTTGGAAGTCAGTAGATCTAAGGCAACAAGACTAATAATAACCATATTGGAACTTGTATTAAAACCATAACACCAAGCATTCCTGCTCTATTTCGTTTTAATACGGTTAATGACACTATTAATGTAAAAATCTCAGATGGAACTGTAATCCAATGGCAAACCCAAGGATAAAATTTTCCGCACCATGAGTGAGGTCGATGCGCAAAATCTACAATATAGTTATGAATTCCCAAATTTGTGAGTAAGTCACGAATCAGGTGATATGCTGAGAATATTAGTATCGTAATAAAAAGTAGTCGTATCACTTTGTTCATATTTGTATTGTAGCCATTACTATTCTTCATTTTTCTTCCAGGAAAATCCGATTCAGTAGCGCGGATCAAGTAGTATTACGAGGGGAAAATATATCAGCATAAAAATAACTACTCCGACTACCCATTTCTCCAAAGCCGATGTCTCTCTTCTGTGCTTAATAATTGGAATAGATATCAATAGGAAAATTTCTGCCAAAAATGAACTAATACCTGCGCTGAATATCAGTAATTGTATACAGTAGGGTAAATGGCTTAAATCTTCTTGGATGTTTCCAAAGACGTCAAGAAAGGTAGGTATTCTTAAAATATCCTGCGTAATGTCTTTGAGGAAGTGAATTAAAGTAACGACCCAAATTAGTGAGAGGAGAAAAGATCGCACTATTGAGGTAGTTATCTTCATGCACGATATTAGGTCAAATCCGTAAAGGGGTTGAACGCTACTTCCCATAAGTAACCATCGGGATCGGCAAAGTATCCGGAGTATCCTCCCCAGAAAACTTCTTGTGGTTTTTTGACCGATTTTGCTCCTGCATTTATGGCTTCAATAAAAGCTTTATCGACTTCTTCTTTTGAACCAACATTGTGTACAAGAGTAAAACCAGAAAAACCTGTGCCCGCGGGAGTAATATTAGCATCAGAAGCTAATTTATCTTTGGGAAACAAAGAGAGCCAAGTACCTTCCATTTCAAACGAAACAAAGTCTTCACCCTCTTTGTAATTGTGCGGAATAAACCCCAAACCATCTCTGTAAAAACTCAATGACTTATCAAAATCAGATACGCCAAGGGTAATAATACTTATCTTTGATTTCATAAACTTATTATACAGGTTCAAAATTTACAGTCTTGTGCCTAATTTACCGCGACCTTGGCAAATGGGTCAACTCAAAGTTTGACTGTTCTAATTTTATTTGAGATTGTCCAAAAAGGAATAGTTACCGTCCCGATCAGTATACCCATCGCAATCAAAACAATGTCTATCGAAAATATGTCTACGAGGTATCCAATAAAGACAAACATAATTGAAATTGAGATGTTGTTAATAAGTGATTGAACAGAAAGTACAGTGGCTCTACTTTCAGATGTTATTTCCAGATTTAGATAATTATCAATAATTATGTTTTTATAATTATCAATAATATAAAAAGCAATAATTAGTACCAGGACAAAAGGACTTTGAATTAGGCCGAAGGAGATCAAAAGGACCGACATTGAAATAAAAATTAACAGGAAAGAAAGTCTTTTTCTGACTTTATGTTCAATTATGTTGGAAAACGAAGCAATAAAGCCACTAATACCCGTTATAAATGCAAAAACAAACCCTAATGATTGTATGTTAAAACCGCGACTAACTAGATATGGTTGATTTAACAATGTTGTAAAAACATACATAGGCAGAGCCAAAATAATTCCAACAGCAATTAGCTTCCTAACATCTAAATTTGTTATAGATAATCTAAATGATTCCTTGAGTACGGTCATTTGATCAGAAAACTTTTTGTGGATATTTTGCTGTTTTGGTTCTATAACCGTAGAAAAAATGATTGTAGATAAAATAATTGTTGCTGTAATCATGTACCAGGGAAGTCGGTGATCGATAGTGTAAAGCGATGCTCCCGCTATTGAGCCGATTATTGTCGCAATGGTGCTAATTAAGAGAAAACGACTTTTCAATGTTAAGTAATCTTTTACTCTGTCTAATTCTTTGAGTGTGTCAAAAATGATGGCGTCTTGTGCTCCAGACTCAAAAGCATCGGCAGCACCCGACAAAGCCCAACCAATAATGAAGATTGCGGCTGTTGACCCGAAACTTAAACAGGAAAAGGCGGCAATAGAAAATAAATAAGCAATCATTCGAGATGCTTTTCTGCCAACAATGTCGGCAAATATTCCCGTGGGTATCTCAAGCACTACTATCACCAGAGCAGCAGACAGTTCCATCATCCCAACTTGAGCAAAGGATAAACCAAAAGAAAGTAAATACAATATTCTAATAGGAGCTATAAAGCGTATTCCAAGAGCTTTAATAAAATAAAATTTCCAAATGTTTGACTTAAGAGAATTATTCATCTTCTAAATAACAATTGTACGTCAAGGATTTTGATTTGAAACGGATATCCAAAGTTACGTGAGTAATATTAATAAGTGCCTTTGAAGAAGGAACTTTGGCCGATAAGCCAATGCTGTCTCAATGTCTATTACACGAAGTTTTAGCGGAGTGAGATTGCTTCGTCATTTTGTTTCTCGCAATGACGGCGAGATCGAGCTTGGCGAACACGTTACTTGTTTAAATAAGTAATGGTTAACTGCAATATGGTGGCAAAAGAAACCCAGAGCAAATAAGGAAGCTGAATATATGTTATCCATTTGGAATGAGGATAGATGGCAACCATGGACCAGACGAGAGTGACCAAGACAAGAAGAATGTCTACTGCCGCAAATAAATTGTTTTTTAAACCAAACTGTAAGGGAGTAAAGGCAAAGTTAAAAACAAGATTGAGGATGAAAGGCAGAACAACGGTAAAAGTAACTTCTTTTTTCCAGCCCATCAAGAACACTTTTCCAAAAGAAATGGCGATCAAAATATAAAGACAAGTCCACACCGGACCAAAAAGCCAGCCAGGAGGTGACCAGATAGGCTTGATAAGTGTGGAGTACCAATCAGTAGAGTTGTTCATAATCTCCTAATTGAAAGTATATATCAAATGAGAAATTTGCGGACAATCCTTGCAGAAAATATTTGTGTTAAGATGTAAATTGTAAGATTATTAACAATAAGAGTAGCCTTGAAAGGAGCTAAAATATGAGTATCCTTGATATTATTATTTTGATCCTGATTATCTCTTGGTTAGGTGGGTTTTCGCTGAGGTTGGGTGGAGGACTGATCCATCTTTTGCTGGTGGTGGCCTTGATTGTCTTGGTATTCAGATTATTAAGTTAACAAAAATATGGCAAAGAGTAGTGAAAAAACAACGACGATCATTAATAATCCCTCGGGTGATTCGGGTAGCGGGATGGGGATGGTCTTTGGGGTGATAATTTTGGTCGTTGTTGGATATCTAATTTGGGTATACGGCATTCCGGCCATCCAACAAATGCAGTCCGAGGGTGTACAAATTAACGTTCCGAGCTCGATAGACGTGAACGTAAACCAAACAAAATAGTAAGAAGATCTAGAGAACCATTTGGGCTGTTACGACAAGTCTTTTGCTGTAACTTCCGGCTTTTTTATCCCAGGTACCGTCGCAAGTAATGAGACTGAGTCGGCCACCGTCACCGGAAGCGAATACTTCTTCGGCGTAGCCAGGGTCGTAAGTGCGTATATTGCCAATTACGTAAGCCACCGCCTCCCCATCCCCTTTCTCCAAGAATATATAATCGCCTTCTTTTAATTGGTTTAGTTTGGCAAAAACTCCGGGATCACCATTCTCTTGGTTCAGATGACCGGAAATAACAGCGCTCCCAACACTTCCCGAAACCGACTCCAGATCCAGCCAACCTACGTCCATAGGACTTTCCGGAACTCCCATTTCCCCATCCTGGTCAAGCCCGACGCTTTGAATAGAGGCGTTTACATTAATGGTGGGGATTTTTAGACGAATTGGTATGCCGAAAACCTTCTCCTGAGTACTTACCCCCAAGGTGTCTCTTGTCAATTTGACCTGTCTTATATTCGAATTTATAAATATACGGCCACCAGTAAAGCCAAGAGAGGCAAGAAAAATAGGAGAAAAAGCAATGAAAATGAATAGGGAAATCTTTGATTTCATTTACGAGATCTGAATTTTATCTTTAGAGCAATAGAGGAAAGAAAAAGAAAGCCCCCGATAAGATACCAATAGACGTTCTTGTCTCGAGGTGCAAAGCCCGTATCCGGAAAGCGAGGAATCCCGGACCGAGAAGAAATTATTCCTCCATTGTTTGGGAATCCGGGTGAGCCTGAAGTAATTGACCCACCCATCAGGGTGGCAGATCCGTAGGACCCGATCTGACATTCGTTTCTGGCGGCGACCTGAACCAAAATTGGTTGATTGGCAGGGAGGGAATTGATGGTTGTGGAAAAGCCGGTAACGTCTGTGTTGAATAACCAATTTCCATTTGAGGGACCATAGCGAAGATTGAAGGTGTTAACACCTGAGTCCGGGCCCCAGCTAAGGAAAATACTGTTGGGACCGACCCTTCTCGAATCGATTATTTCCGGCGTGATGACGCCACTTTTTAGAGGAGGGCAGGGAGTATTGGGAGGTTCAGTCGAAGATGTCGAAGAGGTAGTGGTCGAAGTGGATGAAGTCGTTGTGGTCGAAGCTGCCGGATTGGAGAGGGTGACGGGGCCATTTTTGGTACAGGAGTTATTATCGGTGACGGTGACACTATAAGAACCGGAAACAAGATTTGTAGCAGTAGCAGTAGTTTGGGATAAAGAATCGTTCCAGAGATAGGTATAAGGTGTGGTCCCACCCGAGACTGAAGTACTAGCCTGCCCGTTGGTACCATTGTGTGTGGTGGGATCGGTACCGGTAACACTAACGGACAAAACTGTCGGCTGAGTAATAGTGGCGGAGGCCGTTGCGGTGTTTGAAGCAGAATCGGTAACGGTGACAGTATAACTTCCCGAAGCCAGGCCGGTGGCAATGGCGGTAGTTTTTACCGGTGAGGAATTCCATGAGTAGGTGTAAGGAGCGGTCCCACCGATGGCCATCGCGGTGGCCTGGCCATCACTGAGGCCAAAACAAGTTACTTGCTGATCCACCGAGGCACTGACACTGAGAGCTGTGCCACAAGTCGGAACCGTAATTGTATCTGCATCTGTAGAAACAGTCCCACCATAAGACAGTGCTCTTCCGGTCCAATTCACCGTACTGCCGATGGTAATACCCGAAGCGTCGATGTCTGTGCCTTTGAAGGTTGAGTTGGCACCAAGAGTAGTAGCACCGGCCGGGGTCCAAAAGACATCACAGGCGCTGGCTCCGGAGAGAGTGACAACAGAGTTGGCGACGGTGGTTAAAGCACCGGTAATTCTAAAAATATAGGTTCCGCTTCCGGAGAGGGTAATTCCACCTGCTCCGATAGAGGCGGCGCTGGCGGCAGCGGTGCAGTAGACTCCCGGCGTATAAACTCCAAGCGTACCATGAGAAGTATCTGTGGCAAGGTCAATCGCTCCTCCAGGAAAAGTGTGGGTGCAGGCTTGGCCATCGAGGTTCGTCTTAGCAGAGCTTTGGTCGGTGCCGGCAGTGGAGTATTTGCTCGATGGTGGACTAAAGATACTGCCAACAAGAGTGGGTGCCATGGCCGGGCCTGTAGTGTAGCCGAGATCTCCGGTGATAGTAGTACCGGCAACTGTGTTTGTGTAGGTACTCGAAAGTATTCCAAAACTTTCGGCCTGACCAAGACTCGGAGTAGTGGCCGCGTACACAATATCTGTTTTAATAAAAACAATTATTGTGAGGAGCGAGATAAGTGAAAATAATTTGGTACGCATTTTAAAAATCGGTAATATAGATAAACCAATCTCTTAAATTGGTGAATATATTTTGGATGGCCATTGATGGAGGTGTTGCCGTAGGTGTGGAAACTGAAGCGGTATATGTAACCGCGGCGGCCGGCGAGAGATTAGGACTAAGTGTGGCAGTAGGCCGTGGAGTTATCTTCCGGGTGACTTCAGGAATGGCCTCCGGAGGAATGGCGTCGGTAAAAACAACTCTTCGATCGGGATAGCTGTCTTCTACTTTATTCCAAATTCCCTCGCAGGTAATGAGGTTCAAATGAGCCAAGCCATCTTTGGAGACAAACACCGGAGTAGAATCGTCGTTTCTACCAAATAACTTGATCGATCTGACCTGAAAGGCTAAGGTCTTCTTCTGATCATCAGCAATATAGACCTTGTCACCTACTTTAAGTTTGTTTAGATCGTAAAATACTTTTGGGACCCCATTATCAATTCCAAAATGACCGCCAATGACAGCACTTCCATTCTGACCCGGCCGGAAACCAAGTGCATACCAGGCCACATTTACCGACCCGGCGGGTACATCCATACGGCCGTCGGGGGTGATATATGCATCTTCGATGGCACTATTGACGCCGATTGATGGAATAACGAGACGAACGGGTAAACCTTTGGGGGTAGGGCTTGGATCACGAAGTTGAGAGTAAGCGGCACTATCGATTACCTGACCCGAAGGTAAATATTTTAAAGTCGGAATTTTCCAACCAAATTGATTACCATCTGACGAGCCATCGTAGAAAGCCGATCTGCGGGCAGGTAGAAAGAATTGATATGAGGTTAACAGCACGGCTCCCACAAAAAGACCGACGATGAACAATGATTTTATTAGTGATTTTGTATCTATCGTTTTCATATAGAATCTTTATCCGCAAATACAATTAATCTCTCACTGTAACTCTTATCAGCATTGCTCCAAACTCCCCTGCAGGTGACTAGGTTTAGGTGAGCACTGTCGCTACTAACGAAGACTTCTTCCACATACCCCGGCTCTGAAATGCGGGCTTCCCTGACAGAAAAAGTGACCAATCTGCCTTGATTGTTGGTGACATAAAGTTTGTCCCCCTTGTTGAGCTTGGAAAGATTTGCGAAAATACCCGGAAGGCCGTCTTTATCATCAAAATGCCCGGCAATGACAGCATTGCCTACTTCACCCGGAATAGTGCCAAGCTTGAACCATCCAACTTCATAGGCACTACTGGGGGTAGCCATCTCTCCTTCCGAGTTGATACCCACATATTGAATGGTGGTATCTACATTTATCGAAGGGATAATTAACCGTACGGGAAGTGCGGCCGTGGAGATCCCGGCCACTTGGCCCGTTGGGTGATTGTTTTCTTGGGAACTTGGAAAAAAAACTATGAGAAGAGATGTGGCAAGTGACAAGAAAGCAATCAGTATCAATGGCTTTCCGGTGTCTTTGGACATGTTGAGGTGGTTACCGCTTTCTGTGAATGAACACGAAAATGGCTGATGCACCGGAGAAGAGACCGGCGACGAGGAACCAGATGAGGTTGCCGGCTCTGGGTTCATATCCCGTGTTGGGTAGGCGAGGAATGTTTGAGGAAATACCCGAACTACCAATAAGTGAGGCCGTACCGTATTCCCCTATCTGACACTCATTTCTGGCCGCCACCTGAACCCAGATGGGTGAATTGGCGGGAAGATTATTGATGGTAGTCGAGAAACCTGTAACGTCGACATTGTATAACCAGTTACCGTTTGTGGGGCCGTAGCGAAGATTAAACCGATCCGTACCGGAGTAGGGACCCCAGCTCACAAAAATGCTGTCGGCATCAACTCTTCTGGATTCGATTATATTGGGAGCGATAATCCCAACGGGAAGTGGTGGGCAAATAGGAGCGGGAGCCAAGGCCTGCTCGGCCCGGGTGGTCTCCCCCGTACCGGAGCCAGTGGTAGTAGTAGTGGAAGCACAAGAGGAATTATTGACCGTAGTGTTTCTAAAAGTGATGGCGGCGGTCTGAGCTACGGCCCTTCCTGTTAAGGTGGCACCACCCGCGGTAAAGTCGATTGAAGCTCCGGCAAAGACCGACCCAACAAATTGCGTGGCTCCATCGAAGGTGGCTGAGGAGGCAACAGTCCAATAGACATTACACGCCTGGGCTCCTCCAGTGAGAAGCACTCTGGCGGTACTGGCGGTAATGAGATCCGATGAAGCTTTAAAGATAAATATGGAGTTGGCGTCACCGCTTAGAGTAAGATCCCCCGTCAAGTTGGTGGCCGTAGCGGGGACGTTATAAACCCCAGCAGTAAGAGTCAAGCCATCGAGAACCCCGCCGGCGATAGTTTGGTCTGCTGTCCGCCCGTTGAGATTCGTGACTACGGCGGTAGCGTCTGTCTGACCCTGAAGAGCAACTGCATTTTGGTATTGGATAGTACCGTTGTTTATTGTTCCATTAGTAGTGGCACCGGTACAGGGGCTAGGAAAGCCGGTACAAGTAGCGGGGCTATCGAGACCCATATCACCATTATTCAGGACGGTTCCTGCGACAGGATTCGTGATCGCTGATTTGGCAAGGGCGGCGAAGTTTGCAACTGTCAAGAGATTAACTGCGGCCGGATTTGAGTAGGCATGGGCTTGGGACGGATTGGCAAAAGATATATAGAGGGGAGCGAATACCAAGAGAAACGTAATCACTAGAGATGAAACCTTAGCCAAAGATTTAAAACAATTATTCGAACCCATGTATTTGTATTAATTGATACTATATAAACTCTATCATTATTATTGCAAAAATCAATCATTCTGTAATTAATGTTACACTAGTAGTAGATTCAAGATAATTACTTATAGCCATGCTGGGAGATTTTTTTAAGAAAAAACAAGAAGTAAACACTCTGGAGAGTTCCGAAAACCGTTATCGGAGAATTTTTGAAGCAGCCCAAGACGGGATTTTGTTATTGGATTTTCAATCCGGAAAGATAATAGACGTAAACAAGTTCCTGATTGACATGTTGGGATATACTAAGGACGAATTCTTAACCAAGCACGTGTGGGAGGTGGGACTGTTTAAGAACGAAGATGAGCAAAAAGAAAACTTTGCCATTTTGCAAGAAAAGGGATATGTACGTTTTGAAAACCTACCGCTGGAGACTAAGGACGGTCGCCATATAAATGTGGAGTTTGTAGCGAATGCCTACAAAGAAGCGGCCGGAACAGTTATCCAGTGTAATATCCGGGATATCACAGACAGAGTAAAACTAGAAGAGACATATAAGATATCAGAGCTTAGATATCGCCGACTGTTTGAAACGGCCCAAGATGGAATACTAATACTCGATTTTTCAACCGGGCTGATTACAGACGTAAACAAATTTCTGATTGATATGCTGGGATTTACAAAAGAGGAACTTCTCACCAAACACCTCTGGGAAGTAGGACTGTTTAAGAACGAGGCCGAACAGAAAGAAAACTTTAACACGATACAAGAAAAGGGGTATGTCCGCTTTGAAAACCTGCCATTGGAGACAAAGGATAGAAAACCAATTAATGTCGAGTTCGTTGCCAACTCTTATCAAGTGAACGGAACCACCGTTATCCAGTGTAATATCCGGGATATTACCGACCGAGTCAAAGCCGAAATAAAAGTAAAATGGCTGGCCTCTTTTCCGGACCAAGACACCAGCCCAATACTGGAAATGGAAAGGGAGGCCGGTATTACCTATGTTAACCCCGTTGCCGCGGCGCTTTTCCCTGAAATCGGCGATTTGAAGATGAGCCACCCTTATGTAAACGAGTCTGAGAAGTACTTTAGAGAGCTAAACGATACCGATAAAAGAGTGGAGAGAAGAGAAATACAGATTAATGGTCGATGGTATCTACAGGATATAAAATTCATCAGCCCGGATAGACTGAGAATCTACGGTCACGATATTACGGATTTAAAAAATATCGAGTATAAGCTGGCCTCCGGTAAGTCTTTCAATGACGCCATTCTCGCTTCGGTGGATGAGGCAGTGATTGTCTGTGACAAAGGAGGGAAGATAAATCTCTTTAATAAGATTGCAGAAAAATTAAGTGGGGTTTCCGCTATTGAAGCGATAGGAGTCCAATACAATGAGATCTTGAAATTGGTAAGAGAAAGCGATGGAGCAATTTACTCTGAATTTGCCTCTAAGGTGATTGCCGAAAACAGAGTAATAAGACTGGAAAAACAAACTCTGCTTGTAAACAAAAACGGCACGAAAACTCCGGTGGCCGGCTCCGCTTCCCCAATTCCCGGCATTGGAGGGCCAGCTTATGGTTGCGTGTTTGCTATCTATGATGCCACCAGAGAGCATGATATCGATAAAGCAAAAACCGAATTTGTTTCCCTGGCATCTCATCAGATGAGGACCCCTCTGACGGCCATAAACTGGTACTCTGAGCTACTCCAATCTGTAAAATATCTGGCGTCGGTGGAAAAAAGAGGACAATTTGCGCAGGAAATCAATATTGCGAGCAAAAGAATGTCAGCCTTGGTAAATTCACTTCTCAACGTGTCCAGGTTGGAGATGGGGACTTTTACGATTGAACCAAAAATGGTAAATCCCGTAGAAATAGCCAAACTAAATCTGGAAACTCTCCGACTACAAATTGAAAATAAACATCTAACCTTAAAAGAAGAATATGACCCCAACGCAAATTCGTTTCCCGGAGACCCCAATCTTCTCGAAATAATATTTCAGAACCTGCTGACAAATGCGGTAAAATACACTCCCGTTGGTGGTGATGTAACCCTTGCGATAAAAAGAGAAAACGGCTTGTTGAATATTATCGTTTCGGATACCGGCGTGGGCATTCCACAAAAAGACCAAGACAAAATTTTTGAAAAGTTGTTCCGCTCCGACAATGTGAAAAGTATTGATCCCGGTGGGTCCGGCCTGGGTCTATATATTATTCACGAAATCGTAAAAAACTCCGGTGGAAATATCAGATTTGAGTCGGAGGAAGGTAAGGGAAGTACTTTTTATGTGACGTTCCCCATGACCGGTATGGTGAAGAAAAAGGGTGATAATAAGATAATTTAGAGTAAACGATTCTATGTTTACTAGTGAAAACAGATCAGAAGACTTTTACTCTTCTTCTAAGACATCTCCGTCGTTGTTATTGATGGTGGCAGATTTTGCCGCGGGGGCCGGTGAGGGGTAAATAAAAACCCAAGACTTGACTATGCCTGCAATATCCCGCCCTGTAATGGTAACCAAAACATCATTGTCAATACAAGCAATTGTTTCCAAATCATCTTTTAATATTTTCTTGGCCGGACAGCTATCTAAAGTCGTATCAAGAGCGGAATTTTCACCAACCCAATCACCTAAATTTTTATAAGTATTGTCCGCCATTATAATCTGAACAGTTTCCTTTGAGTTGAGAGTAAGAGTTAAGTTCGCATAATTTTTCTTATCCTCAGGATGATTATCAATACCAGTCCCTTCCGGATATTGGAAAGAAAAGCCTGCCTCGTCCGTCCAGGTCAGCATTTTGACCGGTGTGGCGGTGGGGGTGAGTGCGGGTGAATTGGTGGGCTTTTGAGTTTCCCTGTCGCGTCCGGAAATCAAGTAGATGGCGGCTCCGCCGATCAGGGCAAACAGAGTTACTGCAACCAATATTTGTTTTGAGGACATATTAGATGTTATTATAAACAATGAAAATAAGAATTTATGGAGTGTTTTTGTCGGTTGCCATGTGTTTTGTATTTTTTGGAAACACGCCCGCATTGGCAGCCAAAAAGAGAGTGTGGGGAAAAACAATAGTAACCACAGCTTCACGGAATAACCCTCTAACAATATCTGCCAAGTTTAGTGGCTGGAAGCAGTATCTGAATGTGAGTTTTAGAGGGGTGGCCAACACCAAAGATATTACCTATGAGATTATCTATGCCAGCAACGGGGTGGATCAGGGAGCCGGAGGACGAGTAAATTCGAATGAAGGCAACGTGACTAAATCACTTTTTTTGGGAACGTGTTCCTATAGAGTGTGTACTGCACATAAAAATATAAATAATGTGCGATTGAGAGTCTCCTACCTGACCTCCAATGGCCAAAATGTGGTAAAAAACTATAAAGTAAAATATTAACTCATGTCTTCGATATGGTGATTGAGCGACGAAGAACTAGTATTTTATGGTCTCCGGAACAGAACCGACTAGATGAAGCGATCCCGACTTGAAGCTAGCGTCTTGGATATTGGCCCCACCGATTTGTTTGATACGGCGCTCGATCATGTCTCCCACCGCGACAGCTACCGGACCCGTGATGGATTCCGGCACGGTTACCCTGCCGATCTGAAAAGTGGAAGGGTTTAAAGAGAGAACGTTGTTCGTCATGCCCCCGACACCTTTGACGTAAAAGGGTAAGTCACCGGCGATATACTGAACGTACTGTTTACCTTTCTCGATATCGGAGTCGGAGTAGCCGAGATTCTTGGCCAAGGAAACGGCGGTGGAAACTTTGAGGAAACCGGAAGCTTCACCAGTGCCATCGGGATTAAATCTGATTTGAACATCGTGTAATGGGAAGTATTTATCTCTCTCTTCCCAGACGGCGAAGATAGAGGTGACTTCCGTGCTGGATAAGTCTACGTTCAGGTCAATTCTCCCCGTACCATTGGTTTGACCATATTTGGACTCGAAAGCGGTCACCAAGGAAGGATCTGATTTGACCCCCAAGTCCACTTGCTTGGCTAAGAAGCCGGACAGAAACGGCATAAATCCTATGTAGCTTAGACCCACAATCACCAACAAAATGAGAATGACCAAACCGATCAGTAGTTTTTTCATAGTATTATTATCTCACTATTATATTCTTCTATGACTTTTAATGTCTATATTCTGAGAACGTCCGGTAATACTTTGTATATTGGGCAAACGAACAATTTGGAACGACGACTCAAAGAACATAAGAGTGGAACGAGTAGGTCGGCAAAATATTTGCGCTGCTTCGAGAATGCCGTATTGGTGTACTCGGAAGAACAGCCGACCAGACAAGAGGCAATGAAGAGAGAAAGAGAAATAAGAACTTGGAAGAAAGAGAAAAAAGAGAGGTTGGTGGCCGGAAAATTGTTTTGAGGGTTGTGTTTTGCTCATACGGGACTTAGGATTTTTCTATGGATCTTAAGAGCAGAATTGTAGTGTTTATTGGACCGGAAGGATCCGGAAAAACGACAATGGCAAAGAAGTTGGCAGAGCAAACCGGATTGCCGCGAATTACGACCGGGGATATAATCCGGGACTTGGCTAAAAACGATGATGGACCACTAGGAGAAGAATGCCGTACGATACTCAAGGCAAATACCTATCTTTCTCCCGAATCATTCTTAAAAATAATGAGTGAAAGATTTCGGCAAAAGGACGTATCCGAAGGAATGATTCTGGACGGAAGCATGCGGACACTTCGGGAAACTCAGGACTTCCATCTGGTTCTTCGTGAAGCAAGCCTCCGGTTACCACTTTCGGTAGTATATTTACACATTCCCCTTTTGACAAGTTTTTCCAGGTTAGTCTTCAGCAAGAATGCCAGAAAGAGAGATGATGATACCTTGCTTGGTGTAGCTGGCAGGTTATCGGTGTTCCATTTTCAGTTGAACAAACGGGTGGAGGCCATTCGGAATCAACAGGGGTGGAGCCTACAAAAGGTTGACGCGACCCAGCCGATGGAGCAGGTCTTTGAGGAAATATTACATGTGCTGTCTTTTTAGTGTATAATACACACTATCATGAATAGGACTCAAAACACATGAAGGAGATAGGGGTTTTATTGGGACGGTTTTCACCGTTTCACAAAGGTCACCAGGCTCAAGTGGATTTGATGATAAAAGAGCGGGGTTTGGAAAATTGCATGATAATCGTTGGCTCAGCGGACTCATATAATCACAGAACTCCCTTTTCTTACGAACAAAGACGCGAAATTATTAAGCAAATATACCCGGAGATAAGGATCGTCCCCTTGCCTGACATAAACCCGGAGCTGGTTTATTTTGACGGTAGTACCAACGATCGGTGGTTGGCGGAAATAAAAAAGTTGGAAAATAGCATGGCAGTGCGATTTGTCTTCTATGGGGGAAGTAAAGAAGATCTGGCAATACTGGCAACAAAGTTCCGGACAAAGATCGCGGTAAGCCGATATGGAGATCCAATGATAAGATCCGCCACAGAAGTAAGGAAGGCCTTGGAAAATGATGAATACGAGAATCTCAAACAACTACTGTATCCCAGAACAATACCCACGATAATCAAATACTATGACAAATTCAAAAAGACACAACTTGATCAGATAGTGGAGTGAGGGCAATGACGAAAGGCGACCAGGAAATGATGATAAACTAAAATTGTGAATCTTCATCCAATACTCGTTCATTTTCCGATTGCTCTCTTGACCATGTATAGTTTGGCCGAGTTTGTCAGATCGAAAAAGATATTGAGCTTAAGCTACTGGTTTTATGTTAAGGCCATAATGCTGGTGACCGGATCTCTTTCAACGATCCCCACCATTTTGTTCGGAAAGCTGATAGCCGACTCGTTTCCGGAGCGCATAGTACGAGTGCATTCCACATTCGCACAGGCCACCGCCATAGTCTATGGTCTGACAGCGTTATCATATTTAATAACATGGATTGATAAAGATTTTTACTCGTTGACCAAAAAGACCGACTGGTGGGGATATGTTTCTGAACTGAATAAAAATGTTTTTCGGCCGAGAATGATAGTTCTGTTGGCGGGGACCGGGTTGGTACTTCTGACGACGACCGGAGCTTTGGGGGGAATAATGGCCTTTGGTCCAGGAGTAGACCCACTGACCAAATTTGTTAATGACTTGTTTTTCGGAATATGAACCTCATTAAGAATTTTTCAACCATAACGACATCCGAGAGGAGAAAGACGGCCTTAAAAATCCTAGAGGCAGGACTCATGGCCATACAACCGGAGAAAGTACTCCTGGAGAAGATTAAGGTGGAAGATGGAATTCTGAGAATGGCAAATAAAAGAATAAAGCTGTCAAAATTTGAAAGAGTCTTCTTAATTGGATTTGGCAAGGGTTCTGCGGAAGTCTCGAGCTTCATTGAGGGTCGGCTGGGAAACCTCCTCACTAAAGGCTGGGTGATTGATACAGTAGCCAAAAAATTCAAGAAGATTTTTTTTACACTTGGCACCCATCCCCTACCATCCGAAGAAAACGTATCTTTTACGGAAAAGGTGCTGGAGGAAACCGCCGGAATGACCAAGAAAGACTTGGTTCTGGTGGTAGTTTGCGGAGGAGGATCGGCTTTGTTTGAAGCACCACATTCTCTTTCAATTGGAAAGCTCCGAGAAGTATCCGCCAAACTGATCAACTCAGGCGCTACAATCTCCGAAATTAATGTGGTCCGCAAACATTTGTCCAAGGTTAAGGGAGGAGGCTTGGCCAAACACCTCTTCCCTGCGAGGATAGTAAACTTGATATTTTCCGATGTTCCAGGTAACGACCTATCGGTGATTGCGTCGGGGCCAACAGTGAGAGACGGGTCAACAATAAAGAAAGCCCTCCAAATTTTGGACAAATATGGAATAAACAGATCCGATATACCGGAATCGTCCTTGACGGAGCTGCCGAAAAGGGCTGAGTATTTTGAAAATGTGGATGAGGTCATCGTTCTGAGTAATTTGACGGCTTTGGAAGCGATGAATGTAGAAGCTAAAAATCTCGGCTATAAAAGTTTTATCTTTTCAGATAGGATCCATGGAGATGCCAGAAAAATGGGTAAAAAACTGATAGAGCAGACACCACCGGGCAAAGTATTACTGGCCGGAGGAGAAACCACCATTAAAGTGGTAGGAAAGGGTAGGGGAGGTAGGAACCAAGCATTGGTCCTGGCTAGTTTGCCGATTGAGGATGATACACTGATATTATCGTTTGATTCCGACGGAATCGACTATTATCACTTTGGCGGCGCGATAGCTGACAAAAATACCTGGGAAAAAGCAAAAGGGCTAAAAATTAATCCCCAAGAATTCCTAAATAACGATGATAGTTCGAGCTTCTTTGAGAAAGTTGGAGACGGAATCCTAACCGAAAAATTAGGGTCAAATGTAGCAGACCTGATTATGATACTAAAAATATGATTGTAGACAACCTAGACATAGATTTGACGCAAGAAAAGTTACATGACTTGCAGGAAAAGGCTGTTAAGGCTAGAGAGCTCGTCATAGAAACACTCTTGGAGGCCAAATCGGGACACAGTGCCGGACCGCTCGGGATGGCGGATATTTTTGTAGCGCTATATTTCCACATCTTGAACCATGACCCCAAAGACCCACACAAACCAGATAGAGACAGACTGATTTTAAGTAACGGTCATATCTGCCCTATTCGCTATGTGGTAATGGCGATGGCCGGATACTTCCCGATTGAGGAACTAAAGACATTGAGGAAAATTAACTCCAGACTTCAGGGGCATCCTCATCGGAGTGCTTTGGACGGCGTGGAAACGACTTCCGGGCCATTGGGTGAGGGTATCTCGCAAGCGATTGGCTATGCTCTGGCCGCTAAACTGGATAACAAAGATCACTATATCTACTGCATCACTTCCGATGGCGAACACCAAGAAGGAAATACCTGGGAGGCGATCATGTTTGCAGGAAAAAACAAAATAAATAACATGACGGTGATCATAGACAGAAACAATATTCAGATCGACGGCTTCACTGAAGACATAATGCCTCTAGAACCATTGCGAGAAAAATATGAAGCGTTTGGCTGGCATGTCTTGGAGGTAGACGGGAATAATATCCGAACTTTTGTGGACGCGGTCCGCGAAGCAAAGGCAATTTTTAACAAACCGACGGTGATTATTGCTCATACCATACCAGGTAAAGGCGTAAGTTTCATGGAAAATAACTACTTGTGGCATGGGGCTCCCCCGGATGTCGGTGAGGTGGCTGGCTCGCCGGCAAAAGGAGATCAGGCAAGAACCGCACTGTCAGACCTAAGGACTTTACAAGGAAAAATAGAAAGTGAACATCAATAAAGAAAATGCTTAACCCTGACTTGAAACTTAATCCAAAAATGTTCGAAGAGACGGCTGAGCTGAAAGCAACGAGAGACGGCTTTGGAACCGGATTGGTATATTTGGGGGAAACTAACCCGGCAGTGGTGGTTTTGACAGCTGATCTCAATGAGTCCACCAGAACAGAAGAGTTTTCCAAGAAATTTCCGGAGAGATTTTTTGAGTGCGGAGTGGCGGAACAAAACATGGCGGCAATTGCGGCCGGCATGGGTGTCAGTAAAAAAATTCCCTTTATGTCCTCCTATGCGACTTTTTCTCCCGGAAAAAATTGGGAAACCATTCGGACAACGATCATATACAACCACTCGAACGTAAAAATAGCCGGACACCATAGCGGAATTATGACCGGTCCGGATGGAGCCACGCACCAAGCGACAGAGGATATCGCCATTACGAGATGTTGGCCGGATATTGAAGTGATTGTCCCTTGTGACAGTCATGAAAGTAAAAGAGCTACCATCTTGTCGGCAGGGATAGATGGGCCGGTGTACCTCCGGTTTAGCCGGGACAAATCGGTAATCATGACCACGGAAGAGACACCATTTGATAAAAAGATCCAGACTTTTTGGGTCACAGAAAATCCCCAGTGCACCATCTTTGGAACAGGACACATGCTTTATCACGCTATGTTGGCCGGAAAGGAATTAGAAAGCGAAGGAGTAAATGTGTTGGTGGCTAATACTGCCTGCATTAAGCCACTGGACGCAGAAGGAGTGCTTGATCTCATTGAAAGGACGGGTTGCGCCGTCAGCGTGGAAGATCATCAGGTGACGGGTGGCCTAGGAGGGGCCATTGCCGAACTGCTGGCGCAAAAAAGGCCGGCTCCCATGGAGTTTGTTGGACTGCAAAACACCTTTGCCGAGTCCGGAAGCCCAAAAGACATCATAGAAAAATACGGTATGGGGAAGAGCGCCATTAAGGAGGCGGTCAAAAAAGTGATTGCCAGAAAATAAATGAACATAGAGTTGCTGGAGGAAATAAAAAAGGAGATTGAGGGGGATGTGGCAAACAGCGAGGAAATACTGAAAGAATATAGCCATGATGCCAGCTTGTTCGAAGTGAAACCGGAAGCGGTAGTATTTCCTAAAAATCAGAAGGATGTTGAAAAACTGGTGGAAATTGTATCAAGAAATAAACAGAAATTTCCTAACCTATCTCTCACCGGAAGAGCAGCCGGAACCGATATGTCCGGCGGACCACTAAACGATTCGATCATCATAGAATTCTCAAAATATTTTAATCATCTGCCGACAATCAAAGAAAACGTCGCTCTGACCGAGCCTGGTGTATTTTATCGAGACTTTGAAACCGAAACCTTGAAACATAGTTTGATATTCCCCTCTTATCCGGCCTCCAAATCGATCTGTGCCATGGGCGGAATAGTCAACAACAATTCGGGCGGAGAAAAATCTCTAAAGTATGGCAAGACCCAAGAATATGTACGGAAGATAAATGTGGTGCTCTCAGACGGAAAAACCTATGAAATAAGACCTTTGAAAAAAAATGAGATGAAGATAAAAATGAGCCAGAAGGACTTTGAGGGAGAGCTGTACCGGAAAGTTTATAAATTGATACTGGATGACCAGGAGCTAATTCTTAAATCGAAACCGACCGTACACAAAAACTCAGCCGGATACAACCTGTGGGATGTTTGGAATGAAGAAACCGGGGTCTTTGACCTGACCAAGCTTTGGGTGGGAGCACAGGGCACCTTGGGACTGATGCTTTCGGCGGAAATTGGCTTGGTGCCGGTGCAAAAGAATCACCGGATGGTTGTTATCTTCTTACCCAATATGGACCACCTGGGAGAAATAATTGAAAAGATTCTACCCTTGGCACCGGAAAGCTTTGAGTCTTATGATGACAATACACTAAAGTTAGCGCTGCGATTTTTCCCCGAGTTTGCCAAGCAGCTGGGGATCTATGGGATGGTTCAAGCCGGAATGGCCTTTTTGCCGGCATTTGTCATGATGGCATTGGGGCACCTTCCCAAACTGATTTTGCAGATTGATTTTGCCGGAGAAACCCAAGAGAAATTGAAAATCAAAGTGGACGAATTGTTGACGAGCTTGAAGCCACTAAACCTAAAAACTCAAGTCGCGATAGGAGACAAAGCAAAGAAGTATTGGCTGGTAAGACGAGAAAGTTTTAACTTGCTAAGGAATAAAATCAGAGACAAGCACACAGCCCCGTTTATTGATGATTTTGTGATTGATCCGCAAAAGATTCAGACAGTGCTGCCGGAGGTAACCAGGATCTTGGCGGAACACCCGGAGTTTATTTTCACTGTTGCCGGACATGTAGGTGAAGGAAACTTTCATATTATCCCGATAGTCGATATCAAAAATCCGGTGGTGAGAACAGCGATCCCAGAAATTGCGGAGAGAGTCTACAAGGTAATTACCGAGAACGGCGGATCGATTACCGGCGAGCATAATGATGGACTGATCCGAACTCCTTATTTACGCCAGATGTTTGGTGAGGGAATGGTGAAGCTGTTTGAACAGGTAAAAAATATTTTTGATCCGCAAGGAATCTTTAATCCCAGAAAAAAAGTGAAGGGAGACCTGAAGTTTGCCATGGAACATATTCGGCAAAAATGGTAGAGATCACAAATACTCTAGGATGATTGACAAGCATGATGAGGGAGAGTATTATCCACATATCTTATAAACTTCTTTATTTTATAGTTATAAGAATATTGCCATGCCTAATGCGGAGACAAAACCAGAAGTAAGTCTTCTTGGACCCGGAGCCGAACTTGAGAACAAAACCTCGACGTTGCTTGGTGGCGATTCAATGATTGAGCCTAAATTTGATAAATCCGGACGTGTTGAATCTTATGTTGTGAAATTAATAAGAGACGGTGGAGAAAACGTCTCATTTTTGATCTCCAAAGAGCAGGGTCAAGATCTTATTACTGCGCGAATTGCAATTATGGCAAGCGAGGTAGCTCAAGACAGAATAATTAGCGAAGAGGCGTTCCAATCTTTGATACCAACTTATGTAGCCAAGGAATATAGAATTCGGCTACTAGGAATGGGTATCCCTGAAGACAAAATTCCTCAAACAACTTCAGAGATGGTCGCCAAAGCCAGACAAGAACTTGAAGAGTACCGGGAGCTTGGTAAAGAACAAATCGCCTCTGCCGCTCAGCATATCGCGGATCAGATACTGGAAATTTCCAGTGAGGTCTTTGCCGGGAACAATTTTAGATACAATCAACTTCCAAAAGAGTTTAAAGAGATTGTGAAATTTCACCTCCCCTCCTTTAGTGCGTTAGCCGCACAACATTCAGGAATCAATGAAGAAACTATGGAGGCGCAGAGAAGAGCACTGGCTTTGAATCTGATGTCTCAAGAGCAAACACGCGATGCAGTTTTATCATATTTACCCGCGATAGCAGGGGCTGGGGCAGACACAATAGCCACTTTTTTGGGCAACCTTCTTGGAACAACAAGGAGCGCTGCCGAATCTGCATATACCAAAATCAAAGAGAGAAGAGTCAGTAAATAATCAGCTCTTCTTTTGCTTTTGGAGAGTGGCAATGTCTTTTTGGAGATCCTGAAGACGTAGCTCCATATCTTTTAAGACTTTCACCATGTCCACGTCCTCGGTCGAATCCTCACTGACGTCTTCCTGAATGTCATCGATGTCCTCTTGGATATCGTCAATATCCTCCTCTACGCCGGCGAGGCTTTCGGTGGTTCGGTTGACTGTCATTTGGATGAAAATGGCCAGATAAATGGCTTCCAAGGAAACCGCTGTGGTAAGAATCAATAGTATTTCTTC
>DQFC01000029.1:84115-92228 GCA_003531665.1 Candidatus Collierbacteria bacterium
GTGGCTTTTTTGGCTTCCCGATCCCAGCCTGAGGTAGAACATTTCTTAAGACGCTTGCCGGCGGTAGTGGTAAAAAGAACCAAGGGTTCGCCACACTGTGGGCATTTTTCGTCGAGCTTTTCGGTGGTGCCGTTGATCCACTCGACATAGTCACAACCTTCGGAGGTTTTGGTTTCTTTGTTCCAAACATTGGTACTACACTTTTTCATCTTTTTGCCAAAACGGGTGACTTGAAGTATCAAAGGAGAGCCACACTTGGGGCATTTTTCGTCCAGGGTCTGGGGTTCGACCTCCAGCCACTTAACGTAGTCACAGCCTTCGGACTTTTTCGTTTCTTTGTTCCAACTACCGGTAGAACAACGCTGAAGTCTTTTTCCTGAGGCTGTTTCTACTATTTCTCCAAGAGGAGAACCACATTTGGGGCATTTTTCGTCTTGCATAACTACTAGGGTAGCACTTTGATAGCAAAAATGAAAGTCAGACGAAGGAATTAGTCTTCAGAGTGGAGATCGCTAAGAATCATTTTGACCAAATGGTCGGCTTCACTGCGAATTTCTTCTTCGATATCGGAACCGACATGCAACTTTAAATAGGAAATAATCTCAGGGTCGTATGGTCTTTCGTGAACGATAGTTAGAAAGACATGATGGTGGTGCGGCTCCAGTTTTTCCAAAACAAAACTGAGGATACCCTGAAAAATAATGTCATCGATAAGCTGTATAGTTTTGCCTTTTTGGTTTTCCGCCTCGTCGATTTCGGCCAGTAGTTGCTCGATTTCGGACTTGACGACGAGATGGTCGTAAAAGATGATGGACATGGAGTGGCGGTTAATAGTTAATAGTTATTGGTTATTGGTTGATGGGGCCGAGAGGGATCTGATTATCGGGATCGTCGACAAAAAGCATGAGTACCAGACCTTTCCGCGGACCCTTGTTCAAGTCCAAGTATTGCATAGTTTCCGGAGAACCACCAAATTGTTTCCCCGTCCAGTCGGCCGGGCCGGCGTCACCAATGTCACAGACAACGGCTAAACCGTTCACCGGATTGATGACAATCATTTTTCGGAAAGCATACCAGTCTTTTAGAAACTTATGATCACGGTTCCAGCTTTCGAGATATAAAGTTTGTACTACACAGTAATATTTCTCTCTCTGATATTCGCGGGTAGTGAAACTGCCGGAATTTTTGGCGAAGTAACCAAAAGCCCCCCGCCCCGGGGCAATACCGGCTTCCTGAATTTCGTCGTGCTGGGCCAGAGAATCACCGGGGAAACGAAAGAGATGCTGTTCAAAACCGATGTAACCAAGGTGGTGATTGAGTGACTGATCTTCCAAAACGGCCTTAGCGACAATACCGGTGTTCTCAAAGATGACCTTCTCGACTTTTTCGGCAGATTCCGGAGTAAGCTTGGCCGGCTGATGAGGCAATAACTCCTGTAAACCGGTCATTAATTTTTGCCTGACCGTAAGCTTGTTTTCAACGGGCTGGTTCTGGGATGAGTCGGGAAGAGGACCGGCGATAGAGAGATTCGGAGGAGCCGGCATGGTAAGGATTGCTCCAATCAGTCCGGCACCGGCAAGAATCTGGCTGGATCTTTGGCGTAGACGGTGAGCGATTAAATTTGATTTGGTAAAAAATTTTTTGGATGCCGAATGGCGGAGAAGTTTGCGTCTGATCGTGTTTGACCTTTTTTCGAGTTTTTCAATCGACTTAAGTAGGTTGGTGGTGGCCATAAGATCAAGAAAAAATGGAGGATAATCTCTTGAGAGTTTCTTCCTTGCCTAAAATTACCAGGCAGTCGAAGAGAGGCGGGGTGACGGAACGACCCGAGATAGCTACACGGAGTGACATAAAAGCTTCTTTGGGAGACAAGCCGGAAATAGCTTGGGCATTGGCCAATTCCTCGTGAAGTGCCGTCGCGGTAAAGTCCGAAATGCTTTTTATAATGGACTTAGCTGTCTCAAACCAGACCACAGTTTCTTTTTCTGTGTGGCCGGACTGATCTAACACAGACTGTGCACTGACTACGGGAGCGGTGAAGAAGTATTCTGCCGCCGGAGCGAAATCCCTCAGAGTAAACATCCTTTCTTTGACCAACTCCAGAATTTGCTTGACCTTGTCATCATTCCAATCAGCCGGGATAAAAGCGTTTAATCTTAAGAATAAATCTTCGATGGGCATTTTCTTGATCCATTGGCTATTGAGATAATTTAAACGCTGAATATCGAAGATAGCGTTTTGTCTTTGAATTCTTTTTTCGTCAAAGATCTCCACCATTTGGTCCAGTGTTAATAGATCGGAGTTGTCTTTGTAAGAAAAACCCAGATAAAAAAGAAAGTTGTCAATCGCTTCCGGCAAGTATCCATCGTCGACATAACCAAGAACGGATTTGGCACCATGTCTTTTGGATAATTTGCTTTTATCCGGTCCCAATAAGAGAGGTACGTGAGCAAGAACCGGTGGCTCCCAACCGAGAGCTTCGTATAAAAATAAATGAATCGGAGTCGAAACAATATATTCGACCCCACGAATCACGTGAGATATTTCCATTAAATGATCGTCTATTACTACGGCGAAGTGGTATACGGGGACACCGTTTCTTTTGATCAGAACCTTGTCGTCACATTCTGCATTTGGCATGCTTAGTTTTCCTTGCACAAGGTCATGCCAAGTAGAGAAACCCGTTTCAGGCATTTTGGCCCTGATGACATAAGGAGTACCAGACACCATTTGCCTCTGAACCTCAGCCTGCGAAAGGTGACGACAGTGACGGTCGTATTTGGCATATTGATCTTTCTCATGAAGTTCCTTTAGCCTTTCCTCCGAACAAAAACAATAGTAAGCGGCCCCCGAATCGATAAGTAGTTGGGAATATTTTTGATAAAGATCAAGACGCTGAGATTGAACATAGGGACCAAAGGGGCCACCCTTAACAGGACTTTCGTCCGGTGTGATTCCTAGTAGGTCATTTATTTGATATATTTTTTGTTCGGAACCTTCTACTTCCCTATCCTTATCGGTATCTTCCAGTCTGATTAGGAATTCTCCCCCATATTTTTTGGCTAGTAGATATGCAAATAAGGAGGTACGAGTATTTCCTATGTGAGGAATCCCCGTTGGGGAGGGTGCGTATCTGGTCCTGACGTGCGCATCGGTCATAGGAATAGTATACTTGATTAAGACTATGGCTACACTAACCGAAGCTTCTGTGGTGGCAAGAAATGCAATTAAATGGGGAGGGATTGGCTTTGTCGGAATCACCATACTTTGGTATATCGGGGTTGCGGCAGTAAATTATTACAAACTCCTTAATCCGCCCCCTCTTCCGGCTGCAAGTGCCGCTTTCGGAACTCTGTCGGGAGTCAGTTTTCCAGAAAGTAAAGACCGACCGAAGATGTCTTTGGAACTGCCCACAGGCGGTATCCCCTCTTTCCCAGACCGAATGAGAGTATATTGGGCCCCAACAAAGCGAAGTGGATTTGCTGACGCCGACACGGCGGTAGATACCGCAACGGCACTAGGTTTTCTTTTTAAACCATTCCAACCGACCGAAACGG
Source organism: Candidatus Collierbacteria bacterium (assembly GCA_003531665.1). Classification (GTDB taxonomy): domain Bacteria; phylum Patescibacteriota; class Microgenomatia; order UBA1400; family MFAQ01; genus UBA10133. The sequence goes on from DQFC01000029.1 coordinate 87,673, forward strand.
ATTATGTTTGGACAAATCAAGACCAGCTCAATTCAAAATTGGAAATGAATATCATCTCCGGACACTTTATTTTAACTAGGCAGTGGCAAAATAATCCGGCATTGGCAACGATGGGAACCTTCCAATCGGAAAAGGCGGTGATTACCGAAACAGAGAACTACATAAAGAGAATTGGATTATTGAACGATGATGCTGTGGGCGTAGAGAAGATAACTTATTTAAAAAATGACGCATCAAAACTGGTCACAGCCCTGTCTCTTTCCGATGCCGACTTTGTCCAGCTAGATATGTTTAGGAAAAATATTGATGAGATCGATCCGGCAAGTAAGTCGAAAGAAATCATCGCCAGTTACCCATTTTATAGAACGGACCCAGGCAAGGGTCTTGTCCGGGCAGTGATAAGTGGATCTAAAATCCAAAACGAAAAAATTGTATATATGGATTATCAATATACCAACATTGATTATGCAAAAAACTCGACCTATCCAATCAAAACCGGAGAAGAGGCGTGGAGTGAACTTTCGAAAGGTGGTGGATACGTAACCGCCCCCGGCCCTAGAACGGGAGAGGTAAAAATTCGAAGAGTGTTCTTGGGATATTACGATTCGAATGAAAATCAAAAATATGCAATGCCAATTTATGTCTTCCTGGGTGATCAAGGCTTTACCGCCTATGTATCGGCAGTCCGAAACGAATGGATTGCAGAATAACTATTGCCAGGTGTAGTTATCGTAAACCCATTTGATTAGCTTATCCCCTTCACCGAAACGATCCTTACTGTCTAGTAGACTGATAAGCACCTTGTGACCATCTCTCTCGACCAGAAGCACCAAGCACTCCCCCGATTCCGGGGTCCAGCCTGTTTTTACTCCTAAAATACCGGGCTTACCAAGTAATATGTTGGTTGAGGACAAAGAATAATTATGTCCTTTCAAACTCTGGATGGTAATATTTTTGGTGGAGACGATAGAGGCAAAACGTTGACGAGTTAGAGCATTTCTGGCAATCATGGCAATATCGTAGGCGGTGGTGTAATGGTTCGGGCTTTCGACTCCGGAAACATTTGCGAAATGGGTGTTCCTAAGTCCAAGATCGGTTACTTTCTGGTTCATTTTTTCCAAAAAGGTTCGATAACCACCAGGATAATTTTCGGCTAGAGTGACAGCGGCGTCATTGCCCGATGGAACAAGTAAGGCGTAGAAAACATTGGATGCCGTTAGCTCGTCCCCTTTTATTAAGTCGGCAGTATTTCCTAGTGATGATTGTCCGTTTACTACTTTGAGAATTGAATCATCCTGATAATAGTCCATGGCGATTAGTGATGTCATTATTTTTGTCAAGGAGGCGGGTTTTAGGAGCAAGTGCGGATTCTTGTCAAATAAAATTGTACCGGAGTCCATGTCCATAACAAAAACTCCTTGCGCAGTTATTTCCGGTGCGCCGGAACCGGTGAGCATGGGGAGTTTGTTCTCGGAGACAAAAGAAGCCTTTACGACCGGTTTGGAAAAGCCTGGGACTTTGCCGATTACCGGAGACAGAATGAAGAAAAGACAAATGCCAATGAGAGAGAAAATATTAATCAATGATCTATATAGATTTCCCCCTTCGGGGACCAACGGGCCACATCGAGGTACCACCTTGCTATGACGATGGCTGTAGTTATTTTTTTTCATGAGGCCCTATCATTTTATACCCCACGACCCTTTTCGAGCGCCTTTTTTATTTCCATTTTGGCTTTGTGTGTTTTTACAAAACGTAACCAGTTTTTGTTGGGAGATTTAGGTTTCTTGGTTTTGATTATTTCCACCACGTCCCCGCTTTTAAGTTTGGCGTCAACGGCGGCAATCTTATCATTTACTTTGGCCGATTGAATAAAGAATCCAAGGTTCGAATGAACATTAAAGGCGTAGTCTACCGGGGTGGAGTTTTCCGGAAGATCGTAAACGTCACCCTTTGGAGAAAAGACATAGATGTGGTGAGAAAGTGCGTCAAGGTGAAAGTCCGTCAAGGCCTCTTTGACACCTATTACTTGTTGTTGCCATCCGGATAGTTGTTTGACCCAGGCCATTTTTTCGGAGATAGTAAAGGCAATTCCTTTCTCCAGTTTTTCGTCTGAAGCCCCTTTGTGTTTGGCACCAACATAGGCAAAATGGGCGGCGGCTCCATACTCTGCCTGAAGATGCATTTGTTCGGAACGAATTTGGATTTCCACAATATTTCCTCGGTTATCAAAGACTTTGGTATGGATTGATTGGTAACCGTTTGGTTTCGGCTGGGCAATGAAATCAGAGATACCGAGAAAGGGAACCGGCTTCCAATACTGATGAATTATCCCCAAAATTGAGTAACAAGTTGCCATGTCTCCAGTGATAATTCTAATGGCCATTAAATCATGTATCCGACTAATGTCCCGACCGATTTCCGGTCTTAGGAGTTTTCGAAACAAACTGTACTTGCGTTTGAGACGATATTCAGTACGAGCCTTAACCTGATGCTTTGCTAATTGCTGTCTGATACGATTGATCGTCTCAACCATGTTTTCTTCGGAGTATTTCAAGTGCGGTTTAGCAATGGAAACAAGCCATTCGTATTCTTCCGGGTAGACATAAGGAAAGGCGAGATCCTCAAGATCTCCCTTTAATTTACCCATACCAAGTCTATCTGCCAGAGGCGCATATACTTCCAAGGTTTCTATGGAGATTCTTTTTTGTTTGGAGATGGGAATGGCCTCCAAGGTAGAAATATTATGAAGCCGATCTGCCAACCGAATGATGACAACCCGAATATCTTGAGCCATGGCAACAAACATTTTGCGTAGATTTTCCAAAAACTCTTCGTCTCGACTACCTCTGAGTTTGACTTGCCCCACACGAGATACTCCGCCAACCAATAAAGCACATTCGGCACCGAATTGTTTTTCAATTTCCTCGATTTTGGTATCGGTCATCTCAGTTATTTCATGCAGTAGTGCAGCTTCGACGGTGGTTTGATCTAAACCCCAGCTGGCTAATGAATATGCCACTGAGACTGGATGAGAAAAAAATGTATCGCCGGTTTGGCGAACCTGACCGGAGTGTTTGGTGTCAGCATAGTGATAAATATTGGTTAGCTTTAATTTATCTTCCAAATTGCGGGCTTTCTCCAACTCGAAAATAATATCTTTTAGATCGATTTCCACAAGCTATTCTACCCGATCCTGCGTGATAAGATTTATGCGTGTATACAAGACAGCTACTACCGGATGAAATTTCGCTAATTCCCGAACCCCTTAAGAAAACATTTGATGAATTTGGAGAAGCCGGTTTTGAGATTTATTTAGTAGGGGGTGGAGTAAGAAACTTGATCTTGGGCAAAACACCTGAGAATTGTGATCTGACAACAAATGCCACACCAGATCAGAGCTTGGAGATCCTTAAAATGCACAGCCCTTTCTATAATAACGATTTTGGAACGGTTTCTTTTAATGTGCAAGTCGAGGGAATTGAGGAACTTTATGAAGTGACAACATATAGATCAGAAAAAGAGTACTCGGACTATCGGAGACCGGATAATGTGTCGTGGGGGAAAACTCTCGAAGAAGATGTGACCAGAAGGGACTTTACGATAAACGCGATAGTAATAGGAATCAAGAACTCAAGGAATCAAGAACTCAAGGAATCAAGGCAGTACGAGTTGGTGGATATGGTGGATGGGCTGAAGGATTTTGAAAAAGGTTTGATCAGGGCCGTGGGTGACCCTCGTATTCGGTTTAACGAAGATGCTCTGCGAATGATGCGAGCGATTAGATTTGCGGCCAAATTAGGTTTTTCGATTGAAGAAAACACGTTGGCTGCTATAAGTGAAAAGTCGGAACTGCTGGAAAAAATTAGTAAAGAGAGGGTTCGTGAGGAGTTCCTGAGAATTCTAGGGTCAAATTATCCGGTAGATGGTGTCCGGCTATTGATATCTACGGGACTAATGGAACATTTTTTGCCGGAAGCGCTTGAGGGGCGTGGGGTAATTCAGGGAGGGCATCATCGATTGACTGTTTTGGACCATATGCTGGAATCTCTTGCCGAATGTCCCTCAACCGACCCGATAGTCCGCTTTGCCACCTTTACACATGACATTGGCAAGCCAAGAAGTCAGCGCTTTAAATGCCGAAAGTGTGGAAAGATGTTCCGAGACCTGCCTGCCGGCGAGGCAGATCTGTCCGAGGAAATGACTACCTGCGTCAACTGTGGATACATACAGCCAACAAAGGGAATGGTGACTTTTTACGGCCATGAAGTGATTGGAGCAAGAATGATCAGAGAGATTACGGAAAGACTAAAATTTAACCGCAAACAAATCGAAAAAATCGAAACTTTGGTCAGGTGGCATATGTTTGCCTATCAACCGGAAATGACCGATGCCTCGATCCGGAGACTAATAAGGAGGGTGGGTAAGGAAAACATTAACGACATGGTAATGCTGAGGATCGCGGACCGCAAAGGAAGTGGAGCGAAGACCACCAGCTGGAGATTCTTGGAACTGCAAAAAAGAATTGGCGAACAACTGTTTGAGCCGATGGAGAT
>DQFC01000041.1 GCA_003531665.1 Candidatus Collierbacteria bacterium
TTTTTTTCGTTTTTGGAGATAGTAGGAGGTATTATTAATTAGGATTACTAGGTACGTTATCACTTAACTATATTGCTTGAATATGAACAACAAACAAACATTAAAAGGATTTCGAGATTTTTTGCCTGAAGAGGCAAGGAAGCGCCAATGGGTCAAAAATAAAATGATTGAGGTGGCTGAACGATGGGGTTATGAACCCATTGAAACTCCAACACTTGAGCCTTACTCACTTTTTAAAGGCGAGGTCGGAGAGGATGAAAAACTCTTCTATAAATTCGTCGATAATGGTGGGCGTGAGGTTATGCTTAGATATGACCAAACAGTGCCCACTTGTCGTTTTGTGGCTAATAACCTGAATTCATTAACAATGCCGTTCCGGCGTTACCAATGCCAATCGGTATTCCGAGCAGAAAACCCTCAAAGAGGTCGTTACCGTGATCCAATCCAATTTGATGTTGATATCTTTGGAATTGCCTCACCTACGGCAGATGCTGAGGTAATGGCAGAGAATCTGGACACTTATTTGAGTCTTGGTTTTAAGAAACCGGTGGTACTTCTAAATAGCCGTGATCTGATGGAAAGTATCCCTTATGAGGCAATTGTAGCTATAGATAAATTAAAAAAGATCGGTAAAGACGGGGTGATAGAAGATATGGTGAAAAAGGGGATAGAAAAAAATCAAGCCGAAGAATATTTTGAACAAGTGCTAAACATCAAGCCGGACGAAACAATTAAGACAATTATTTCCTATTTGGAGCAATCAGGATTCGGGAAAGAGTTTTACAGATTTGAACCAACGTTGGCGCGTTCCTTTTCATATTCTCAGGGTCCAATTTGGGAAATGATAATTGAAGACTATACGGCAGGTTCTGTCGGAGGGGGTGAAAGATATGACGGTTTGATGGAAAGAATAACCGGATTGAAGATCCCGGCGACAGGGATAGGAATGGGTTTTGATCGGACTGTTGAGGCTGCCGATTTACTTGGGTTGATTCCACAGACAAAAACAAATACCAGGGTTTTGGTGGTGGCTTTCTCCACAGATCAGAGAGTAATTGCGATGGAGACGGCTCGAGACTTTCGAGTAGCAGGGTTGAACACGGAACTATTTCCTGAAGACAGTAAGCTAGATAAACAGCTGAAATATGCCAATAAAAAGGGAATACCCTACGTGGCGATGATTGGCAGTGACGAGGTGCAGGCAAGAAAAGTGTCAATTAAGAACATGAAATCCGGGGAACAAAAAACATTGTTTGTGGAAGATGCAATAAAATTAATTAAACAAAATGACTAAAGAAGACTTAACAAAACAATTGAGAGATTTGGTGGCGATGAAGACGCTTCCGGGAGAAGTACAAGAAAACTCTAAGGCTATAAATTATGTCCAAGACCTGATCGGAGAAGGCGTTGACGTACAAAGAATCTATAATGGCAAAGCTGAAGTAATGATAGCTTCCGTGAGAAAGAGCGACTCTCCTCAATATTGCTATATGGTGCATATGGACGTGGTGGCCGGAAGAGATGACCAATTTGAGATGAAAGTAGAAGAAGAAAAAGCCATTGGCCGGGGCACTTGTGACATGAAGTTCTCGATTCCGTTGGGAGTGGCTCTTTTGAATGAGGCGAAAGAAAAAGATGTTGATTTCTGTCTTATGATTACTACTGACGAGGAGGTGGGCGGACTGGAAGGGGCGAAGGTGGTGGCGGAGCGAGGATTTTCTCCAAAGGTGTTAATAGTTCCCGATGGAGGTGAAGATCTCAACTTTGTAGATAAGGCTAAGGGTGTTTGCCAATTAAGGCTGGTGACCAAGGGAAAGCCGGCTCATGCTTCGAGGCCGTGGCTGGGTAAAAATGCGATTGATCCTCTCTTGAAGTTGGGGGCTGAGTTATTGAAAATATATGGTGATAACANNGATCCGGAAGTAAAGAAATATATTGGAGTTATGGAAGAGGTGTTTGGGAAGAAAATATTGGTGAAACAAACTTACGGGGCTTCGGATGCCAGACACTTCGCTTCAACTAAAGCACCGGTACTGATGCATAAGCCACTTGGGGGTGAGATTCACTCGGCCGATGAATGGGTAGATATTGGCTCGGTAATGACTTTCTATGAAGGGATGAGGAAGTATTTGGGACTTGCTTGATCCGCCACAGGTGGACTGAGTACAGAAAACCGCACCATTGCTGGTGCGGTTGAAAGAGTTAGTGTTCCCAGCCACTACCATAGTAATAGTTGGGTTTCCTGGATCCATACCATTTGAAGATATTTGTAACTTGTCTGAACTGATCTTCGAAACGGTTATCGTTTAGTCTGGGGAGCGGACGGACTTCGATACATAGACTATTGCCGTATCGTTTGAGTCGGAAGTGCCACCAAATACTACGCAGATATAAGGGGATGTCCAGCTCTGTTACTTGGGAAAGCGGAATAAGTTGAGTTCCCTGAATGACATTATTTCTGCCGAGCAACTCACAGTAGTTGTCGAGATTGGCAAAAATCAATGGTCCGCCATAACGATCGGAACGATAGTTGGCCTGAGAACTTGCGATATATTGTTTCCAAACTAAATCTTGGGGATAGTTGAGGAGGAACTTGTCAAGATTTGAGCCTAGTCCGTTGAGAATATTGATGGCATCGTTTGGTGAAACGGAGATGGTGAACTGGACGGACGAGGT
>DQFC01000039.1 GCA_003531665.1 Candidatus Collierbacteria bacterium
ATGATGAACGATTGGTGGTCAATCAAGCCGATTTCCCAGAGCTTCCCAAGAATAAGCAAAGTTGTATCTTTGGAGGCAGTAAGTGGGGGAACGCAGAAGAGGAGGCGGTTGTTCAAATGATCGCTGATTACGCTCTTGAGCGTGGTGCCTGGAGTGCAATGCCGCTTGAAGAATTAGTGCAACGCGCCAAAAGAAACATTACATTTGGTTCGTCTCATTTCGAAAAGTTTTCAATAGCTTTGGATTACATTGGTGCTTCTGAAGATGTCAAGGTTATTGAGGGGGACGGTGGCTCCAAGTTTGTGGTTCCACAAAAAAAATTAGCAGAAACACTCAAGAAGTCCACTTTCCTTTGGATTTGAAAAAATCTCAGCCCTGGTAGCTGAGATTTTTTTTGGCAAATGCGCTATAATCTCTCTTAGGATTGTGGTTTTCAGGTTGAGCGGCTCGGGTCGCTCTTTTTANNATGGACACACAAACTCTTTCTGCCCGCACCGAATTTGCCGCCGCTATCAATCAAATCTGTTCCGAACGTGGTATTTCTCCCGAGATAGTCCTTAATGCCATCAACGGAGCTCTGGTGGCTTCCTTCAAAAAAGACTATCCCGAACAGGCACTAAAATTCGAGGAAGATGAGCTCGTTGTCACTGCCGACGTCGACTCTGAAAATGGCCAATTCCGACTTTTTGTTGGCAAGGAAGATGCCAAAAAGAAAGACCTTAAGGAAATTACACCTCCGGGTTTCGGCCGTATTGCTGCCCAGGCAGCCAAACAGGTTATTCTTCAAACCATTAGAGAAGCCGAACGTGATTCAGTCTTGGCCGATTACCAGGAACACATCGGTGAAGTTATGACCGGCATGGTTCAGCGGATGGATGGCCGCAACGTCGTCATCGACCTCGGTCGGGGCCAAGCCGTCATGCCTCCGGAAGAGCAAGTTCACACTGAATTTTATCGCCTGAACTCTCGTCTCAGTGTCTATCTCAAAGAAATTTCCGAAACCATCAAAGGTAAACAAATAATTGTTTCCCGTGCCGACGATCGTCTTCTGGCGGGACTCTTCCAAAGAGAAGTCCCCGAGGTCAGTTCCGGCGCAGTTGTCATCAAAGCCATCGCCCGCGAACCCGGCTCCCGTTCTAAGGTGGCTGTGGAGTCAACCCAGGCTGGCGTCGATCCGGTCGGCTCTTGCGTCGGACAAAAAGGTGTCCGTGTCCAAGCTGTCATCAATGACCTAAACAACGAAAAGATCGATATTATCCAGTATGCTGAAGATAAAGATAAATTTATCAAATCTGCTTTGGCCCCTGCCGACGGCCTTAATATTTCTTTCGACAGCCGGTCTGGTGAAACCACAGTTACGGTTCCTTCTGATCAGCTCTCTCTTGCCATCGGACGAGGTGGTCAAAACGTCAAACTCGCGGCCAAACTCACCGGCTCCAAACTAAGAATAATTTCCGATCAGGCCTCTTCCGAGTCGGCGATAGTAGCTACTGGTGCAGAGGAATACGAAATAGACCAACTTGACCTCGAGACCAAAGCCCGAAACATCCTGGTCGAAGCCGGTCTCACTCACATCGAAGATCTCACGGAAGACAAATTGGACGCTGTCAAAGGCATCGGCCCCAAGACACTTGAGAAAATCAAGGTCCAACTCGCCTCATACAAAAGCTAATTAAATCCTATGCCAGAAAACATTAAGGACACCCTGCCCGCCGAGGTGGGCAGACCGCCGGTGGTTACTATTCTTGGACACGTCGATCACGGCAAAACTTCTTTACTGGATCGAATCCGTAAGGCAAAAGTCGCCGCCGGAGAAATCGGAGGCATCACTCAAGCCATTGGTGCTTATCAAATCGAATATAAAGGGAAAAAGGTCACCTTCATTGACACACCAGGCCATGCGGCTTTTTCAGCCATGCGTCGTCGTGGTGGACAGGCCGCAGACGTAGCGATTCTTCTTGTGGCTGCCGACGATTCCGTCATGCCTCAAACAATCGAATCAATCGAACACATCAAGTCTGCCGGTATTCCCTTTGTTGTCGCGGTCAATAAGGTGGATTTACCCGGTATAAATCCCGACAGAGTAAAAACAGATCTGGCAAATAATGGTGTTTATGTAGAAGGGTACGGCGGGAACATCCCCTTGGTCAATATATCCGCCAAGACCGGCACGGGGGTTGACGATCTTTTGGAGATTATTCTCTTGCTCGCCGAACTAGAAGAGCTCAAAGACAGCTCCGCCGAAAGCCCTGCGACGGTCTTAGTTATTGAATCCTCTCTTCATCCACAAATTGGTCCCCTTGCCACCCTTCTAGTGAAAAGGGGGATTTTTAGAAAAAATGATAATTTGTTTTTATTAAAGAAAAACATCGGCAAAATACGATCCATGATTGATTACACCGGGAAAACACTTCTCGAAGCCACACCGTCAACTCCGTTTCAGGTGATCGGCCTTTCCGTTGTCCCCATTGTGGGAGATCTTCTAACCAGCACCCCAATTTTGTCCTCTGTAGGGGCGATTCACGAATCGCCCGATATATCTCCAGGAGTGGCAATCCCCGTACAAACGTCGTCATTGCGAGGAGCCGAAGACGACGCAACAACGCCTAATTCCGAAAAACCCACCATCCTTCTGAAGGCCGATGTACAAGGGTCTCTAGAAGCAATTTTGGGATCTATCAAGGACCAAGCCAACGTTATCTATTCATCTGTGGGCAATGTCTCGGACGCGGATATCCAGACTGCCTCCTCCTCCAAAGCCGAGATTCTAGGGTTTAATATTCACATATCTAGTTCTGTCGCAAAATTGGCCGAGATCGAGAAAATAAAATTTTCTAATTTCCGAATCATTTATCAGCTCTTTGACTATATAAAGGACCTTCAAGAAAAAAAGACAATTGCTCAAGGACCTAAAATAATTGAAACCGGTCAAGCAACCATCCTTAAGGTGTTTAATTTTGGAGGAACAATCGTTTACGGATGTGTTGTCATTTCTGGAAAAATCAAAATTACTGATAAGATTCAGAACTCAAGAATTTCTTCATTGCAGGCAAATAAATCAGAAGTTTCGGAAGTCAAAAAAGATCAAGAGTTCGGCATTACTCTCATTCCTCCTATTGAATTCAAACCCGGTGATATAATGACGGCAACTACTATTGAAGTCCTGCCCGCCAGTAAGCAGGCTTAATCATGGAAGATCAAAATCAGTTTTTATCAGCCAAAAACCTCCTCGACTCCACCAGCTCAATCATTGTTGCTCTCCCCCCGGATCCATCAGAAGATCTGGTCTCCGCCGGTTTAAGTCTACACTTGACGCTTCTTTCAGTTGGCAAGAAATCTCAAATTGGCTGTGGTAGTGAAGTACATATCGGCTCCAAATTGCACGGCGCCCAAGAAATTACCGACAGCATCGGCGCCCAAAATCTAGTCATCTCTTTTGATTACCACGAAGACGACCTGGAGAAAGTCGACTATGATGTCCGCCCCGATGGTAAGTTCTATTTAATGATCAAGCCCAAGGCGAACGCACCTGTTCCCGATGTCAGTAACGTCAAATATGCCTACTCCGGCGCTTCGGCCGACCTGGTCATAACATTAGGAATTGGTTCTCTGGAAGAGCTGGGGAAAATCTACGCTGACGAAAAAAAGTTTTTGGATGAAGCCAAGATCCTTAGTCTAAACATTACTCCCAAGCCAATTCAGTTCACCAAGAATTCTCTTCATCACACCTCCGGTTCTTTCTCCGAACTAGTCGCTCTTCTTATGGACAGGGCTGGTATCAAACCAGACCCCGAAGCGGCCAAAAATCTTCTGGGTACCATCTACGGGGAGACCAAGAATCTCACTAGTCCTCGCATGACTGCGGACACTTTTTCGACCATCGCCTTCCTCATGCGGCATGGGGCCCGTTTGCCAAACCAGCTTGCCTTTGTTCCCCGCTTCGCTCAGCCGGCTTTCTTCGAGGCTCCTTCTGCTCCTGATGACGAGGATGACGACCTGGAAGAAAACCTCTCTGCCGAACAGGAGGACGTCCCCTTTCCTACGGAGGAAGATTCACCGGTAGCGGACACTCCCTATGTCATACCACCGTCTAATTTACCCAGCCAGGTCGTTCCACAAGACTGGACCAAGCCCAAAATTTTCCGCGCCACCGATCTGTAGTACAATTCTCGTTAGCTTCGCACGCTAATAAGGAGGTTCTATGAAACCCGTTATTTTGACCGATTTTGCCGATATTGGTCACAACCTGGAAGAGTTTCCGGAATTTTTGACGTTGGCCAAACAAGAAGGCCTAAAAAACTTCGCCGACGCCCTCAAAGAATATCGTTCGTTCTCTCTTTCAGGGGACAGACGACTTAAGCTCATGTTAGCCCAATTTATCCTATGGCTAGGAATGGCTTCTGTCGGTGACTTCCGTGTACTCGTAGGAAAATCCTACAAGGTCCTTAACCGTTACGAGACTATGGAGATTCTGATCCCAGAAGGTCAGCTCGAGATATACAGACAAGCTAAAAAGATGTACGCAAGTGTACTGCGTGTCAGTCAGGGCAAAAGAGCCTAGTTTTCCGGACCCCCATGCGGGGTCTTTTTTTGTACAGGAATTGTCCACCATGCAAGTTCATTAGTTCCCCTCACCATCTTGTTGATTTTCAAAAAATAGATTATTCTGAATACAGGTCCTCTATTATTTGGACCACAATATTAAAAAATATGAAGGGACTTAAACCAAAAAAACAAAAGTCTCAGATGTTAAGAGGACTATTGACGGTTTTGGCAATCGTCGTCTTGGCAGCTGCGGCATTTTTTGTATCAAACAAACTTAGTAGTCAAGGGCAAGTAGCCCCCAACGCCCCCGAAAGCAATCCCATGGCGGCGTCTTGCGATAGCACAACATTCGGAAAGTGTGGCGTAGCCGGAGGGTGTTCTGTTGGATCAAAATGCACACGAATGGGCGCGGGAGAATACGCATGCAGATCAGATGTCACCTGTGCGAAGTTAAAATGTGGTGATCCTGGCACTTCAGGGAACTGCGGGTCTGTAGGTGGCTGCTCTGTAGGAAGTAGATGCAATCGAGTCGGTGGGCCAGACGACTTTGAATGTATTTCTGACAATGCTTGTTCTGGCGGTGGCAGTTCATCATC
>DQFC01000014.1 GCA_003531665.1 Candidatus Collierbacteria bacterium
CAAGCCGGAAACATCTGGATCTCACCAGTGTACAGTGATCAGCCTACTCCCCTGCCAACCCCTCCACCGACTCCCGTAGTCGAGATCTCTTATCTTCGTAGTTGGATGGCGACAAATCTTTACACTGAGCTGTATACCCCAAACTGCCCTATAGAACCTCTGCGTGGACAAGTACCGTTAACCACCTTAGGTGGAAACACATATGTAGTCATCGTTGACTTCGTTATCGATACTGCTGCAGCTTTGAGGTACAGCCAGTACGATTGTACCCAAGCCGGTGGTCTTCACTTCTATACTTCCGATCCCGGAAAGGGTGGGGCTCAGCTTGAATACCTTAACTCAGTTTTCGTCTGGCCTATGTCCAAGGCCACAGTTCAATGGCCCACTACCACCCCCGGAGGCCCCGCAAATTATCCACCGGACGGTTCCAAGATTTCTTTGGCTGATCTTCTTCTCTACCTCGACGAAGTAGGCCAAATAACCGCATACTCCATGTGTTCGGGTTATGTAAACGGCTATATCACCGGCTGGCCAACCGAAGTTCCCATCCGAATGAACGCGGTGACATATTTGGTTGACTTTTCGCCAATTTCCGCCCGCCTGGAAACCACCGTTTTTTGTCATGATACAACAGTCAATGGAAAGTTGGTTCCCGGCCAGAACATAAATCTGACTCTCAGTTCCATTGGCTCCCCTGGAGGATTCCCCTGGATTACCTGGAACGGATGGTACATTTCTCCGTTCAAATAGTTTTCTCTACCCCACCGTCCTCGGTGGGGTTTTTGATTTTCTAGACAAAGAAATAACATCGTTAACACCCCAGAGATTGTGATTGACCCCTATATAAGATAAAATCATTACGTTTTATACAGCTCTCGTTGTCCTTTGAAATTTACATCATTCAGGAGGAGTCATGTCCCACAAAAAACTATTTTTGTCCTGGGGCATACTCATTGCCCTAATTTTCTCTACTATCCCCCATTTTGTTTCCGCCCAAGCGCCAAACACCTGTGAATTTCAGCCACCAGCAGCCTCAAGAACCTCAACCATGGAATCAATCCGTATAGATGGAATGATTTTAGGTTCCGGAAATATTTCACCTGACATTAGCTTTGCCGGTTTACATCGCTGGAATACAAGCCAATGGCCAGGAGTCGATTATCTCGTCCCCACCACCATCGTTTTCAAAAACGGCGGAATAGTTCGTGTTGCCGGATGGGACAAGGCGGGCGGAGGTTATAGTCTCTTCATTGATGGTGAGGGGCCCTGCCAAGGCTGGCAGATCTTCATCGGACATCTTGATTACAATCCCGCCGAAAGGTACCAGCAAGGTCAACACATTGGCCCAGACGAGGTGATTGGTGAACCGGGATGCTCCGGATTCGAAGCCAACTGCGAAGATCACGGAGACCAAATCCCTAAGCACAATCACTACACTTTGGGTTTCGTAAACAATAACTTCGGCTTCACTGACGGAACGGTTCCGGCTTACGTTGGTGGTTATTACTGGATCCATCCCGCTCGCATCGAAGGATCAGCCACCGGGTTCCCCGTATCAGTCCCAACAGTTCAAGACAATCCGGGATACGTAGATTTGGGTAGTGATTTCTTTATGGATAACACCAACGGAGAAATCGTCCCAAGCGTTCTGGAATATACTCCCAAACGCCTTCCGTTCATCGTTCCTGTTTGGGCTTACATAGTACTCGCTGGTTGTCTGCTTTTATTGTTTACTCGACACTACAAACCAATCGGGTATGCCGGAATTGCTTCAGTATTCATAATCCTTATTGGAATTTATTACGTATCTCCAATACCGGAGGCTCCGGGACAGTTAATATACGTTGAGGACTCGGATTTGGCCATCGGGGCACTGACTTCTCAAACGGCGACCGTCCCGACGGATTCAACTCAATCTGTACCTACAAATCCGGTTTCTGAGACAGCATATGTTGCTTCAGAAGACGGCAAACCTTCCAAAAATCCCGCCGACTATCCTTTAAACATCAGTACACCATGCGAAATCAGTCCGTCGTACCCACAAATCACTCAACAATGGTGTGGACTGATCACTTACTATGCCAAAGAGCGCGGGCTTGACCCAAATCTGATTGCCGCTCTACTCCAAGTCGAGTCCTATGGTGGAAACCCAGAGGCTTGTGACGATGACAGTGGCCATATGGTAATAAACGGTATTGCCATTTGCGGCTCTCGAGACGGAGCTATTGGCCTCATGCAAGTAATGCCAAGGGATGGAATTTCCGGTCGTAAATACGGGGCTCTTTTTGCCGACAGACCAACTTCTTTAGAACTACTAAATCCGGAAATAAACATTGCCTACGGTACAAAGATGTTACAAAATGGCGGTGCCGCGTCCAATGCCCGTGAAGCACTATTCCATTACGGACCCAGCGGTGTCGGATATAGCTATGCAGATTCAGTTTTGGCTATATACAACGCAAATAGATAGGAGGCTTCATGACTTGGGATCAATTTCAAAAACGGGCCACGAAGATCCATCTCCAACCCCCGATGGTTAACGAACTCGAAAGAAGAAACTTGGTCAAAGATCTACCTGAAAACTTTACAGAGCGAGAAGTTAGAGCCCTCCTTGAAATCGATAGAAATCTTGATAGGCAAGGGTACACAAATCGTATGGTAACTCAAAGCGGAGCTCAACCGATAATCATTTACTTACCTACTGAAATGTCAAATGATGATTCTGATGAAGACGAAAACAATCACGAATGGGTTGTTCCGTTCTCAATCATTCTCATCATCATCACCTTGCTGACCGTCGTTCTGTGGCATAGAGATCCAAATCTCTTCATTTCTATCCAAAATCTGTTGAAATCTTTAGGAGGTTGATTACAATGAAAAAATTCGATCGATTCTTAAATTCTGTTTTAAAGGTAATTTTAATTTTCTTAATCATTCTCGGCGGTTTTGGTGTTTATTGGCTTTTTCGAGAATCACTAAAGTCCGCTCAGCCAAGGATCCCGGGTAGTGAAGATAATCAAAGAGTTCTCAACGCTTCAACCACTCAAATGTCCGAAGCCGGAAATCCTATCCCCGAACAAGAATATCTCTATCTGTACGTTCGAGATATTTCCGGACTCCAAGCTTATTTGGACACCCAAGCTAAAAATTGGCTCAATCTGTCCCTAAACATCCACAGTCGTGATATTTCCGGCGTTGCCACCAGTTCAGAAAAAGTCGAAAGTGTTCCATGTGGCTGGGGAAATACCGCCGGTGACCTGCTCTGTAGATATGCTCTCATCGAATACACAGCCGTTTACAAAGGAGTTCTCACCGGTGGTACACAAGCCGAATTTATTCTCCATCCGGTGGTCACCCTAGGTGATGACTGGACTGAAACTAGTCGAACTCCCAAAGGCGACAAGATCGAGATAACCTACATTGCCACCGCAACAGTAACTTTTTCCGGGCAGATGTGTATCACGAGTGTAGAAGAAAATACTCCCTCCTCGATTCTCGATGGTGAAACTCCTCCAAGCGACGATAGTTACACTATCAAAAGCCTAGATGAAAGACGTCTCTGGCCGGATCTGGGACCTTGGATTTTCCCTACGGGTATCAACGAAGAGTATCTCCGCTTGGATGCCTATAAAAAAGCCAAGACCATCGCCCTCTGGCCAAAAAACATTGAAGATCTTTACAGCCTCATCGAACTCGATATGAGATCCGGTGGAAGCTTTTACGAAGCCATCAAAAGCTTCTACACTCCAGAGCTAGCCAAGATGTACAACGTCAAAGACTTCATTGTAGTCATGAGTCCTACTCGCGGTGACTCTCGGGTTCGCTGTGACGGATCCAATGTCAACAAATAGTTCCCTTAGCCCCTCTTCTAGAGGGGCCTTTTTGCACAAAAAAGAGGGCACCAAAAGGTACCCTCGCAAACGAACTCTCAAAGTCACTAAAACAAGCCTACTGAACCAGTAATGATTTGAATCAATAGCAATACTGCGGTTACAAGCATTGATCCATCAAACGGGGAACGAACGCCCCATTTGTCGGTAATCACTCGAATGGCTCGTTCATTTTGAGAAAGTGCTGAAATCAAACCTGCGCCACTAAATGCCATCGTATAAGCAACCCAAGCGGTCAGGTGCAGTCCATAAAGGCTTCCAAAGTAAATAGCCAAGCCGATACCTGCGGCTATCATTGTTCCAAGTCTGGGAGTTTTGTCTTCACTTGGACGCAAAGCTTCAAAAAACGAAACGGCTACTCCAATTATGATGATGAAGTAAATCAGCAACGGGAAACCCATTGCCGCCCAATTCTTCAGCTGGAAAACTACTCCTAACTGAACCATTGGTAAAACAGGTGCAGATACAATTTTGGTTACTCCTTGCAAAAGGGCAATTTTATTGAAAATCAGCCCTCCCACAATTCCAATGACCAAGAAAAACGCGGCTGCCGGAGAGAAATCACGCCCACCCATAAAAGAAACAAGAGCGACAATTCCAATCATCGCTGCCAACAATATCCCAGCAAAATAGGTTGGAACCCCTGGGGGGACAGCGACAAAGATCACCACCAACGCGCAAGACAAAGCGACGACTGAATCTCCCCACTGTTTCCTGAACTTTGAATCTCCCATCACAGCCAAAATAATTCCAATTAACTCAGCGAAGATCAGACCCTGCAAACCTTTCAGCCAAGGACTTGAAACGAAGTCCAACGGATTCGGATTTGTCAAAACAGGCATTGCCTCCTGTGGCATTGAAGAGTCTTGTGATGGATTATCGTCAAAAGCAGGAGAATAGTCTGGGTATTCGTTTCCGCCACCGGAAATCATAACTGCTGCTACCACGGCAGCCACTACAACCAGCAGAATCGCTACAATCAAAATCGTCTTCTTGATTCCCTTCTTACTCCCCGTTGTCGGCTTCTCGGCTTCAGCCACGGTTTTCTTCTTCTTTCCAAGCCGAATCTTTTTCAAAAAACCAAGAGGGCTGGCTTTCACAGGCTTCTCCCCTTGCTCTTTGGTAACATCATCCGCCTTCGCAGTTGGAGAATTCGGGGCAGGAACGGGTTCCGCGGCAGAACCGGTAACGTTTATTGGGTATTTTTCCCTTAACTCGGCCAAGCGCTTCTCTCGAGGCGAAAGAACGACTTCCGAAGCGGGTGGAGCAGGAATTTCATTTACCAAAAGACTCTCAACCGTGGAAACATCCTGACCGGCGGCTTTCAATTCAGCCGCCATTTTCTGGAGCGTCCAGCTTTCAGTTTTCGCCGTTTCAAGCAGACCATCCGCTCCGGGGAAACCACCGAGAACGTCAAAAAAGGCTATCATTATCTGCCCTTGTGGTTTGGAGGGCATAGAGCCAATCCATCTCGTAAATTTTACGTTATCCATCTTTCACCTCCATTTATAAATTTCAGAATTATGTTAAAGACCGATCAGCACAAATCGAGCTGATATTAACCCATATTTTACACCTTTTTAATTATTTGCAAGAGGGAATGTCAAGCCGATAATAAAACGCCCCGCCATGGGCGGGGTCATATTAAGAGCTACCTTAACTCAAAATGTACAAGACCGCTTTTTGTCGTAATAAGAACGACATCAAGTTCTACCAACGATTTCAATACCTCAAGGGGTTTTTCCACTCCAACCAGCCCAGCCCAGGCAACAAAGTCCGCCCGACACATGCCACAGCTGGACAAACCCATCAATACACTTAACTGATCCTTATTTAAGCGGAGCGAGGTGTCTCTTAAATCAACGGTGCACATCGGGTATGAGTCCAACTTCAACGTGATGAGATCAAGGTCCATCAATGCCCGTACGTCACTATCACGCCGGTTTGTTTCCCATTGGGGAATAGTCACCGGAGATCTCAGCACCTGTCGCCACAAAGGCACAGCTTTCTGGGGAATGCTAATTTTAGCCAATCTTCCTCCTGTGTTAGAGTGCGGATTATCGTACCTCAATATTCTATCACCATGCGACGATATCCCAAACGTCCTTGCATTCTTCGCTCCATCACTCTATAATCCTTTCTAGTTCCAAGACCAGAGGTTTACCCCGCCACGGCGTGGGCAATCAATATCCTCTGCAGAACAGAAATCTGTTTTGCGCGTCTTGAGTACGCGCCTTTTTTGTACTCAATTCGCTTCTGGCGGATAGAACCAAGAACTAACAACCAATAACTAATAACTCTCAAAATCCATGCCCAACCAAAGAAAAGTCCATCAACTCGCCGAAATCGTCAAAAGTCTAAACGATTCTAAGGCTATTATTCTCACCGAATACGCCGGTCTTACCGTCAAAGAACAGAACTTGCTCCGCACCGAAGCCGATAAATCCGGTGGCAAATTTCTCGTCACCAAGAATAACCTTATGCGCCTCGCTCTTGAAGAAAAATCTAAGGAGCTGGCCAAAGACCTGGGTTCCTTCCTCGAAGGTCCCACCGCAGTACTTTTCAGTCCCGATGCCGTCTCCGCCGCCAAGATCGTCTCCGAGTTCTCTAAAGATCACGAAAGTCTTAAGATCAAAACCGGCGTCATGGATGACAAAATCATCACCTTCGCCGAGATTACGGCTCTCTCCAAACTTCCAAGCCGCGAACAGCTTCTGGC
>DQFC01000009.1 GCA_003531665.1 Candidatus Collierbacteria bacterium
ACTATCTCCAAAAACGAAAAAAAATCCCGCTTGGGCGGGATCACGCTTTATTTTTTGAATAAATCCGTTAAACCCTCCCAAGCAAATGGTTCACGTAGATTTGATGGAGGGCAAACACCGACTTGTTCATGCCCATATTTTATCACATCCGACTATTTCTTCTTTAGTCGTTCCATTATTTCATCTTCCAGATGTCCAATTAGAGACTCCACGTCGGTCACGTCCGTCCACGGATGCATCGCCACAAACCTAAAGGCGGACCTTCCATAATCCACTTCGTCGTTAGTCGATACATAGTATCCATATTTTTGGTCAACTGCCTGCTGCACATCCCTCACCAAACGTCCGTATCCCTCTTTACTTAACCCGAGATTGTTATTCAGACCGATCAGCAAGGTGTTTAGTTCCGGCACATGCAACGGCCTAAGCACAGAAGAAACTCTTACCCTGTTATAGCAATACTCAGTCAATTCGAGTGTGTGATCGAGTAGGGCAGCAAAGCCATCCCTTCCCAGTAGTTTTTCCGTTGCCCAAGTTGCCATCACACCTCCTGCTCCCAAAGATCCTTCAACTCTGGCAGCAAAGCCAAAGTTTCTGTTTTCCGGGTCCCCCAGTAGACCCTTGTTGTCCTCAGGTTGCAAATATCTGGCACTTTTCTGAATCAACGCGTGATCTTTACGACTTTTAAACAGCACCGCTCCGGCTTGATACGGTACATAAAGCATTTTATGTGGGTCAACCGTAATAGAATCCGCTCTGTCGATACCTTTAAACAAATTTCCCCGCCCTGATAATATGAAAGGGCCTCCATAGGCGGCATCAACATGGAGATGAGTTTTGGTCGCAGACGCCAGATCAGCCAAACCGTTCAGATCATCAACTTCAGCCGTCTCCGTCTCACCCGCCAAACCCACCAAAGCCAATACATGTTCACCTTTTCGATTAATCTTCCAGATCGCTTTTTTTGCCTCCTCAATATCTGTCTTGTACCCTTTTCTGGGTAATAGGGTAAGTACCACATTTTCTGTTCCCAAGATTACACACGCTTTGTCAATCGAGTAATGTCTCATATCATTTACCAACACATGCATCACCGTACCCGGCTTCCACCTACCCCCTTCTTTTAGCTGTTTAATTTTTTTCTCGCGCGCTACCCACAGAGCAGCCAAATTTGCCAAGGTCCCATCTGTCACAATATTGCCGCTCGCTTCCCTCTTATCGTATCCAAACATTTCTATCAGCCAGTCAACCGCTTCAAGCTCCATTTTATGTTCCGACATCGACACTTCTTTCACGATTGTGTTGGTGTTCATATACGCCGCAACCAAATTAGCCAGTATCCCGATTTTCCCGCCACTTGGATGTATTTGACCCATAAATTTATGGTCAAATCTTCTGGTTGAAGATTCTCTTAGCAGTAACTCTCCCATTACTTCAACCAGATCCTCCGAATCCTTTGATCTAGACAACCAATTTTGAGTTTTCTCATCCATCTTCTCAATATCACCGCCCGTTGCGTATATCTGTGCCATCACCCTGATTGTGTCTGCTCCCAGTTGAGCCAATTTCTCTGAGGTTTCCGGCCTTCTGGGGTCAGCAAAGTACTCTCTTGCTTGTTCGAACTTTTTGTTCATATCTGTTGTTAATTACTATCTCGATACACAAAAAAACACCCGTAGGTGTTTTTCCCTTAAATATCTACCATGCAATATTCCATCTATTTCAAATGTACTACATCCATCAGATTTGTCAATTGGTCATCGACCGCCTCTGAATCTGCAATCTATACCCTGAATGGCTTCAGTCACATCAGGCTCCAGCACACCACTCACGATCTTTATCGGTGCCAGCAGTGTTCCCCTCTTTAATTTTCCGAGCAAAAGCACAGGGAATCCATCCTTATCGCGGTTCCGATCGAAGCCACATGGCACAAAACCAAGATTCAGACACTCCATTACACCAGTCGTATTGGCCGGGCTGGCGCTCAGTGGCACCAGAGTAAACTGAGAACTCGACTCTGCTTCTCTAATGGCTATTTCGAACTTGACTCCAGCTCTGTCTGGCACAATCACCGAAAAAGGCAATCTGTCCACCAATGTCCACCTCATTTCTTCGGCGGATTCACCTGATCTGATTGATAAACCGCCGCTAAAACTTCTCCTTGACATGGCTACCGCCGTATTAAGAAGCAAATTTCGGCTCGCTCTATTTTCAGGCAAAAATGCAGATAATCCACAGGGGATTAGCTGAGATGAGGAAAAAACGAACATTTCTTGCCTATTAGGATTTCCGTGATTAAACGCCGGCACAGTTGCCTGAGGAATCAAGCCCAAATGCTTGAAACACACCGTCTGAGTTGCCTCTCCCGAAGGCACACCTTCAAACTCATCCGAAACTCTCACTTCGGCTACAAGAGGAGTTTCCGCATTCATCATGTGATGTTGCGCAGCCAAGAGCATCAACAGTCCACCCACGCCATTTTCCAATGACACTGCCCTTCCGACCTCAACACTCCCGTCCGACTGCCGGACCAATGCCGCCGATCCAATTGGTTTTTCGTCTTTCACTGCAAACCACAGCTTGCAGTTTCCGTCTGCAATATCCCGAAGAAGAGAATCTCTTCGTTTGGTAATTCCATGCTCAACGTACATGGTAGAAAGTAGTTGGGCCAACCACTCCGCTTGAATATCTTGTGTTAAATTATCTTCAGGACTAACTATCAAGACTTCTTTTGATAACCGTTCGGTTTTACGCTCGATCACCGACTCCATCTGTTCTTTATTCATATTAGATATATTTGTAAGTTAATAACAAAAAAGCCCTCGTCAAATCCCAATTAAATATTGGAATCAGACAAGGGCCTTTTAAAAAGACGGTACCACCTTGTTTCTTCATCGGTTCACACCAATGAACTTTATGAGTGCTCTGTTTACCCTTGGGTGACACACTCTTTTTCTATGACGGGAAAACCCGGATTTTGTTACCAAAATCTGCTCAGGAGGGTTAATTCAGTCAGCAAGGTTCGGCCTGCTCTCACCACCCGCAGGCTCTCTCCTGTCACCCTTACCACCTACTACTTCTCCGTCGGCGCATTTAATAATCTTTTAAAGAATAAACAAATTTACCAAACCCATTAGAAATTGTCAACGGAATGTCTTATAATTACTCGAATGTCAGAAGTCACCAACCCCAACACCCCTCCCGCTACCATCGAATCTTTGGATCTTCACGTTCGTTCATACCGTTCCGCTTTGAAAAGTACGCACGAGATCACCATCAATTCCCTGACAAANNATCTCTGCCATTGTCTACGCCGTTCTCAGACTTCCGGAAGAAATTGATCTTATCCACAAAGTCATTGCCGCTCCTACCCCGGAAGTTTTCTCTTCGGTGGGTTTCAAAGATGTTAATTTATGGCCAAACGTTACAGCCCCAGCCAGACGCCGCAAATACCACTTCAACAAATCGAAGAAACTTCTCGCCTGCTTCATCAACTCTATCTCCGACATCGATGATCTAACGAATCTTCTCATCACCTTTCAAGTTGAATGGAACAAACTTCATTTATTACTCAAAGAGAACTCTTTGAGTGATCTTGTTTCCACTGAAGAACTTAATAGCCTCTCAAATGCCTTTGGCTCTGACTTCCAAAAAAGATTTGAGAGAATCAAAGACCACCCTCTGGATTTACGAATTCAATTACTAGCCGGTTCCTGGGTCGATTACTGCAAGGCCACTCAAAAGTGGTGGAAAAATATTTCCAAAATAACCGATGGTAAGCTTCACATCTCCAAGCGCCCCATCTACTTCGTAAGTTCCAATGCACACAGCTTGGTAAATCTAATTTCCGGCTTCGCTCTCAAAGAAAAAGCTGGTCTTCTCAAATTCATCAAAAAAGAAAAACCAGATCTTTACGAAATCTACAAATCCATCCTGGCCGGAGAAAACAATTTACCGGAAAACGATTTTCTATACTTCATCTCCCGCTATTATCTCGATAATCATCAAAATCATACAGCCAAAAATCTCCTTGAAAAAAAAATAAATTTGACGACCATCCCCAGCTCCAAGTTTCTGGACATTAATACCCAAATAATCTCTCTGAAAGACATCGTAAGCTCCAAGCATCTCGATCCCAGACTCAAGATCAAGTCACCCGCCAAACTAAACAAATCGGATGCTCTAATTTTCAACATAGATTACCCTCTTGGTTTTGCCGCTTACCATATTCTTTCCGAAGTTTTGGAAAACGTTCGGGAAATGAGAGGCGTCTATGTCATGGGTAAGGCAGCCGTACTCAATAGTGAAATTGGCGACATTCAAATTCCTCGTCTTGTTTACGACGAACACACCGGCAACTCCTATATTTTCAGAAACTGTTTTAACACTTTTTTCCCTTTTGTAAACAATCAAGGCTCCATTCTGACCAATCAAAAAGCCGTCTCTGTTCTCGGAACTTATATCGAAAACGAAGCCTTACTCAAGAACTATTCCCAAGAGAATCTTACCGTCATTGAAATGGAATCCGGTCCTTATCTTGAGGCTATTAGCGAAGCCACTTTCGATCATCGTCACACAACCAATGAGACTATCGACTTAAACAGTGCCCCCTTTGATATCGGCATCGTCGACTACACCTCCGACACTCCATATTCCAAAGCCAGAAACATGGGTGTTAAGACACTTACCCTCGATGGTGTCGAACCCACCTATCTCGCCTCCCTTGCTATCCTGCAGCGGATCATCGAACTCGAAGAGTCCCGCTAACAGATAAGTTAAAAATAATTTTTAAGTTTCGTAGTGTTTTACCTGGCTAGAAAAATATTGCGCAATGTCAAAAAGCCGGTTTCTTTGTACTCAAAGAATTTTTGACGGCAAGCAAGGACGGCATTCGCGCTGGCGAATGAGCGTCCGGTTTTTCAAGACGGGTAAACACGAGAGAAAACAAAAAATTATTTAACTAACTTCAAATACTTCCTCTTCCCAATACGCACCACATTTTCCCCTTGATTGAGCGGCAGTTCTGCCTCTCCATCAATCCGTTTTTCGTTGAGGTAGATCGCCCCCTCCTTGAGTAAAGTCTTGAACTCCGTGTTACTAGTCACCAAACCATTGGCCAAGGCGTAAGCCGTCAGTGATGCCTCTGCCCCCAGCACAGGCACAGCAAAATCAACTTTAATCACCGGTGTATCTTCCCCTGCCGTTTTCTCTACAACTGTCTTTCTGAAATGTTCTTCCGCCCCGGCTATTGCCCCTTCCCCATGTAACTCATTTACGATGATATTTGCCAACTCTTTTTTGAGATTCATCGGGTTCTCCCCTTTTTCAAGTCTGGACTTTGCTTCATCAATTACTAGTTGTGAGGCGTTCGTTCCCATTAGGTAGTAGGTCAAGATCACGTCATCTGCAGTCGACATTATCTTTCCATATATCTCCTCAGGCGGATCTTCAATCCAGATGGCGTTACCCCAAGACTTACTCATCTTGCGTCCATCCGTTCCCGGTAAAAAGCCATTGGCTAAGACAAACGACTCTTTCCCCCTAAGATTTTTTTGCAGAGTTCTTCCTGCCTGCATATTAAAGGTTTGATCAGTTCCCCCCAGCTGGATATCAGTATCCATGTAGTAACTATCGTATCCTTGCATGATAGGGTAAAGTACTTCAGGTAAACTCACAGGTTTCCCCTCCGTCAATCTTTTTTTGATCAGCTCACGGCTAATGAAGTCGTTTAGAGAAAAGTTTCTGGTGAGCTTAAGTACATCACCAAAGTTCAGCTTGCTCAGCCATTCGCTATTGTGGTGCACTTGAACTTTCGTAAAATCCAGAAACTTCGCCGCCTGTCGTTTGTATGTCTGGAAGTTTTCTTCGATTTGCTCATCAGTCAATATCGGTCTCTCNNGGAAAAGCGTGTCCCAAGTGAATTCTGGTTGCCGTCGGATCGATTCCCAAGTAAACGTTTAGTTTCTTCTCTGAATACAATAGTTTCTCCAGCTCTGCTCGGCTAGGAATAATGTTCTCGACTCCCCGAGTCAAAAAACTCTCAATTAATTCTTTCTTACTTGCTTCATCCATATTTGTATTTTACATCGTCCTGTATCGTAACGAGACTATGTTGTTTTGTT